>JBAXIP010000063.1:0-11384 GCA_037138315.1 Actinomycetes bacterium
CTAAACAAGCCTGAGCTTTAATGTTATTCAGGGTTACTAAATAGTCACAGTTCTCTGTCATACTTAATTTGTGAGCGCCATATCATCCGCAGATCAGATCGACTCCAAGACCGCATTTAAGGATCGGCTGGAGCAACTCATAGCCATCATGCTTGGTCTCGCCGCAGTGATTACAGCCTGGACGGCCTTCCAAGGCAACGAATTAGGTGACTCAGTTCAAAAGTCGTACAGCCAAGGTATTCGCCTGTTTGACAATGCCTCCCAAGAGTTCAATCGGGCAATTGCGATCGAGAATCAGGACGAATTGCTATTCGTCGAATACACCAAATCACTGATTTCCCATGACGACACGACTGCGTCGTATATCCACGAAACCTTGATGTCTCCCGATCTTGCCAAGGCCGTCGACTGGTGGCTTGACCAGCCCGAAGATTCTGCACCCGACTCGCCTTTCGTTGATGAGAATCCCGAATGGACCGATGAAGCCTTGGTGTCGGCAAAGGCGATTGATGAAGAAGCACAACAGAGCTTTGACAACGCCGAAAAGTCCGACACTGAGGGCGACAAATTTGCCTTACTTGAAGTCATCGTGACACTTTCGCTTTTCCTTTTTGGTGTAGCGAGTTTGGTTCGGCAGCAGCGCATCCAAGTCGCCCTCTCCGGAATCGGCGCATTGATTTTGGTCTATTCCATCATCATGACGATTTCGCTCGGTGATCCTGCCGGATTGTTCTAAACCTCGTTGATGTGAACTACATCGTCAGGCGTAACCTTCAACCATGGGTGTAACAAAACGGAAGATTGACTTCATTGACAAAATGACGTTGCCAATCTTTGCCGCCACCATGGTCTGGGAACATCGGGTATTACAGAAGCGCCAGTTGCGCGAACTCGTTGATGTTGATGCTGTTGCACCAGTCGATGATGGCAATCCAGTTCCTGATTCACTCGTTCCACTTGGTTACGAAAAGAATGACACCGCAGGAAGCATTGGTCTGTTAGTTGGATCAATCTTGATGGGGTTTGCCCTTGATGGCGCGTACCGCAAGATCCATGGCTTTCTGTTCCGCCATCGTCTCTCAAATTTTGGTTCTCGGCGTGGCTCGTTTTTCACAGCCATGATCGCTTGGGATTTCTTGTACTACTGGAACCACCGTTCGACGCACAAGATTCGTTTGTTCTGGGCCGACCACGCCGCGCATCACTCGGGACGTCGCTACAACCTGTCAACTGCGTTGCGTCAATCGTGGAACGGTTACCTCACCACGTGGATGTATTGGCCAATGCCATTACTCGGTTTCCGTTACTCGACGTTTGTCAAAGCCCGCCAATTGAATTTGCTCTATCAGTACTGGATTCATACTGAGGCCATTGATCGGTTGCCTGACTGGGTTGAAAAGATTTTCAACACACCATCGCATCATCGTGTTCACCATGGTGCCAACAAGCAGTACATCGACAAGAACTACGCCGGCATCTTGATTATCTGGGACCGCATGTTTAAGACTTTTGAACCCGAGATTCGTCAACTGCAATACGGGCTCACCAAAAACATTCGCACGAACAACCCCGTCAAGATGGCTTATGGCGAATTAGCACAGATCGCTAAAGACGTCGCTCAGGCCGACAACTTTAACGAACGCCTACGTTATGTCTTTGCTGCTCCGGGTTGGACTCCCGACGTCGCGGCGTAAATGACTAAACGAGAGCCTTGGCTTTCGTGAATTGCATGGCCCCGTCATCAATGGGCGACTTCACAATCATCTGCTTATCAACCGCGATGAGTTGCGGGTTGAGCCACGGGGCATGATCTCCTTGCTTGGGCATTAAGTGCATCATACGCTGCATGTAGCCCGCCGAGAAATCATCAATCCAGGGGCGAGCCGTCATACCTTGGTCTTGTGCTCGTAAACGTGGTGTTGCTTGCTGCGTCCCTGTTTTCTTCATGTGATTCAACAAACGACACGAGTAATTACTCACCACATCAGCACGGAGTGTCCACGATGCATTGATGTAACCAAAGGTTGACACCAAGTTCGGGACATCCGAATAGGCCAAGCCTTTGTAGGTCCAGGTTTGTGCGAAGTCGACTTCGTTGCCATCAACCTTGAATTCAATTTCGCCAAGAGTGACGAGATTGAGTCCAGTTGCCGTGACGATGATGTCAGCTTCAATAGTGGCGCCCGACTTCAACAAAATGCCGTTCTCAGTGATGCGCTCGATGTGATCGGTCACGACCGAAGCCTTGCCAAGCGTAATTGATGTGAAGAGATCACCATTAGGGATGAGGCACATACGTTGGTCCCACGGGTTATAAGTCGGGGTGAAGTGAGTATCGACGTCGTAGTCGGGACCAAGCGCCTTACGTACTCCACCTAGAATTTGTCCCTTAACTTTTTCTGGCTGAGTACGCGTACGGTTATAGAAAAACTTGGTCAAAGCGATGTTCTTGGCGCGAGTAATTGCGTAAGCAGTTTTCTCTGGCAAGATCTTGCGGAGTTTGTCGGCGATCGCATCATGATCGGGTCGCGACACGACGTATGTTGGCGAACGTTGCAACATGGTGACGTGTGCGGCCTTCCTCGCCATCGCCGGCACCACGGTCACTGCAGTTGCACCTGATCCGATCACCACAACACGCTTGCCGGTGTAATCGAGATTGTCTGGCCACTTTTGCGGGTGAATCACTTGACCGGTGAAGTTTTCAATTCCGGGGAACTCTGGCGTGTAGCCCTCTTTATAGCTGTAGTAGCCCGAGCACATTGACAAGAAACCGCAGGTGTACGTGAGCGTCTCGTTGGTTTCTTTATGGGTTGCGGTCACGGTCCATGTTGCTGTCTCGGTTGACCAAGAAGCGTTAGTGACTAAATGATTGAACTGAATCTTTTTATCAATTCCATTTTCGCTCGCGGTCTCGCGCAGGTAATTGAGAATTGAAGGACCATCGGCGATTGACTTGGCTTCCTTCCAAGGTTTGAAGCTGTAACCAAGAGTGTGCATATCACTGTCGGAGCGCACACCTGGATAACGGAACAGATCCCACGTGCCACCCATATCGGGTCGGCCTTCCAAGATGGTGTAACTACGGTCGGGACACTGCTGCTGCAGGTGATAGGCCATGCCAATACCCGAGATACCGGCACCGACGATCAAAACATCTACATATGTGGACTGCGACATGGTGATTAACCCCCTGATAATTACTCATCAGACTACTTCGTCTCATGATGACAAGTGCCTAGCGGGGACGGTAAAGAACTACCGTCATAGGGATGTTGCCTTTCGCAGAATTCGGTCAAACGGGTCATCTTTCAAGTCGGGTCATCTTTGGTGCGGCTGCACTCGGAGGTATGAGCGAATCACGTGCCATCAAAACACTTGATCTCGTCACTTCATATGGCGTCAACCACATTGATACCGCCGCCTTGTACGGGGCATCTGAAGATCACCTCAAACCCTGGCTCGTTGATCATCGTTCAGAAGTTTTCCTTGCGACAAAGACACAAGAGCGAGTTGGATTGATGGCCCGTGCCGAACTTGAACGATCGCTTGAGCGAATGGGAATTGACCAGATCGACCTCATTCAACTTCACAATTTGGTTGAACCCGATGAATGGGAAACGGCATTAAGCAAAGGTGGTGCCGTTGAGGCGCTCGACCAAGCCCGCGCTGAAGGTTTGGTGCGTTTCATTGGCGTAACCGGCCACGGCCTGCGAATTCCGTCTATGCACTTGCGCAGCTTGGCAGAGTTCAATTTTGACGCCGTTCTGTTTCCGTACAACCACTCGTTGCTCTCGATTCCTCAATACCGCGATGACGTCGCTGCGTTACGAGACGCCTGTCGTACGCGAAATATTGCAACTCAAACCATCAAGGCAGTGGCTCGTCGCCGCTGGGATGATGGAACTGAATCTCATCGCAGTTGGTATGAACCACTCACCGATTCAGATGCCATTGAACGTGCAGTGCGTTATGTGCTGTCGCAATCAGATCTATTCCTCAACACCACCAGTGATGCGACGTTGTTACCAATCATTCTTGAAGCCGCTCAAGGTGATCTCAGCCGTCCACTTGATGAAGAGATGAATCGCGATATCACCGAGTTCGGCGTCATGCCGTTATTTGATGGTGCGGAGCTCGACCGCATTTAGTGAGATAACAAGGTTGGTCCAATGAATTCGCTCATGACTTTGAGAGCCGAATCTTCCGAGAGATGTAGTCCATCTGGACGCCACGACCGATCGTCGTCACCTTCTTGGTCTTCAAGCCATTCATCGAAACGAATGATGTGAATGATGCTCGGGTATTCACCTGCTAATTGGGTAATCCAGGTATTTGTTAAGTCAGTGCGCAGCGATTCTGGAGCATGACCCAAGTTTCCCAACCACCAAGTTGTGGGGTGTGGTGCCAAAAGCCAATCAACGTTCTTCACCCCACCAGCGATTAACTGCTCAATTAATTGGCGATAGTCACTATGAATGTGTTCAGCGAATCTTGGATCATTGGGTTGTAAGACTCCTTCAGCCTGAGACCAAATCATCGGGCCACTGTCGGCAAGACCCACCATGAGTAACGCAACACTTGGTTGTAGTTGTAGGGCATCCGAGAGTTGCGGACCCAAAGCTTGATCACAATCACGATGGAAATTTCCGGTGATGTCTTCAACTGAAGTTGCACGGGCGAAACCGCAAGCCGTATGCGCCACGATTGCGACTCGTGCTCGCGACAAATCCTCTTTGGCCCATCGCACAATTCCTGCACTCAGCGCCACGGCTGTCGAGTCTCCGAGAACAACCATCTTGATGGGTTTACTATTACTCAAGTCATCAACTTCAGTAGTTGGTATTGATTGGTCCGACGATTGTTCACGACCTAATAAAACTTCACCAGCGTCAACTTCAGATGCGAAGAGAACTACCGGTTGGGGCACGATGGCCAATGCGATGATGACTATCAATGCAGTGAAAAAACTAGCAAAGGCGAATAATTTTTGTTGAGAAACTTTCCCATGTCTTATCGGTTGCTCAATGAACGAATATGAGAACCAGGAAATCAGCAGAGTCGCCACAATCCGGATAACGAACAACGTTCCTTTTCCGAGATCAAAACGCTGCGAATTGACGAGGGTAAAAACTGGCCAATGAATGAGGTAGATACCGTAACTTCGTCGGCCCAAAGCCACCAGCAGACGATGCGCGAACACACGACGGAAGAGACCGATCGAAATTGCACCAACAATCGTGGCTGCGCTAGCGATTGCAAAAATTGGGAAGACTCCAACGTAAGCAGGACCCGAATCACTCGGCCATGTCATTGCCGAAACAAGAACAATGATGAAGCCAATACATCCAACCAATGATCCCGAAGCTTTGATGCGAGCCGCGTCGCCTCTCGTACGCAACCACATCGCCAATGATGCCCCGACCAATATTTCGCCTAGGCGGGCCGGAGTTGCCCAATACGCAGCATTTGGTCCCCACACTTTGGCGATCACTGGTGCAAGAACAACAAACACAAAAGTGACGAGATAAATACTCTTTGCTCGGGCTTGAAAAATATCCCGTGCGTTCTTCGTTTTGCGCATAATGAACAACATCGCGATTGGCCATAACCAGTAGAACTGTTCTTCAATTGATAACGACCAGAAATGATCAAGAGGTCGCGGTTGGCTCGCTCCGATCAGAGCGGCATAAGACTGACCTCGAAAAAGAGCACGCCAGTTAAACACCTGTAACGCCGCAGAATTGATATCACTCTGTAATCCTTCGACGCTGGCAAAATATCCGCGCCAAGCAAGCAACGAAATAACGACAAGACAAACCACACTGGCGGGAAGGAGCCGTTTCATTCTTCGCGCATAAAAAGCCTTGAGCGAAATTGTTGCTGTTGATTCAAATTCCTGAATCAATAACGAAGTAATCAAGAATCCGGAGATCGTGAAAAATAGCGAGACTCCGACGTAGCCACCAGAAAATAACGTCCATCCACCATGAAAGAGCAACACCAATGCAACGGCGACTGCTCGCAGACCATCAATCGCTGGTTGATATTGGAGGCGTTCGCTCGAGTCCATCATTGTTGACGCGTTGCTCAGGCGAGAGCAGTCACTTCACGAAATAACAATTCCGCCATCGCACTTGATGACTTCACCAACCGTGAATGCTCCGGCGCGTGAACTCAAGAAAATTGCCAATCCTGCAATATCTTCTGGGGTGCCAACACGCCGACGCGGATTGGTACGTCCGACTGCATCCCAGTCGGTTCCTTCAACATCGCCGCCGCCACCGACACCGGTGCTGAGCATCCATGTGGGGAAAGGTCCCGGCGCAATTGCGTTGACCAAAATATTGCGCTTGACCAATTTGGCAGCCATCTGACTGGTGAGCGAATGCAATGCGGCTTTTGACGGACCGTATGAATGAGTGTCAAACATTGGTGTGCGAATTCCGTCGATTGAACCGATGTTGATCACTCGTGACGGATCGGCATTAGTGGCTTTGGATTCAAGCAAGGGCAACATTTTCTGGGTCAAAAAGAAAACGCCTTTGACATTGGTGTCAAACACTTTGTCCCAGCCAGATTCGGGGAAGTCATCGAGTGGCGCACCCCACGACACGCCGGCGTTATTTACCAAGATGTCAATGTGATCTTCGCGCTTCGACAATTCGGCAACTAAAGATTCAATGCCACTTAACTCAGACAAGTTGGCCGGAATTGAAATGCATTCGGCACCGTGTGTCTCGGACAAACGCTTGGCAGTGGCGTCACACTGATCTTTCTTACGTGAGCTGATATAAACCTTGGCGCCGTTAATGAGGTATCCGGCCGCGATCATCTCACCAATTCCGCGTGAACCGCCCGTCACTACGGCAACTTTTCCTTGAACGGAAAACAGATCAGAAATTTTCATGATGGCTCCTTATGGCCCGCGATTCAACAACGCTTTGACCTTAGTTCAACCACCTATTTATTCAGGGACGCAAGTGCAGAGCCAACAACAAGACTGCGGGTATTCCTTGAGCGCGCAACATCGCGCCAGCAACAGTTGCGGTCCATCGCGTCCGCACATCGGTTGATACCAATAGCACTGGGCCACGAGGTAATTCGTGATCTTCGGTGATCGTCAGCACCGTTTCAAGATGTGCGACAACGGGTGTTGATGCCGCATCATCAGGTATGGCACCACCAGTCCATGTGAAAACGTCGTGCATCGGCAACTTGCCAACCTTGGCAATATGTTCGGCGAGTTGACGATTTGAGCGCATATCAATTGCTGGTAACGGAACAACTGCAGTCGGTCGCGTTCCCCACACCTTTGACCAGCGACCAAGAGTAGCCACAGCCCCATCGAGCATGACCTGAGGTATTTCTCCTGGGCGACTTCGGGCAAGTTCGGACAACTCAAGTGACCAGCCTGGATCATCAGCAAAGGCCACTGCTCGTCCAGCATTCAGCGAGACAATGTTGCCCTTACGACTCACACCTTTTGGCCATTGCTTGCGCGGTTCAATGTCGGCATCGGTGCCGCGCATAAATGCCCGCGCCGACATCAACTTGTTATGAGATGGTTCGCCACCGGGAAAAGGAATGTTGCCGGTGCATACCGAACAGCGGCCGCAGGCGGTAGGGCTGGGGTCGTCTAGAGCAATTTGCAAGAACGCCATCAAGCAACCTTCACCATGCGCGTACTTGCGCATGATGTCGGCTTCGGTGGCGCGAACTTTGGCGAGGTCGGCCCACTTTGCGGTGTTGTGCACATAACGCTCGCCTGTCGTGGACCACGCCGTACCAACCTTTTCAACAACACCTTCAACAGCCAAAATCTTTAGCAATGCTTCAAGCCGTCCCCGACGTAATCCTGTTTCACTCTCAATTTCCAGCAATGTGCGCGGCTGCTCGGCGATGGTCATTAATACTTTGTCGGCCGACTTGGGATCGGGAATTGACGCAGTCGCAAAATATTCCCAAATACGTTCATCGGCATCAGATGGCAACAACACCCCATCGGCATGCGCAACGGCGCGTCCAGCACGACCAACTTGTTGGTAATAGGCAACTGGGGTCGATGGCGAACCAACGTGCACACAGAATCCAAGATCGGGTTTGTCGTATCCCATTCCGAGTGCCGACGTGGCAATCACGGCCTTAATTTCGTTATTGCGCAGACGCTCTTCAATCGCGATACGCGAATCTCCGTCAAGTTGACCCGTATACGCATCAACGTTGTGTCCACAAGATGCCAAGAATGCAGCAAGCTTGTCGGCTTCGGCGACCGTCAACACATAAATGATTCCTGAGCCTGGCAATTGTTCAAGTGCATCAGCAATCCACGCATAGCGCTCAAGTGGTGTCAAACCGGGAACCACCGACAACGTGAGTGACGTGCGCGCCAACGTTCCGCGATATGTCACGGTGTGTGCACCAAGTTGATCGCTTACATCTTTGGTGACGCGTTCGTTTGCTGTTGCGGTCGTTGCAAGTACTGATGCAGTCGGCGTTGATAACAACGCTCGGGCCAATCGTTGATAGTCGGGACGGAAATCAAATCCCCAGTCACTGATGCAATGCGCTTCGTCGATCACGATCAGTCCTACTCGCGCTAATAATTCACCGAGTCGAGCAGCAAAGCGTGCATTTCCTAGGCGTTCGGGCGACACCAGCAAGACATCAAGGGTGTCATTGTCGAGTTGACGGAAGACTTCATCCCACTCATCAAAGTTGGTTGAGTTCACAGTTGCTGCAGTCAATCCAGCCCGTTCGGCAGCGGTGACCTGATCGCGCATGAGTGCCAAAAGTGGCGAAACTACCAAGGTTGGTCCCGAACCTGAATGGCGCAAAGCATGAGTAGCTGCCCAATACACCGCCGACTTACCCCAACCCGTCGCTTGCACTACTAATACTCGCGATGCTGGTTGAAGCACCGCGTGAACTGCATCAACCTGGTCGCCGCGTGGAGTTGCGTCTGGGCCCGCGAGGCGACCGAGCACGATATTCATATGTTGTTCGGCGAATTCGCGCTGGGTTGTTTCTGAAAGACTCACGACAACAGTGTGGCGCAAGGGTGTGCCATTCGGAGACGATTTCTAGAAAACCGTGTACCCGCTCCCTTAGTTTTTCTGGTGGCAGAAATGGCGGCTTTTCCGCCACCTTTTGCCACCAGTTTGACTAAGGAATGCACCGTAGTCTGAACACATGTCCGATCACATGTCTGACGAACAGATCTTTGACGAGGTCGACGCTGGTGACACCATCTGGCGTTTTGAGCGATCGTTCATCACATCAAACTGGACATGCATCTGGGGCCGTGGATGCCTTGGCATCGGCGAAACACGTGACGCAACCACTGGTCACGGATGCTGTTCGCTCGGTGCCGAACTCGACGGGATTGATGAAGCAATGAACTTGTCGGCCATGGCTGCAACTTTGACTCCAGAGATTTTTCAGTTTCACGCGGAAGCCCAAGCAGGTGGAATTTTTCGAGATGAGAAAAATGATGCAACCCGAGTGATTGATGGTGCTTGCGTTTTTCATAATCGCCACGGCTTCTCGGGTGGCGAGGGTTGTGCGTTACATCTCGGGGCGCTTGCCTACAACGAGTCGCCCATTGACTGGAAGCCCTCAGTGTGTTGGCAACTCCCCATCAAGGTTGATTGGGTCATGCGTGACGATGACGTCGAAATCGCCACCGTTCGCGGCTGGAAGAAATCTGATTGGGGCGATCACAGTGACAAGATGGCGTGGGTGTGCACTGAAGAGCCCGAGACATACGTCGGCGAACAACCAGTGATTGAAAGTTTGGCTGAAGAATTGACAGCAATAGTTGGCGAAGAAGTTTTTGTGCAACTTCGGCAACGCATCAAAGACGTTTCTTAGAGGACGCCATCCCACAAAGCAAGTTCATCAGCGCAAAGATTGTGACCAAGTGTTGATGTTGTATTGAACTGCATCATGGGTCGCGCGTTGATGTTGTGTCTCGTCCATTCTGGAATTCCAGCATGTTGCGGATTGCCAGTCTTCACAAATGCAACCCAAGCTTGATGCATTGCATCAGCGACATTTTGCGGTGCATTATCGCCACTCAAATACGCCGCTGCAGGATCACCAAGATTATTAAATACAAACACCAACTCAAGCGCGTGACACGCACCAAGTGCTCCGTCATATACCGGAGTCGCCCAATCAAAGCGATATGTCCACACATCTGGTGAGTGTTTGAGTTGCGCATCAGCAAGTCGACGACACGGCACAATAAACATGCGATCAGTCTCAACAGCTGCGGAGATTTGGAGGGGCAATGCACCTGGCCGATTGGCACGATACTTCTCTAATGCCGCAAGACCTTTTTCGGAAGATCCAAATGTTGCAGATACCAATGCTTCAAGCATCTCTTCGTTAAACATGGGCGACATCGCGATCATAAAAACCAATGACTCTTGCATTGTTGTGCCAGTGAGAACTTTAATGCCCGCTGCTGATCCCGCCTCAATCAACTCAATCGGTCGCTTCGCCAAAATTGCGGTGTCATACGTCGGTTGAAACGGCATCATTGAACCGGCGGCCTCGCCCAAAATATCTGAGTCCCCTTCGAGCACCAGACCCATTACTTCTAGTTGCACTTCAAACAGGCGCTCATCAGACACTTGGGCCAACGCAGTGCTATCGCCAGGATTCACATCAAGTCGACGCAAGACTTCACCGGCAATCACGCTTGCGGTCTTGGCACTGATGCCATTATGACCAGCTCCACTTTGCGGAATCGCTTGAGTGAACAATCCCTTTGCAAGAGACGTTGCCAACAACGACGACACGCTCATACCACCGGCCGACTCTCCGGCGATCGTGACACGTGTTGGGTCACCACCAAATGCTGCGATGTTTTGTTGCACCCATTTCAGAGCCGCGATCTGATCCAGCAATCCAGCATTACCAGATTCTGCAAATTCTGGGAAGTGATCAGCAAGATGCAAGAAGCCTTGTGCACCCAAGCGATAGTTAATCGTCACACAGACGACACCATGACGGGCAAACGATGCGCCATCGTAAACCGCCTCGACACTGCTGCCGCCGTAGAACGCACCACCATGAATCCATACATACACCGGCAACGAGCCCGAGGTGTCGGGACTCCAGACGTTGAGATTCAAACAATCAGCACCTGCCTCTGGCAAAGGAGAACCGAAAGGTGGTGGCAGGGGTGCTTGTCGTGAAATCAATCCAATCGTGGTGGCGTCTCGAACACCCGACCAAGATTCGCGCGGTTGCGGCGCGCGAAAACGGTTTGCTCCATCAATGGGAGCCGCAAACGGAACGCCCCTGAATATATGTAGTCCGTTTTCTACTGAACCCCGCAACTGCCCCTGAGCAACCTGAACAACTGTTTCCAT
>JBAXIP010000064.1:0-10826 GCA_037138315.1 Actinomycetes bacterium
GTGGGTGTGTTGTTATTGGGTCTCGTCTACGCCTGGCGCAAGGGTGTCCTTCGCTGGGTGTAATGGACAAGGAGTCACATGGGTCTCGTTGACCGCGGGCGGCTACCAAAGCCGCTGAATTCATTATTAAACATGGGCCGCTCGTACTCCCTGTGGGTGTATCAGTGGGGCCTTGCGTGTTGCGCCATCGAGATGGGCGCTGCTTTTGGTTCTCCGCGATATGACGTGATGCGTCTTGGTGTCATTCCGCTTCCCGCAAGTCCGCGTCAAGCCGACCTCGTGGTGATCTCCGGAACCGTGACCGACAAGATGGCTCCGGTCATTAAGCGTTTGTACGAACAGATGCCCGATCCGAAGTACGTCATCTCGATGGGTTCATGCGCAAATAGTGGCGGTCCATATTGGGACAGTTACTCAGTGACTAAGGGCGTTGACCAAATCATTCCGGTTGATGTGTATGTCCCTGGTTGTCCGCCTCGCCCCGAAGCTTTGCTTGAAGGCGTCGTGTTGTTGCAACAGCGCATCTTGAATGAAGACATGGGTGCTCGTTGGCGCGGCGAGGGTTATAAGCCGCTCATCGTTGGCGAAACCAAGAAGTCGAAGAAGGCTGCCGCCAAGCGAGGTGAGTTGAATGTCGTCAACTGATACTCCGATCGCAGAAATTCCTGGCGACACATTGCGCGAACGCATTGTTGACGATCTTCGTACGCACATTGGTGCCGATCTCGTTGACAGTTTGGTCAAGCCTGGCGACGATGTGTGGGTGCGTGTCAGCACCGATGCATGGCGCCGCACTGGTGTTGCATTGCGCGAGATGGGCTTTGAATATTTTTGTTTCTTGTCGGCTATCGACTGGATGCCATCGCCGTTTGGCAAAGGCGAAGACGACCCGACTGCTCCGCCGCCCGAACGCGATGACACCATCAAACAGGGTTACGCCGGTGGCGAGACACGTTTGCAAGTTCTCGCACGTTTAGTCCACCCAACATTGCATGTCGGCATCAACATCAAGTGTGATGTTTCTGATTCTGAACCTGTTGTTGAATCATGGGTTTCAGTTTTTGCCGGTGCGAACTGGCACGAACGTGAAGCCCACGAAATGTTTGGTATTGGCTTCGCTGGTCATCCCGACCTCCGCAATATGTATTTGCCAGGTGAATTTGAAGGTCATCCGTTGCGCAAAGATTTTCCATTGCTCGCACGTTTGGTGAAGCCGTGGCCGGGAATTGTTGATGTTGAACCCATGCCTGGTGGCTCTGCTGAAGAAGAAGGAGACGCAGAATGACGTCTACTGAATCGCTCATTGATCGTCGCCAGTTGGCGTACATCGCGTCGCAGGCCGCTGATGCGCGGTTGAACATTGAACTCGAAACCGACGGCATGACCCTCAACATCGGACCGCAGCACCCAGCAACTCACGGTACGTTGCGCATCATTGCTCACCTCGATGGTGAACAAGTGGTGTGGGCCGAACCGTCATGTGGCTACATGCATCGTGGTTACGAAAAACTCACCGAAGTTCGTACGTATCCACAAGTGACGTCACTTGTGAACCGCATCGACTGGCTCGGAAGTTTTGCCAATGAAGTGCCGTTCATTTTGGCGGCTGAAAAGTTGATGGAGATTGAAGCACCGCCGCGCGCTCAATGGATTCGCACCATCTTGTTCGAGTTGTCGCGTATTGCCAACGTGTCGTTGTTCCTTGGTGACCTTG
Organism: Actinomycetes bacterium; assembly: GCA_037138315.1. Taxonomy (GTDB): domain Bacteria; phylum Actinomycetota; class Acidimicrobiia; order Acidimicrobiales; family Ilumatobacteraceae; genus Casp-actino8. Next base: position 1,715 of record JBAXIP010000064.1, read on the forward strand.
GTGTGCAGTTGGGCGCCATCACTCCAGTGTTCATGGCGTTCCGAGATCGCGAACATGTTCTCAACCTCATCGAAGCAACAACGGGCGGACGTTTCCACCCCAACTTCGACCGCATTGGCGGACTCAAAGACGATCTTCCTGCTGGCTTCATCGATGAAACCCGCGCAGTCATGAAGACCTTGCGTAATTTCTGCACCGAAATAGAAGATTTGTTGTTTGGTAACGAAATCTTCCAGAGCCGTACTCGCGGAATTGGTGTGATTCCGAAAGACATTGCCATGCAGTACGGACTGTCAGGCGCCAACGCTCGTGCGAGTGGCATTGACTGGGACTTACGTCGCGATCAGTCGCTCCCCATGGCGTGGGACAAGGTCGACTGGAAAGTTTGGACTCACCCCGATGGTGACAGTTTTGCTCGCTGCTGGATTCGTCTGCAAGAAGTTCGCGAATCAACGCGCATCGTTGATCAGTTGCTGGACAATATCCCGACCGGCCCGATTATGGCCAAGGTTCCGCGCATCATCAAGGTTCCTGAAGGCGAAGCTTGGGTATCAACCGAAAACCCACTCGGCGAAATGGGCTACTACGTTGTGAGTAAGGGTGATCTCGGTCCGTTCCGCACCAAGATTCGTTCGGCCAGTTTCAACAACATCTCGATCGTTCCTTGGATTTTGAAGGGTGTCTATGTCCCCGACATCATCACGATTCTTGCTTCGCTGTACTTCATTCTTGGAGACATTGATCGATGATCGCTCTGCTTGCCGCTGATCTGCCGTATTGGGTACAGACATTGTTGCGCATCCTTGGTGGACTCGTTGCGGTGCTGTTACCCGCGGGCACCATCGTGTACTTGTTCTTGTTCAAGATGATGTCGTTTATGCAGAGTCGTCTCGGACCAATGGAAGCTGGCCCCTACGGTTCAATGCAGTTGTTTGCCGAGGTGGGTAAGTGGTTGCAGAAAGAAGACATCACACCAGCTCGCGCTGATCGGACTATTTTCAAGATTGCACCACTCGTGGTTTTGGCGAGCACGTTCTTGTTGGTGGCTGTTGTGCCGTTCGGACCCGATGCCTGGTTCACCAACTTTGAAGCGGGTGTGTTCTACCTGTTGGCTGTTTCATCAGTCAGCGTGCTCGGTATTTTGATGGCTGGTTGGTCAAGTGCCAACAAGTATTCGTTGCTCGGTGGTTTGCGTGCTGCTGGTCAGTTGATTGCTTACGAACTTCCGATGGTACTTGCCGTTATTGGTGTCATCATTCAGGCCGGCACGATGAACCTTCAGGGAATTGTTGTTGCGCAAAACGGCGGATCAATGTTCGGTTGGAACGGTTTGGGTAATCCGTACATCCTCACGCAGTTCACGGGCTTCATCATTTTCATGATTGCGGTTCAAGCCGAACTTACTCAGACACCATTCGACATGCCGATTGCCGAATCAGAACTCGTGTCGGGTTACATGACCGAATACTCGGGCTTCCGCTTCTTGACATTCTTCATTGCCGAATTCGCAACCGCTGGTGTGTTCTCACTGATCGCCTCGGTGTTGTTCCTTGGCGGTTGGGGAGTGCCATTCGCTTGGTTTGACTGGAAGAGCATCGATGATGTCTCCGACTGGATGAATGTTGTCGGACCGCTCATCATGTTCACAAAGATGATGGTGTTGGCTTTTGTCATCATGTGGGTGCGTTTCAGTTACCCACGTTTCCGTGAAGACCAACTGCAGCGTTTTGCGTGGAAGGTTCTTATTCCTATTTCATTGGTGAACATTATGATCACCGCGATCTTGAAGGTGGCTTTCTGATGCCCAAGGTCCCTGGTCTCTTCAAAGGTCTTGGCGTCACGCTCAACACCCTGAAGCGCACCGTTATTGACGGTGCGAACACGGTGCAGTATCCGCACGAAAAAGAAGCACCGCCAACCCGTGCTCGTGGCGTTATCGCGTTGCACGAAGGCAACTGCACATCTTGCATGTTGTGCGTTCGCTCGTGTCCCGACTGGTGTATCTACATCGAGGGTCACAAAGAAATGGCTCCACCGCGACGCGCCGGCGGCAAGCCACGACAAGTCAACAAACTAGATCGCTTCGACATTGACTACGCGCTGTGCATGTATTGCGGTATCTGTGTAGATGTGTGTCCATTTGACGCATTGTTCTGGAGCCCCGAATATGAATACAGCGAACCGAAGATTGCCGACTTGTTGCATGACAAGGCCAAGTTGAGCGAGTGGATGGAAACTGTTCCCGAAGCACCAGCTCTTGAAGCTGGCGCCGAAAAGAAGGGCAAGAAGTAATGATCGCGGCCGATCTTCTTGTTGCCCAAAACGTGGGTTTCGGCATCATCTCGTTGTTGATGATTGTTGCAGCATTGCGTGTTGTGACTGTGAACAACGTGGTGCACGCTGCATTGTGGCTCGTCGTTGTTTTGTCGGGTGCTGCTGCTCAGTACTTGTTGCTGTCGGCCGAATTTGTGGCCATCACACAAGTGTTGGTCTACGTCGGCGCCGTCATGGTGCTGTTCTTGTTCGGCACCATGCTCACGAGAGCTCGCATTGGTGCTGAATCAGATCTCAACAACAAGAATTGGGCGCTCGGAATCCCCGTCGCACTCTTGATGTTGGGTGTCATGTCGTATGTGATCATCGACGGCTTCGGCAACGAACGCCTCATCAAGAATCCAGCCGAAATGACGCCAATTCCAGTTCAGGTCATCAGTGACGACATCTTTGGTCCGTACTTGTTGCCTTTCTGGGCTTTGTCGTTCGTATTACTCGTCGCCGTCATCGGTGCCATTGTCTTGGCGCGGAAAGACTGAGAGGCCGACCATGTTGACTGCTCAATTTCTTCTCTTAGGTGCCGTGCTGTTTTGCATCGGTGTCTATGGCGTACTTGCTCGCAAGAACGCCGTGATGGTGTTGATGTCAATCGAACTCATTTTGAACTCGGTCAATATCAATCTGTTGGCCTTTTCAGTTCGTCATGGTTCAGTTGATGGCAACACGTTTGCGTTGTACATCATCGCAATCGCTGCTGCTGAAGTCGGTGTGGGCTTGGCTCTGGTTTTGTTGATCTATCGCAACCGTCGCACAATTGCGCTTGATGACTTGTCAGAGATGAAGGGCTAACCGATGCTGGCTCAAATGAATTCAGAAGTCATGTCATCTGGCTGGTTCTTAGATCATGCGTTTTTGATCCCGATTATTCCGGCAGTCACTTTTGTGCTGATCATCTTCTTTGGCAAGAAGCTGCCCATGAAGGGCAGCGAACTTGGTGTGCTGTCGATGCTCACGTCGTTGGCACTTGCCGGTGGAGCTGCCTGGCAGTGGATTCAGCGAGTGAACAGTGTCGTTGATGGTGCTCACGAAGCGGTCGCCGAAGGTGCTCATCATGTAGCGCCGTATGTTTCACCAGTTATTCACGAATGGACCTGGTGGCAAAGTGGCGGTTTCCATTTTGGAATCGGCCAACACATTGACGGACTCGCACTCACGCTTCTCGTCGTCGTGGCGTTTATCTCAAGCCTCGTGCAGATTTACTCGCTCGAATACTTGCGCGGCGATCGTCGCTACACGCATTTCTTCGCCGCACTCACGTTGTTCTCCGCCGGCATGTTGTGTATGGTTCTGGCTCCCAACATGGTGCAGTTGATTCTTGGTTGGGAAATCATGGGTCTGTGCTCGTTCATGTTGATCGGACACTGGTGGGAAGAAGAAGCCAACTCACGAGCAGCGCTCAAAGCCTTCTTCACTGTGCGTGTTGGCGACATGGGCTTGCTCATCGGAACTGCCATCTTGTTCTTCTCGGCAAACAGTTGGACCCAAAAGAATCTTGGTGTTTCTGGTTTCAACATCAGTGGTTTGTCGGCATGGGCGATGTCGGGTCAAGCAAGTCATAGTGCTCTCACGTGGGGCGCCGTTGCTTTGTTCATTGCTTGTATCGGCAAGAGCGGTCAGTTCCCGTTGCATACGTGGTTGCCAGACGCGATGGCTGGACCGACACCAGTGAGTTCGCTGTTGCACTCGAGCACGATGGTAGTGGCCGGTGTGTTCTTGGTCGCTCGCGTCTACCCAGTGTTCTGGGAAGGCATGAAGATCGGTGACACCAACATCAACTTCATTGTTCTCATTGGTGGTATCACCATTGTGGTTGCTGCACTACTGGCATTTGTTCAACATGACATCAAGAAAGTGTTGGCGTATTCAACGGTGTCGCAGTTGGGTTACATGATGATGGGTCTTGGCGCTGGCGCTTGGTTGCCCGCCGTGTTCCACATCTTCACTCATGCATTCTTCAAAGCATGTTTGTTCCTGTCGGCAGGTTCGGTGAGCCACTCGGGTTCGCATCACTCGTTCGACATGAAAAAAGACATGGGCGGTTTGGCCAAGAAGATGCCGATTACTGCCGCTACTTGGATCATCTCAACATTGGCTTTGGCCGGTGTATTCCCGTTGGCTGGTTTCTTCTCGAAGGACGAGATCATCGACAATGTTGGACATAACGGTTACAACGCGTTCATGATCGTTGGTTTGAGTGGTGCGTTCTTGACCGCTGCGTACATGACTCGCGCGACGTACCTGACTTTCTTTGGCAAGGCTCGCGGCGCAGCTGCTGGCGAACATCATGATGAACACGATGCGCATGCCGATGCTCACGATTCGCATGATGCACCTGCGGCACATGATGCCCACGACTCGCACGACACTCATGGCGCACATGATGCAGCCCATGGTCCTCACGAAAGCCCGAAGCTGATCACGATTCCGTTGATGATTCTTGCGGCGTTGGCTTTGGTCGCTGGATTGTCGAACGCAACTCCGTTTGGCGAAAACTGGGAACGATTCAAGAAGTACGTTGAGCCAAGCGCCGCTTATGTCGCGATTGATGGCACCGTGGCGTCTGGCCCTGGTGAAGCAGTCGTTGTTACTCAGCAGAATGTCTCATCTGAAGAAGCAGTGGCCGAAGAAGGTTGCGCAGTTGTTGCACCTGAAGCCGGCATGGCTTGTTACTTCCCAACGATTCACCACGCGCCGTTCAAGTGGTCGAAGGCAGCATTGTCACTGATCATCGTGGCCTTTGGTTTGTTGTCGAGTTGGATGTTCTGTGTGCAGTACTACACGCGTCGCAACAAGCGTCTCGTTGGTCTCACCGAGCGCAGCAAAGTCTTGCGCGGCGGTTACACCTTCTTGTGGAACAAGTACTACCTCGATGCCTTGTATGAAAAGGTCATCGTTCGTTCGATTGCACACCCGATCGCAGCTGCTGCGTATTGGGTGAATCAAAACATTCTTGACGGCATCGTAAATGGTGTTGGCAAGGTTTCCCGCCGGGTAGCCGGTTGGGTCTATCGAAATATCGATCAGCGCGTCGTCGACGGCGCGGTGAACGGCTCGGGCGCCGCAGCCCGGGGCACAGGTGGAGCGTTGCGCCCAGTGCAGTCGGGCAAGGTCAATCAATACGGAGCGCTGCTGTTTGCTGCGGCCGCCATCGGCGCTCTCATACTCGTCATCATCAACACCTGAGGAGCAATACGGCATGGACGTACTCCAAAATTCAAACTGGGTGCTCAGCGTTGGCACTTTCTTGCCGCTAGTCGGCGTGATTGTCATGTTGTTCATCCCCAAGGCAGAAGAAGAGCTCCACAAGTTGGTAGCTCTTGTGACCGCGCTCGCAACCTTGGGAGTGGGTGTCTACACACTCACCCAGTTCGACTTCAGTCAAGCCGGCAAGTTGCAGTTCTTCGCGAACGCCGAATGGATCAAAGTCATCTCTAGTAACTACACGATTGGTCTCGACGGAATGAGCTTGCCGCTCTACTTCTTGTCAATGGTGGTCACGGTGCTGGTGATGGTTTATTCGTGGAACCACGTTCCATCGCCTGGTAACCCGAAGGCTTTCCTCATCTTGATGCTCATCTTGCAGACAGGTATGGCCGGAACATTCATTTCGCAAGACCTCATCTTGTTCTTCGTGTTCTTTGAAGTGGTGTTGTTACCGATGTACTTCATGATCGGTGTGTGGGGTGGCGAAAATCGTCAGTACGCATCGCTCAAGTTCTTCTTGTACACGATGTTTGGTTCGGCGCTCATGCTCGTCGCCTTCATCGCACTGTTCTACAAAGTTCGTGGAGAGTTGCCAGCAGGGGTTGAGCCCTCGTTCTCGATTCCGCAACTTGCTGAATATGGTGGACTCATCGGTCGCTCCGCACAGATTTGGATCTTCGGTGGAATGTTTGTCGGTTTTGCCGTCAAGGTTCCGATGTTCCCCTTCCACACGTGGTTGCCTGATGCGCACACGCAAGCACCAACCCAAGGTTCAGTTATCTTGGCCGCAATTTTGTTGAAGCTCGGTACCTACGGTTTCGTGCGTATTGCGATCCCGATTCTTCCGACTGCTGCAAAAGAATGGGCACCTTGGATCGGCCTTCTTGCCGTCATCGGAATTATCTACGGTGCGCTTGGTTGTTTGGCGCAAACCGACATGAAGCGTTTGATTGCGTTTTCGTCGGTTGCTCACATGGGATTTGTGATGTTGGGTATTTCAACACTCACTCCGATGGGCTTCAATGCCGCCATCTTTGGAATGGTTGCTCACGGTCTCATCACTGGCATGCTCTTCTTTGTTGCCGGCTCAGTGAAGGATCGTTATCACACACTCGAAATCGCACGACTGGGTGGCATGCTCAAGCAGATGCCGCGCCTCGGTTGGATCTTGGGCTTCTGTGCAATGGCGTCGCTTGGTTTGCCTGGCCTCGCCGGATTCTGGGGTGAGTTCCCCGCAATCTTGTCGACGTACTCGCCGGCTGCCGGATTATCTCAAGTGACATTCCGCGTCTACATGGTGATTGCGGCGCTCGGAACCGTTCTTGCTGCTGCGTACTTGTTGTGGCTGTTCCAGCGCACCGCCTTTGGTGAACCTAAGGCTGAATTTGCTGGTGCGTCACATGATGATCACGGTCATGATGCACACGGACACGACGATCACAGCAGCGACATTCATGACGTGAATGTTTTCGAATGGATTGCCTGGACACCATTCTTGTTGGCCATCGTGGTCTTCGGTGTCTATCCGCAACTCATGTTCAAGATCATCGACCCGGCAGTGCAAGTGGCTTTGAAGGCATTCGGAGGCTGATTCGTGCTTTCTTCGATCCTCGCTCAGATTCCGTGGCAGTCACCGTCTGTCGACTACCACGCCATCGCGCCCGAGATCGTGTTGGCTGGTGGCATTTGCCTCATCATTCTTGTTGATCTGTTTACCAGTGAAAGCAAGAAGTGGATTACCGCAACACTGACCGGCTTTGTTATGTTGGCTGCTTTAGTGCCGGTGCTCACTTTGGCAGTGAGTGACATCAATGTGCGGTCACTATTTGATGGCCGTTACGTGATTGACGAGTTTGCGCTCACGTTGAAAGCGTTGTTCTTAGTCGTCGGATACGTAGTTGTGCTGTTGTCGCAAAATCATGTTGAAGAAGGCGACTATTACCAAGGCGAGTACTTCACGTTGTTGCTGACCTCAGTCACTGGAATGGTGATGATGGCATCGAGTCGCGACTTGGTGAGCATCTTTGTGGCCCTTGAAATGCTCAGCATTCCTGCTTACATGTTGGCTGCCTGGCGCAAGCGCGATCGCAAGAGTAACGAAGCGGGCGTCAAGTACTACCTGCTCGGTGTTTTTGCTTCAGCAATCATGTTGTACGGCATGAGCTTGTTGTACGGAGTAACCGGAAGTACCTTGCTCAGCGAAATTGGTCGTCAATTGACAGTTGAAGGCAAGTTCGGCGGAGTACAAGCACTTGCCATCACCTTTGTCATTGTTGGTTTTGCTTTCAAGGTTTCGGCAGTTCCGTTCCATACCTGGGCACCCGATACTTACGAAGGTGCGCCAACACCGGTAACTGCGTTCTTGTCGGTAGCCAGTAAGGCCGCTGGTTTTGTTGCGCTCGTGACACTTATTTATGTCGGATTCCCGCAGGCAAAAGATGTGTGGCAACCATTCATCTGGGTGCTTGCTGCAGTCACGATGACCCTCGGCAACTTGGTTGCATTGCGTCAGACCAACATCATTCGTATGTTGGCGTATTCGAGCATCAGCCAAGGCGGCTTCATTTTGATGCCGCTTGCCGTTGCCGGAACCGGCGATGCCGCCGGACCGGCATTGCAGTCGGTTGTTGTCTACCTGATTGTGTACGCAGCGATGAACCTCGGAATGTTCGCCGTTGTTATTGCCGCATCACGTACAACACGTAGTGGCGAGATCAGTAGCTTTGGCGGCTTGTTCTCGTACGCGCCAGGTCTTGGCGTGTTGATGACAATCTTCTTGGCATCGTTGGCTGGGATCCCACCGCTCGGTGGATGGATTGCCAAGTTCACCGCTTTCCGTGCAGTTCTTGAAGCTGGCGGCGGTTGGGGTTATGGCATCGCAGTGATTGGTGCGGTCAACTCGGTGATCGCGTTTGGTTACTACGGCAGCATCATGCGTGAAATCTGGATGAAGCCCGCACCGAATGGCGAGACATCTGCGGTGAAGACACCAAGTTCTTTGATTGCGGCCATGGTCATCACAACGACGGGAACCATCGTGTTTGGTGTGTTGCCAGGTGTGGTGCTGCGTTTCGGCGATCTCGCCGATCTCACCGGTGCCTTCGGCCGCTGAACACATCGGTCGCATCATTGATGCGGCTGACAATGAACAGGTTCGATTCGATCAATTCATGAACGAAGCGCTGTATGGCGCTCAAGGTTTCTATACCTCTGGTGTCGGACGTGCCGGTCGACGCGGTGACTTCATTACGTCTCCCGAAATTGGTCCGTTGTTCGGAACAGTGATTGCTCGTGCACTTGATGCGTGGTGGCGCGATATGGGTAGCCCGGATGACTTTCATATTTATGACGTGGGTGCGGGACCGGGCGGTTTAGCGCGAGCCGTCATTGCTGCGCAACCTGATTGTTTGGCAGGGAATGTTTCGCGTTATGTGTGTGTTGAAATTGGTGAGGCACAGTGGGCAACTCATCCCACTGGTGTGACTTCATTGAAGTCGTTGCCCGATGGTGAGTTACGTGGTGTTGTACTTGCCAACGAATTGCTCGACAACTTGCCATTTCGTTTGTTGGTGTG
>JBAXIP010000065.1:0-10815 GCA_037138315.1 Actinomycetes bacterium
GAGCTGCCAAACCTTCGGCATCAAACATTTCAATCGAAAAACTCATTGAGTCATACGAGTTGCCCCGTTCATCAACAAGTTGTTCCCAGCGAACGATGCCACCTTCCATGCGATACTCGATGCCGACACGGAGCGGTCGCATGTATTCCCAGTCGTAACCATCAAGGCCAACTGAGCCTGGACCTTCTGCTCCACACACTTCAAACAAAGTTGTGATGCTGGTGCCCGCTCCAAGAATTGGCACATGAAACAGCGCTACCGGATGTGCAAGATCATCAGGCAAGGGTTCTGCGGTGGAGCAATCGGTGAGTAACCAATTTTCCCAATGAGCAATCGTGTATGTACCGCCAGGGAATCGATATCCGAGAGGCGAAACGACAGTCATGACATATCAATACCACGACTCTCGGCCTCGGCCGCGAAATTCAGCCAAGATTCTTCGGCCGTGTCGACTTTGGTTTGCGCATGAGCAAGTTGTTCGCTCAATTTCGCCAACGTTTCGTGATTACTGGTTGCGCTTGATGCTTCGGCGATCAATTTCGCGCTGATGGTGTCGCGCTCGGTTGTGGCCTGGGCCAATGCCTTTTCAGCTTGGCCAACGAGTCGCTTCAGGGTGCTCGCACTCTTGATTGAACCCGATTTTGACGCGGGTATATCAACAGCAGGTTTGGCCGGCGTATCTGACTTGGCAGTACTGACACTCCTGGTGTTCTGAGTTGGCTTCGTGCCGCGTTCAAGACGTTGCTTCAACCAGCCTGCGACACCGCCGCGCACCAACGATGCTCCGCCTTGACCGTCGAGGGCAAAAACCTCGTCAACCGTGCGATCGAGAAATGCCCGGTCGTGACTAACGACTAAAACAATGCCGGGCCAGTCATCAAGGAAGTCTTCAAGAGCACGCAAGGTGTCAAGATCGAGATCGTTCGTGGGTTCGTCCAGCAACAACACATTGGGCTGCTCAATCAGAGTCAACAACAATTGCAAGCGGCGACGCTCTCCACCAGACAGCGTTGAGATTTCGGCGAACTGCGAATCGCCATCAAACCAAAAACGCTTCATCAGGTTGATGTCTTCTAACGATGGCGCGCCTTTGTCGCCCGCAACTGCGTCACGAACTCGCTTAGTGACATCAAGGTCTCGGCCCAACTGGTCGTAGTAACCAATTTTCACGGTGCGACCAATATCAATCTTGCCTTCGGTTGGCGTGAGTCGTTCAGAGATCAGGTCAAGCAATGTGCTTTTGCCAGCCCCATTTGGCCCAACGATTCCGAGGCGATCGCCTGGTTCAAGCATGTGATCAAACGGTGACAGAACTCGTTTGCCGTTGGGCCAGCTAAACCCAACTCCATGCAACTCGACACCTTTAGAGCCAAGACGTTTCGATCCGAGATCTTTCGTCAACCCAAGTTCGCCTTGACGCGCTGGTGCTTCAGCTTTGGTGTTCACCAATGCAGTCGCTGAGGCAACTCGAGATTTGGCCTTTGTCGTTCGTGCCGGTGCACCACGTCGCAACCAAGCGAGTTCTGTTTTCGCGAGGTTCTTACGAACTTGTTCGGCAGTCGCCGCTTGTTCTTCGCGTTCGCTGCGGCCCGACAAATATGCCGCATATCCCGAGCCTTCGCTCCAACCCGTTGGCACGTGCAGATACGCCTTGCCACGATCGATCTCGAGCACCTTGTTGGTCACTCGGTCGAGTACATGGCGGTCGTGGGTAACGAGCAACAAGCCGCCGTTGTAATTGGCTAACCATTCTTCGAGGTACGCAATGGCATCAAGATCAAGATGGTTGGTGGGTTCGTCCAAGATGAGCGCTTCCCACTCACCAATGAGCAATTCCGCAAGTGCCACGCGCTTTTTCTGTCCGCCCGATAACTGATCGGTTTGACTGTCGATCAAACCACTCATACCCAGGCGGTCGAGCATGGCCTCGCCCTGCCACGTGCCGCCAACGGCTTCGCGAACTGTGCCCTTCGGAAGAACCGGCGCCTGACTCAACACACCGACGCGGGCGTTACGCCCACGGCGCACGACACCGCCTTCAGGTTCTTGTTCACCACTAATGATGCGCAACAGCGTGCTCTTGCCGCATCCGTTCAGGCCAACAACGCCCACGCGATCGCCATCACTGAGGGTGATCGAGACATCAGCAAACAACGGACGGTTGGGTCGCGAGGCTTTGAGTCCCTGAGCATCGATCACAATCACGACTGCTCAGGCTACGAGCACATCAACGCCACAACGAGGGTGAGGGTGCGTGACACAACCGCATAGGTGCTTTTCAGCCCAAAACGCGCATTGTCTCGAGAAGTTCGGGCGTCCGAAATGACTCATTCGCCTTCTGGATTCGGGCCAAAGCGAACTCATCAGCAGAAATCTTTGTCACATCATCGGGCGAAAGGGCCCCAACATGGCGGTACTCACCTTGGTCCATTTCGCGCCTGACATGGGCAACCGAACCGTTTGAATCGCCCATTTTTCCCGAGCCTTGGTATCCATAACCCTCGACTAAATTCGCGGTGATTGAAGATTGAAAACCGAGCCGCCACAACAACTTGTCACTTGCTTTTGCGAGCACTTCCGGACTCATCGTCAACAAAAAGTTTTCTTGTTGACGTATAAAGCTCTTCACACACGAGTTGGTAATCACGTAGCGGAACTTGTCTGAATGATTCACTGCACCACCGTGCAACAGTCGTCCATCGAACATCAAGATGGTTCCGGCTTTTGCTTCAAGGTTGATTGGCTTGGGCATCGAACCATACAACGCATACGGTCCACCAGTTCCGTTTGGCTTATGCGAGCCCGGAATAAACAGTGTTCCACCATTCACTTCATTGACGTCTTGCAACACATACATCGTGTTCACCAACACCGGAGCTTCACGCGGATTGTAAGGCGCAATGAATGTTTGATCTTGATGCATCGGTTGTGGATGGCAATTCGGATACGAAATATTCGACAGAAAACTGAAGTGGTTCCAGCCAATTCCGAGCGTTTCATCCAATAAACGCTCAATTATTGGGCCTGCTTGCACTCCCTCTGGATCGTGCTCAAGGCACTTCATAAAATCGTCGCCTTTATTAACAAGCGACCACACATGCTGTTGTGACTTCACAAGATATGCAATACCTAAGGCGCGTTCAGCAGCGGCTTGCTCTTCAATTCGCGCACGCAAGCGGGCGCATTGTTCTTGTGACATTCCATCTTCAATGAGGCAATAACCCCAGTCAAAAAGATTCTGTCGCATCACAGTGATGTCTTTGGTTGGTTGCGGAAGATCGATGTCTTTCCAGTATTCGTGTTTGCGCGCAACAGTTGTGTCGTAATACCAACCCTTACCCCACTCAAGTTCGGCGTCATCTTTCGGCGGAGTTAACCACTGATTGTTCAAATAAATAGAGACATACGGTTCGCCCGATTGCAAAAAATCGTTATACGGCCGGAATGCACCAAGTGATGCTTCAGCAATTGCTTCGGCCGTGAACTCGTGTGGAACTGCCATTGTCTTGCCCCCAAAACCAACGAAAAGTTTCGTCTGTAAATCAGACAGTACTCATCGTTTTTCAGTCGCAGCGACCGCAGATCTGCCCGAACCTCAATTTTGAGATTTTCAAAAAATCTCAAGAAAATCAACGGAAATCCACCATCGGCGCATTTTCATGAAATATGTTTACTCACATGAAGAAACGCGACCTCATCCAAGCAGTATCCGACCACACCGGTATCGACAAGAAGACGGCTACTACAGCCGTTGAAGGTACGATCGACGTCATCTTGGCCAACGTGGCTAAGGGCGAGATCGTCAACCTTTCCGGTTTTGCAAAATTCGCAAAGATCAAGCGTCCCGCACGCATGGGTCGTAACCCAGCAACGGGTGCGACCATCAAGATCGCCGCGAAGACAGTTGCCAAGATCACCGCACTCAAGGGCTTCAAGGACATCGCCCTTGGTGTGTCTCCGGCACCCAAGTTGAACAGGGCTGGCGCCGTTGCTGCAGCCGCAGCCGCAGCAGCTGCTGCTAAGGCCCCGGCCAAGAAGGCAGTTGCGAAGAAGGCTCCCGCCAAGAAAGCTCCTGCTAAGAAAGCTCCTGCAAAGAAGAAGGCAGTTGCTAAGAAGGCTCCGGCCCGCAAGGCTCCCGCCAAGAAGGCCCCAGCACGTAAGGCTCCTGCCAAAAAGAAGGCAGTCGCTCGCAAGCGCTGAGCAATTCTTAGTCCAGTAACTCGAACCCCCGTTGCGCAAGCAGCGGGGGTTCTTTTTTCCCTAAGTTTGTGTTTCTGGTGTCGTTTTATTCGGTATTGCCGATTAAAACGACACCAGAATCACGAGGGGGTCAAGTCTCAGTACGGCAGGGTGTACGTGTTCTCGAGTTCGTCCTGCACCACGGTGGCGGCATGATCGGTGGTGTCGACCACCAACTCTTCGTCCAAGATGCGTGATCTAAAGATCCAGCCTGCGGGCAACTTCAGCCGCCCAGCTAAATCGCCCAGATTCGACTGATTCAAGGTTGGATCAACACCGATGCAATACGCCTGCATGATGTACGCCTTGCCTTCTGCGTTGATGAGTTCATAGACAACCGAACCAGCATCAAAGAAGAACACTGCACCGCGGTTGACGTACCGCTCTTGATAAGGCACGGTGCTGGGAGTTTCACCCAAGTCGACCGTGGCAATTCGCCGCATCATGAGCCCGTTGAATTCGCGCATCACTGGCTCGACGAAGGCAACCTTGGTACCCAAACCATCGAGCATCCAATAACGCGGCCCATTGAGCTTCACAAACAAAGCACCCATATCTTTGGCGATCTCATCAGCATTGAGCGTGTCCCATAATTCGGCGGGACAGTCATTAATCATTTGGGTGCCATAGACATCGGCTTGCAACTGCTCGTTACGCGACATCACGGCCAGAACTTCGCCGTAGCGAACGCCACGCATATCTGAAATGAGTCGTTGTGATTTGTCGGTAGTCATCGTGATTCCTCGCCACTCGTGAACAAGTCCAAACTAGTGGCATTTATCGTGCCACTACAACAGCGATCAGATCCTGCCGAGCAGGCCATACCTCGTACCATGAACACCGTGAATCAATCCGTTTCCGCTCGCCCCCATTTGCCTGGGCTTGATGGGTTGCGGGCTCTGGCGGTCATTGGAGTTTTGGCGTTTCACGACAATCGACTCAGCGGCGGCTTTCTGGGAGTCGACTTGTTCTTCGCGGTGTCGGGTTTCTTGATCACCACTTTGCTCATTGATGAATTACAGCGCACGAACACGATTGACCTGATTGGTTTTTGGGGACGACGCCTTCGACGATTGCTTCCGGCCGTCATGGTGCTTTTAGTCGTCGTCGTCATTTTCTTTCGACTATTCGCCGACACGGGCCAGTGGATCATCGCACGCAACGACGCCCCATGGGCGCAGTTCTATGTCGCTAACTGGCATCAGATTTATTCGGGCTCGGGCTACTGGGATGCATTCGCGGCACCGTCGGCATTTGAACATCTGTGGAGCCTCGCCATCGAAGAGCAGTTCTATCTGGTGTGGCCGCTACTGGTCATCGTCGCTTGGCGCATCGGACGCACTCGTGCCCTCGGAGCCCTCACTGGTATCGGCATCATCGCATCGTTCGTTGCCATGCTGACGATCTACGGCGGTGGCGATCCGACTCGCGTGTATATGGGTACCGATACCCGGGCATTTTCGTTACTCTGCGGAGCCTTCGTTGCCCTGCCAGCAATACGTCACGCAATCACTCAAGGGATTCAAAAGTTTCGTCGTGCTGCGAGTGGTCTCACCGTCGCACTCATCATTGCAATTGGGGTCATGTGGTTCACTGTCAGCGGACAGAGTGAGTGGCTCTTTCGTGGTGGACTATTCGCCCACTCAATCGCATCAGCTGTAATCGCCGTTCTTATTGCATCGTCCAGCAGCAAATTTTCAGCAATTTTCTCGTGGCGACCACTCGCGTACATCGGGAAACTCTCGTACGCGCTGTACCTGTGGCATTGGCCAGTCTTTATTTTCTGCACGAGCGAACGATTAAATGTTGACGGTCTGACTCTGACGGCGATACGCATAGCGATCACGCTTTCCCTCAGTATCACTTCGTACTTTTTGATCGAACAACCCATTCGACTCAAAGCGAAGTGGGCACATGGCTCACAAGGACGCCGCGCGTTTTTTGCCAGCACCGCTGCTGCAATCGTCATCTGGTTCGTCATCACTACTCCCACTTCGACGAATGCCGTTGACAATGACGCACTCGTAGCCGCTGTCGCCACCACCGTTGCCGAGCCTTCACTTGGAGTGACCACAACAACTTCAACAACATTGGTTCAACAAAAGCCCGTCGTTTCTAGTCTGTATTACCTCGGCGATTCAGTTGCCTACGACATGTGGCCAGCGATTGACGCCGAACTGAAGGCCGCGGGGACCACCGCAAACTCTGGTGCATTTGGCGGAGTTGGAATCATTCCGACCGAGGTCAACACAACTCCGTTGCAATCACTCGCAACCGAACTGGATCGACACAATGCCGACCTACTCGTACTGCAATTATCGGTCTGGGACGCTCAACAAGACGACAGCAAACAACAAGTAGCCCTTGATGATCTAGTCACATTCGCCACCGATCGAAATCTACGACTCGTCTTCGTTTCGTTTCCTTCAATCGCCGCCGATAGAAGCGAGCCCGGACAGACATCTCTTGAAGACAAAGCTCGGGCCGTAGCCAACCAGTCTGATGGCTCAATCATTTACTTGGATCAACGGTCGGTTCTTGGTGAGGTGTTCACGCTTGACATCGACGGCGATGGCAACCCCGAGCGTAAGCGTGATGGCATTCATGTGTGCCCCACTGGCGCTCTGCGATCTGCTCAATGGCTGATTGCCGAATTGTCGACCCGCTTCGAAGGAATCACACCACCCACCGATGACACTTGGGCAACTGGCGATTGGGCCAAAGACAGCCGCTATGACAGTCCGCCAGGGGCATGCGCTCCCCTATAAGTAATGAACGAACTCAGGCTCGAGTGAACTTCAGATTCAACTTGAGCGTGCCCAACATGATGCCAGGTTGATGTTGCCAATCATTGCCCTCGCCGTATTCGATACTCGATAAGCGATCACACAAAACGTCCCACGCCACTTGCTGTTCAATGCGCGACAGATTGGCACCTGGGCACACACGCGGTCCTGCCGAAAACGCCAAGTGTCGAGTGACGCCATGACGTTCAAGATCAAGATCAAACGGACAGTCAAATTCTTCTTCGTCAACATTGGCAGCCGCAAAACGCAAGTGCAACAACGAACCGGCCGGTACGGCAACACCTTGAAAGACTTCGTCACGTGAAGTCATCCGTGTTGATAGCCCATGGGTGGGTGAACGCATACGCAAACTTTCTTCGGTGAACGCCCGCAACTTGCCGCGATCATTGCGGACCGTGTCAAATAGCCCGGCGTTCTCACATAACAGCTGCGCTTGTTCTTCAATCGCGTATTGCGTTGTTTCAAGCGCACCAATGATCATTGCGTGCACGATGCCGGCAATTTCGAGGTCGGTGAGTTTGCGGTCAAGCGCTTGGTAGTGCACATCACACAAGAAACTCACCATGTCGTCTTGTGGGTTCAATCGCTTGGCGCGCACATGCTCGTAGATGTAATCCTGAAAACCTTCTAGGCGCCGAAACATTTCGCTTGCTTGTTCGGGAGCAAGTTCGTGTTTGAGTCCAGTCCCGTGCACAAATGGCGTCACAACGGCATCACCCCATTGAGCCAACTGTGGAATGTCGTCGAACGGAAAACCAAGAATCGTCGCAAACACTCGTTGCGGTAACGGGCGGGCAAATTGACTAACGAACTCAACCGAGTCGTTATCAATCCATTCATCAATGAGTTCGTTAGCGAGTCGCGCAATCATCTCGCGGTGACGCGATGCACCAGTGCCCACCCACGGGTCGGTGAGTTCTTTGCGATGCTTGATGTACATCTCTTGCGTAGGTCGCAGAGTCACCATTGATGCCGTCATCAAGTTGCGCGAGGTCGTAAACACGTCTTCGCCCGACAAACCGTCATTGGCCCAGTCGTTGACCCGCCTCTGCCCCATCACAATAAATCGATCGGGATCTTTCACGACGGTGTTGATGTCGGCGTGTTTGGTCAGAACATATGCATCGGTGCCGGGCTTCAGGCCACCACCGGGAACGCGCAATACGGGGGCATCACGATGCAAGATTTCGTACATCTCGTACCAATGTTCTTGCGCACCTGCACCAAAGAGGTCAACCGATGCAAGATCGACTGGACACTTCATGGGTCCAAGTTCGTGGTTGATGTGCCTTGGTTGCGTCTCCATAACGATTCATCCCCCGTGTTCAGCAAAACACTAAACGCCGCACAGGTTCAAAATGCACCCGTGGCTATGCCTCACTCGGTGTTTGGGAGTCGTTTCTGACGAGAATGCGAGCACGATATGACTTCTACTTTGCCAGAACATAGATGTCAGAATGATCTCGTGACTCCATCGCGACGCGACATCCTCCGACTTCTCGCAACGATGCCCGCAGCGATCACCCTCGTGGCCTGCGGCACTTCGTCAATTGACGAGCCTGAAAGCAGCGACCCAGAAGATTCCACTAGCGCTGCCACCACGCCGATTGCCTCTGGTCGTGTGCCCGAACCTCTCGCAATGATCCGCACATCGTGGTCAACCGACCCGTGGGCACGCGGTTCGTATTCATATTTACCAGTGGGCGCTACCCCAGCGTTGCGAGCAGCTTTGGCTCAGCCAATCAACGACCAACTGTTCTTCGCCGGTGAAGCAACTTCGAGCGATGCACCAGCCACTGTTCACGGCGCATTGGCATCGGGTCAGCGCTCCGCACAAGAAGTGCTCGACGTTGCCGACACTAACGAAGTAGTTGCAGTTCTTGGTGCTGGGGTTGCGGGCCTGGCAGCGGCACGGGCCTTGCAAGATGCCGGTTACTCGGTCGTGGTTGTTGAGGCACGCGATCGAATTGGTGGTCGTGTGGCAACAGTGCGTTCAGACGCATGGCCAATACCCATCGAGTTGGGCGCATCGTGGGTACACGACATTGAAGCGAGCGACTTGGCCGAAACACTTGAACGTCTCGACATCAAAACTACCGACTTCAATTACGACGATGACACCACACTGTTCACTGGTGGGGTCACCCAAGAGGCTCTTGATGATGCCGCAGATGCGATTGAGGCAGCCATTGAATCGGTCGACGGCGCAGAGTCTGATATGTCAATTGCTGCTGCAATCGCAGCCAACGGTGAAACGATTGACCCCCTCGCACTCAACCAAATTGACGAAGTTGAACTTGCCAGCGAATACGGCGCGAACGCGGATGAGATGTCGGCATTTTGGGGCACCGAAGAAGGTTCTGATGGCGACGACCTTTTGGTACTCGGTGGTTACGGCGGTTTGGCTGATCATCTTGCCGAGGGTCTCGACATTCGTTTAGGTGCTGCAGTGCGCACGGTGTCTTGGAATGACGATGGCGCAGAACTCACTTTCAACAACGACGAAACTTTCTCGTGTGACCGCGTCGTTGTCACGGTGCCACTTGGGGTGTTATCTACCGGCGATATCACGTTCAATCCCCCGTTACCCGATACTCACCAAAACGCAATTGACACCATGCGTATGGGTTTGCTCGACAAAGTGTGGTTCATTTTTCCTGAACAGTTCTGGTCGAACGACTCGTTGATCTGGAACAGAATTGATGAACCTGGTGCCCCATTTCGTGAGTGGTACAACCTTGCTCCGCTCACAGGGAAACCAGTGTTACTCGCATTGCATGGTGGTCGTACGGCGCGGGCATGGGCCGAACGCAGTGATGACGACGTTCGTGCTGCCGGCATGACCGCGTTGCAACAGTTCATTGATGCCGGCTGGTGACAAAGCACAACTTGCATTGCGCGCAGACCGACTATCGGCTGCCTACACCTTGTCAGCGACCTGAATCGGTAATCACCCAATTATTCGGACTGCCTGTCAAAGTATTACGTCCATTCTGACCGCTGGCACTGAAATTCAATCCGAGAGCACCCAATTTCACATTTGGCTGTTTGATTGGCAGAGCCGCCCAACCATTCAAGGTGGCGTCATAATTATTTCTCGTCAATCCCGAAGACTCCAACATCAGGGTCATGTCGACGACTTTACTGATATCCCACATACCCAGAGATTGATTGAAGGCGGAAGCCCTATAGAACATGGCGCTCATATTCGTGACCTTGCTCGTATTCCACTTCGTCACATCACCGTTAAATGAGCCCGCTGTATCAAACATATAATTCATGTCCGTCACGTTGCTCGTATCCCAGCCGCTCACATCACCGTTAAACAAACCCGCCCCGTGAAACATCTGGGCCATGTTCGTGACCTTGCTCGTATTCCAGTTCTTCACATCACCGCTAAACAAATTCGCATCACCAAACATATTTTTCATGTTCGTGACCTTGCTCGTATCCCAGCCGCTCACATCACCGTTAAACAACTCCGCCTGAGAAAACATCGAGCTCATGTCGGTCACGTTGCTCGTATTCCAGTTCTTCACATCACCGGCAAACAACTTCGCCTGAGAAAACATCGAACTCAAATTGGTTACTTTGCTCGTTTTCCAGCCGCTCACATCACCGTTAAACAACTCCGCACCATCAAACATCGAACTCATGTCGGTCACGTTGCTCGTATTCCAGTTTTTCACATCGCCGTTAAACAACTTCGCACCACCAAAGAGCCCGGATAAGTTGGTGACAGTTGAGGGCAATGTTGCAGGGACACTAA
>JBAXIP010000066.1:0-10775 GCA_037138315.1 Actinomycetes bacterium
TGAAGTTGACACTCACATCAGCGAAGGCTGAAGCAAACACCGATTGAATTTCGTTGTCGACAGCAGTGATCACACGCATCAACTCACGACGGGTGTTACGCACATCTTCAAGTTGCTCTTCCAAGAACTTGTGGCGCTCTTGCAATTCGTTGAATTCTTCAAGCGCCAACGGGTTAATTGGGCCCATTAAACGCAGTTCACGTTCAAGATCGCGAGTTCGCGCTGGTGCTGTGATGCCTTCAGGAAGTTCGGGCATTTCAGCAGCTTCGGCCACTGCAGGCTCGACATCAAGGTCGCGGCGCAAAGTTTCGACTGTCGCTTCAAGACGCATCTTGACTTCGGCCTCTTCAACTTCAGAACGACGTGATCGCTCGCGCACAACTTCAAGTTCGCGCTCGGTCTCCGATCGCTTTTTACGCATCTCGTCAAGATGCATCGCAAGTGCACGTACCTCATCGCTCTGACGACGACGCTTCTCGTGCAATACGGCTAAGCGTGATTCGATGACATGACGATGTGCGTCAACAATGAGCGACAAGCGCTCTGTTGCAATGAGAATTTTCTCGATCTTTTCACGATGTCCAGCAGCTTCCGAGCGAGCAACGGCGTCGGCCTCAAGTCGTCGTTCAGTTTCGGCCAACCGGGCTTCAGTGAATTGCTTACGCTCAATAAGTCCGGCTGAGCGCACTTCAAGGTCACGACGACGACCCGACAACAACGCAGATTGAGCTTCAAGAGTTGCCCGTGCTTCGCCCCGCGCCTTGGCGGCTTCGGCTTCGGCTGCTTCTTCTTGCTCAAGTGACGGAACCAGGTGCTCGAGTTCGGCAACGCGGGCCTTCAATCGATTGAGTCGCTCTTCAATTTCGCCGAGCGTTGGCAATAAACCTTCCGACTCAGTCGCAGCCTCTCGTCGTTCACTTTGAACACGCGCCAAGGCTTCAGATGCCGCGGTGAATGCAGCATCGTTGGCATCAAGTCTCTTTTGTAGTTCTGATTCACGGGAACGGGCGGCTTGTTGTTCGGTTTGGGCAATACGTACCGCTTCATCACGAACGGCTAGATCGGCTTTCGATGATTCGGCATTGTTTAATGCATCTTCAAGCGCGGCACCTGTTGCACCACCACCGGCCACCCCAATGCGCCAACCAGTCGTCGTGAAGCGGTCACCTTCTGGGGTGACTGCAACCAAACGCGGATCACTCATGACTGCATCAACAGCAGCGGTCCAGTCTTTGACTTGCACCGAGGTCGCGAGAAGAATATCGAGGAGATCGGAAACATCTTTGCGAGATGAACGAACATGATCGCGAATACGCAGTGCACCCGACGGCACAAGGCCAGTGACAACAACTTCGGACTTCGCACCCAAAGCCAATACCGCTCCCGAGGTCGACGCAGACCGCAAATGCGCCAAAGCACGACGTGCAGATTCGGTGTTTTCAACAACAACTGAAAGCAATGCTTCGCCAAGCGCTGCCTCAACAGAAGCTTCCCAACCTTCGTCAATAACTACAAGGTCAAGCAATGTTCCGACAACACCGGCAACATCTTTCAACTTTTCGGCTCCGGCGCGAGCACGCGCGCTATCAAGCGCCAGTTGCAATGCCTCGCTACGGGCTTGCCAACGTGCCAGTTCGGACGCCACTGCATTTCGGGTCGATAACGCTCTTTCAAGTTCGGCTTCGGCCGACAACCGACGAGCCTCGGCTTCGGTGACTTCGTTGACGAGAGGCACCTCAACAGTTTGCGCACGTTCACATTCGTTGCGAAGACGCTCGATTTCAGTTGTGTACCGGCCATCGCGCTCAGACAAGGTCTGCATGCGCGCCGACAGACGACGATATTCAGAATCTGCTGATTCAACAGATGCGCGCAAAGTGCGCAACTCGCCACGAACTTCGGCTGCGGCACTTGCTGCTGAGGTAGTTGACGAGATGTGATCAAACAAGGTGGCTGCTTCGTGACGCTCGCCTTCGAATGCGGCTTCGTCGTTGGCAAGTTCAAGGCTTTCGGGCTCGAGACGCTCGATCGCCGATTCAACTTCGGAGAGTTCGGTCGTGAGTCTTGATGCATCGGCTTCAAGATTGGCGACAACGCCAGAGTCCATCATTGCGCCACGATCACGTTCATACGAACGGCGACGCTCGACGAGCAACATTGAAATACCGCGGGCGCGTTCACGTAATTGCTCAACTCGAACGAGTTCATCGCTCAGCCCGCTGTCACCACGAGCCGACAATTCGGCTTCGTCAGCCATGACATTGGTATCAAGCTCGGCTAAAAGATGACGCAGTTCATTTTCTTTGTCTCCGGCATTAGTTCGTTCAACAGCCAATGCTTCGAGACGACGACGGAAGGTCGTAATTTCACGACCTGACAAGAACAAACGTAAAGCATTGAGTTCAGCAACAAGATCGCCGTGTCGACGAGCAGCTTCGGCTTGGCGCTCAAGTGGACGCAATTGACGACGCACTTCGCGCAACAAGTCTTGAACACGCAACAAAGATGCCTCAGTAGCCTCAAGGCGGCGTTCTGCTTTTTCTTTGCGCTTACGGAATTTCAAAACACCGGCGGCTTCTTCAATGATCGAACGACGATCTTCGGGACGAGCATTCAACACCGCGTCAATTTGACCCTGGCTCACGATGACGTGTTGCTGGCGACCCACACCCGCGTCGGACAAAAGATCTTGAACGTCGAGCAATCGGCACGACACGCCGTTGATTGCGTATTCGCTTTCGCCAGTGCGGAACAAAATTCGACTGACACTGACTTCTGAGGCGTCAAGCGGCAACAATCCAGACGAGTTATCAAGCGTGAGCGTGACTTCGGCTCGACCGAGCGCAGCGCGCTTAGCGGTACCCGCAAAGATCACATCGTCCATCTTCTGGCTTCGAACAGCGCTTGGGGCCTGGGCACCCAGCACCCACGCAATGGCGTCAACAACATTCGACTTTCCAGAACCATTGGGACCAACGACAACCGTGACCCCGGGTTCGAGGTCCATCACGGTGGTGTCGGCGAATGACTTGAAGCCTTTGAGAGTAAGAGATTTAAGAAACACGGCGACCCGACCTTAGTTCACAGGGGTGTCCAATTCCCCCGTCCATCAGCCATGCCAAGCCTCATTTCAGCGCTGACAAACCTTGCACCAACTCGTGGTTCGTCCCCCGATTGCCGCACTCGTGATCGTTCCCCTACCGCAGGTCAGGCACGGTAAACCAGATCGGGCATAGACCCGGTGTTGGTCTTGGAAACTTCCCGCGCCCCCGTCAAGATCGACGTATTGGGCATCCCCCAAAGTCGATCCCCCATGGTCGATGGCTGTGCGCAAAATTTCATGCAATGCGACATGAATTCGCGCCGATTGAATCGGCCCAACATTGCGGGCGGGACGACGAGGGTGGACTTTGGCTCGGTGCAAGATTTCGTCGCCATAAATATTGCCAATCCCAGCAATCAGGTGTTGGTCAAGCAAGGTTGCCTTCACCGCTCGGGATGTCGTTCGCAGAATTGTCCGCAGTTCAGCCAATGTCAGTCCGTCGACTATCGGGTCACGACCAAGAGCAGCCAGTTCGGGGAGTACGTGCGACACATCGGCTGGATCAAAGACCACCACTTCCCCAAAAGTTCGGGGATCAACAAATCGAAGTTCATTTCCGTCGTCAAGAGTCATCACCACATGACTATGAGGAGGGCGTTTTGATCCGACGGTGTCGATCAGTACTTGACCGCTCATTCGTAAGTGGATCATCACAGAGTCACCTGAACTTAAAGGACACAGCAAATACTTACCTCGTCGTTGAGCTTCAACAACACGAACACCAGTCAGACGAGCAATCACTTCTTCGCGAGAAGTGCGACGAACAGAACGTTCACGACCGACTTCAACTTTGGTAATTCGACGACCAACAAAATGTTGCTCAAGTCCCCGGCGGACTGTTTCAACTTCGGGAAGTTCAGGCACGACCGATATCAACGCCGCGAGCGTGCAACACCGAGAGCGCCATTGTTGACGCGGCTTGCGCAGCAGCCTTTTTTGTCCGACCATTTTCACAGCCAACTTCGACACCATTCACAATGACTTTGGCCGTAAACGTTGGTTCATGTGCCGCGCCGGTTTGTTCAATCTCGACCACGGGCGGTCGTGAATACTCGCGCACGCACACGCGAATCAAATGACTGCGGGCATCAAATTCGTCAAGTCGATCTGCTTGGCTCATGATGCGGTCACCCATAATTTTTATGACAAAAGCTCGCGCCTTATCGGGACCGCCATCTAAATACAAAGCACCAATGAAAGCCTCGAGTGCGTCAGCCAAAATCGAACTCTTCTTTCGACCGCCAGCCGACAACTCACCGGCGCCAAGTTGAATCCATTGACCGAGTTGGATCTCTCGCGCAATATCGGCCAAAGTTTCGGCGTTCACCAACGATTTACGCAGGTCGGTCAGTTCACCCTCGTTCATCGTGGGGTGAGCTTGATAAATACGATCAGTGATCGTCCATTGCAAAATAGCATCACCCAAAAATTCAAGGCGTTCGTTACTTGGGTTGCCAGGATGTTCTGCGCACCACGAACGATGTGACCGCGCTTGCCTCAGCAACAAAGAATTGGAAAAGGCATGATCAGCGTTCTCACGAGTCCATACTTCGATATCTCCACCGGAAAATTCGCTACGTTTTTCGCGACGTTCACGACGAGTTGTTTTCGGCTTGAACTTATTGAGCAATTTCCGAGATGCGGCAAAGCCCGCCATGAGCAATCAGCCCTTTTGGCCGTGCGCCAAAACGTGGGCGTACACGAAGTCGACCGCATCGCGAACAGTCTTCAAGTCAGCAAGATCTTCGTCCTCAATACGGAAACCAACGGTGCGTTCACTCAGTTCTTCTTCGAGTGCGTCAACTAATTCAACGAGTGCCAGCGAATCGGCGTTGAGATCGTCTTTAAACGACTGACCTTCCGAAATGTTCTCGGGATCAATTTCAAGAATGTCGACGAGCTGATCACGAACAATCGCAAAGATCGCATCACGATCAAGGGGTCCGTCTACTACATGGGTCTCAGCGGGCACGATGTCCTCCAGGTCAACTAGCTGTTACGACGATGATAACGGCGACAGCAACTCGGTGTGAGTTTTATGCGCCGTTGATGGCTCGGCGAATTTCTTCAACGATGCCGCATTGCACCATGTCCGAGGCAACTTTGATGCCATTAACCATCGCTCGAGCCGATGAAGAGCCATGAGAAATGATGCACACGCCGTCAACACCTAACAGGATCGCTCCGCCCGTACTTTCGGGGTCGACGCTTTCGTAGAGCGGCAGCAGCGCTGGAAATAATGCATCCGCATGAGGTTTGTATTCTTCTTTGGCTGCAAAAGCTGCCATCAAGGCCTTGATCAGCGTTTTCATTCCGCCTTCAAGAGTTTTCAAAACAACATTGCCAGTGAAGCCGTCGGTCACAACTACATCGACATTGTCGGACATCACGTCACGACCTTCGACGTTGCCGATGAAATTGATTCCGGTTGCATTCAGCAACAATTCATAGGCCTCTTTACGAAGCGAGTCACCTTTGCCGGGCTCTTCACCGATTGACAGCAAACCGACTCGAGGGTTCTCAACGCCGTAACGATGATGCGAATACACCGAGCCCATAATTGCGAATTGTACGAGCCACTCGGCCTGTACTTCAGAGTTAGCGCCAGCATCAAGCAAAACCGTCGGACGTCCGCCCGGAACCGGAATAGGTGTTGCAATAGCTGGACGATTCACATTTTTGATGCGACCCATACGTAATAACGCTGAGGCCATTGTGGCTCCGGTGTTGCCTGCAGAAATCATGGCCGATGCTTTGCCATCGCGAACTGCTTCAGCCGCACGAACGAGAGTTGAATCTTTTTTACGACGAACTCCGCTGGCCGGATCGTCATCCATCTCAATAACTTCAGAGGCAACGATTAGCTCAAGACCGCCACGTCCTTCAAGACCTTCGGGACCAACGAGAACAATAGGAATACCAAGTTCAGCGGCTTGCAATGCACCAGCAACAATTTGGCTTGGGGCAAAATCGCCGCCCATGGCGTCGACGGCGATGGGCAACATAAAAATCTCAGACGAACAATTGTCAGACGATGTCTGAATCAGACTTCGATAGCGACGCGGTTCTTGTACCAGCCACATGCTTTACACACGGTGTGCGGCAACTTGGCCGAACCACAACGCGGGCACAAGCTGCGCGACGGGGCTTCAAGCTTCCAGGCTCCAGCCTGGTGGCTGTGGCCCTTCATTTTCGATTTTTTTCTTTTCGGAACGGCCACGGCGCACTTCTCCTCGTAATAGCCCTTTGACATTAGCGGTAATCAGCCGAGATCCCCACCCCCACCGGGCAACTCTCTGGCCGATCCCAAAATAATTCGGGGAATTATTCGGGCAACTGGTCCCGCAAGGCATCAAGAGCAGCCCAGCGTGAGTCGACAATTGGGGCCGCACAGCCACATTTTTCAAAATTGAAGTCAACCCCACAGGTCGGACATAGCCCGGCACAGTCACTTCGGCACAACGGAGCATCTGGGAGTTCAATCAGGACCGTTTCGCGCACCATGGGCGCCAAGTCGATCTGGTCGTTGTGTATCGCAAAGGCGTCAGGGTCGGTCACCACGAGTTGATAGAGCTCATGCACCTCAATATTCAGCACCGACCCCATTGGTTGCAGACACCGTCGGCATTCGCCATGAAACTCGGCCTCAATATGGCCATTGACAACGATGCCATCCGACAGGCTTTCGCATTGAACTTCGACCGTGATCTCGGTGCCAGGAACAAGACGCTGATCGTCAATGTCGAGCACGCCAGGCAATATCGAAATTTCGACTTCTTTGGCCGTCCCGGGACGCCGCAGCATCTCGAGGGCATTGACCAAAAGTGGGTTTTTCACCGGCCGGAAGTGTGGTCTTGGTCGAAGAAAATCGCCCCAGAATCATCTGAGTACGACTCAACGACGGGTTCGTCATTCAGCGACAGCGATCCTTCTTCTTGACGTTCGCCAATTGCCAAACGGCGTCGGCCCGTCGCCACAGTCTTCACCAATTTGTCGAGAAGAATCTCAAAACTGGCGAGGCGCTGATCGAGGAAATCTTCCATCTCATTCTTCACACGACGAGCATCATCTTCAGCGGTTTCGGCAATTTGGCGAGCCCGCTGTTCGGCAGCGCGCACGACTTCGGCACGCTGTACGAAACGTTCGGCCTGCACCTTGGCGGCTTCAATGACTTCATCGGCCTCTCGGCGTGTACGAGCGATGAATTCATCGCGTTCTTTCATCATCCAGCGGGCTTGACGTAGTTCATCGGGCAAACGATGCAAAGCCTCTTCAAGAATCTCGATGATCTCATCACGATCAATACGAGGCGTCGAGGACAACGGCATATTTGGTGCCGTCGCGATGATGTCGATGGCTCGGCGCAGTAAAACGCCAGAATCACCGATCTGCTCATTGACTCCGCGGTCGTATGAGCCGGTGTCGTCATCAAAGTCGTCGAAGTCTGGTTTCATGAGTTTCTTTCAGAACTGGGTCGGTGATCTGCCGCAGGTTCTCCAAAGATACCTGCCAGAGCAGCAGCGACTGGAGCAGGAACCAAATGGCTGACCTGACCATGGTGCTGAGCAATGTCGCGAATAAACCGACTACTGATAAATGACTGTCCGTGATGACATGGTAAATACACCGTACGCACGCCTGATACCGAGTAATTAGTGTGCGCCATCTGCTGCTCAACTTCAAAATCACCAGGTGTGCGCAGGCCCTTCACAATGAAATTCACCTGTTCGGCCCGAGCAGCATCAACGGCCAAACCAGGGTGCGCAGCCACTTTGACCGTGGGCAAATGGGCCACCGAGGCGCGGACAAGTTCAACGCGGCGGTCAACATCAATCAGGCCACCAGGCTTTTGCGGGTTATGCATGACGGCGATGACGACGGCACCAAAAAGTTCAACCGACTGTTCAACAACATCAAGATGGCCGTTGTGAAACGGGTCAAAACTGCCCGGATACAGAGCCGTGAGAGCAGATGAAGCAACCATGCAGTTCTTACGGTAGCGGTTTTAGTCATCGGTGCGTTGCAAAAACGCCACCCATGCCCGCCCGTATCGTTTTGAACGGATCGCCTCCCAGCCTTCGGGGGGCTGGATTTCTCGGCCACTTTCGGTGACCACCACTCCTCCTGGCGCCAAGACGAGGTTGAGAACTGACAAGAGGTCGATCCAACGATCAAAATCGTATGGCGGGTCGGCCAAGACTAAATCCACATTGCGAAGTGCAACAACATTTGTCATCACGTCGCCCGACAAAACTGTCGTGTTATCGGTGAGTTGCAGCGTCTTGATGTTGTGACGAATCGAGTCGAGTGCTTTGCGGTCTCGTTCAAGAAACGCACACGACGCAGCCCCACGGGACAGTGCTTCAATTCCCATCGCGCCACTTCCGGCAAAGAGATCGACCACCTTGGCATCTTCGACCGCTCCCAAACTGACCAACGCATTAAACGTGGCTTCACGTGCACGATCAGTTGTGGGCCGAGTGGCCTCACCTTCGGGGGCAACAATGGGACGGCCACGCAGGCTTCCAGCAACTACACGCATGACTCCATATTACGGCAGACTAAGCAAGTGACTCCCGAGGCGGAAATCGTGTGTGTTGATTGTGGGGGTCGTTGTTACCTCACGTCATATCCACCCGAGGACGGCTTGTGGTTTCCGGGCGACATCGTGACGTATAAATGTCGCGACTGCCTTGATCGATGGGATCTGGTGTTACCTGACGAGGACAACGACCTTGATCGGTGAATGTTGGCGACGCTGGAGGCGGACAGATCGCTCACTCACTGTTTTGACGTTCGGAGTGTTGCTCTATCTGGTACGTGTTCTTGGACCGGGTTGGAAAAAAGGGTTCCCCTCTTTCTTCCCTGACTCGGCGTCTTATCTAAAGGTTGCCAAACTTGGACCCTTTAGCCCGTCGTTCTGGTTTACCGAGCGACCAGTTGGCGTGCCGTTGATGTTGTGGTTGAGCGCGTTCAATTCACGAGCCTTCGTCCTGATTCAAACCACACTCTTCGCTGTTTCAGTGGCCTTCTTATGCCACACAATCTTGCGCATCATGAAAGTGCGCCCACTTGCTTGGTTGACTTGCGCAGCAATTGCCGCCGTTGCAATACAGCCGAAATTCGGAGTTTGGAATCTTGAAGTTCTGAGTGAATCACTCGGGATGTCGCTTTCAATCATCGCCCTCACTTGCTGGCTCCGAGCGTCTCAAGCATTCACAGCAGCCCGAATTTGGACAGCAACCTTAGCGACCGTCGCCTGGATGCTGATACGCGATTCACATGGCATTCCCGTGATGGTTCTTGCAATTGGTCTCGCAGTGATTGCTTGGAGAATCGGCGACAAAGACATTCGATCAACGTTGCTCAAATGTCTCGGCGTGATGTTGTTGGCCTTTTCATATATTTCAGTGTCGCAGGCAGTCAGTAACCGCAATCAATATCCACTGATGAATAACGTTGGTTTGCGAATCTTGCCCGACCAGGAAATGACTAACAATTTCGTTGATCGTGGAATGCCGACCAACGAAACATTGTTAGGTCGTTCTGGACACAACACGTGGGACGACGGTGAAGTCTTTTTGCAGTCAGCCGACCTTGCTGAATTCCGCAATTGGGTGAATAGTTCGGGGCAAACCGATCAACTTGTGTCCCTTGCCATTGATGCCCCGTTCTGGATTGATGTCATGCAGAAAGAACTACCGGTATCTCTCGCTTATGACTTCCATGACTACGACCGTTTTCAAACGCTGCAACGTCTTCCCGCCAAGACCCTTGGGTTTGAATCACCAAGCACAACTAATGGTCTCCTGCTCTGGCTCATCACCGCTATCGCCTCAATACTTGCACTTTTCTATTTTCCGAAGACCCGGAAATTGGCAGTATTTTCCACGATCAGTTTGAGCGCATTCCTCATTGAAATGTACGCCTCAATCGCAGGAGATGCAGTTGAAGTTCAGCGACACCTCATCGGTCCGTTCTTACGAATATTTCTCATCGTTATCTTGGCAACTGCGTTAGCAGTGGAAATGATCTACCTCAGTTTCAAGAATCAAAAAACTTCCGTAGTTGTTGAGGCGATCAGCGACAAACCGCAAACTCGGTTCGGGGCCGCCTTCGCTCAATCAGCGCTAGCAATCATTGGTCTAGGTGCCCTGATTTCCATCGAACATCGTTCTCAAGACTTTGACCCTCAATACACCAAGACAATTATTGAACGTGCCGCGAAATTTGGTGGGACGTATTATCAAAATGGAATTCACAATAAAGGGCCGCTTGAAACAGCCCTTTATGACTCCGTACGACTTTTCACTTCGCACGACAGTTATTGGTTCGGTATTGCGTTCTACATCTTGGCGATTTCAGCATTGCTCTCGGTAGCGGTAGCTTCAGTGGCGCGAATTTCAGGTGCATCAAAAACGATTTCCCTGAGTGCTGCAGTTTTAGTCTTCTTGCACTTCACCATTTCTTCAAGTGATTACGCAGGTGTTATCTACAGTCGCAATATGACGACCTGCGCGGTTGCGGTTGTCTTCGCACTCATATGGTGGCCACGAGCGTGGTCAAGCCAGCGCCGAAGTCGATGGACCTACGTCGCCTCATTCATAGTTCTTGGCCTCGCTGTTCAAACTCTCTTGACGACAGTCTTTGCCGCCATTGTTCTTGGTATCGC
>JBAXIP010000067.1:0-10492 GCA_037138315.1 Actinomycetes bacterium
AACCGCTTCCACCAAACTCTTCGGGGACGCACAAGGCCTGAATTCCGCTGTTGGCAAGTTGCTGCCACATATCGCGATCAAAGCCATCACCTTTTTCGGCGGCCTTGACTCGTTCGACGGTTGATTGGCCTTCAAAAATTTGGAGAGCCAGATCTTTAATGACTTGTTGTTCTTCGGAAAGATCAAAATTCATGAGGCAGCTCCGGTGTTGCTAGTCGAATCGAGAATGGCGAAAGGAAGTTTCATATCGGGATCTGTTGAGCGAATCTCGATACGAACTCGTGACCCGACAACAAGAGCATCAAGGTCGGTGTCAGCAGAGTTCATGATCATACGCACCTTGTTGTTGCCAGGCTTGTCTGCATGAGAGACCGATGGATCGATATCAACGAGCAAAACGGGCAGTGGATATTCAAAACTTGGAACCTGCGGATAATGCGCAATCACAAAACTATGAATGATGCCCGATAGCGGCATCTCAACTTTTTCCCATTTCAATGAATGACAGGTGGGGCACATTGGGCCAGTAGGAAAGCGGACTTCACCGCATTCTGCACACGCCTGCGAATACAAGATGCCATCGTTGAGCCCATCGAAATACCACTGGTTGTCGTGGGTTGTCGCGGGGCGCGGGCGAAGCGTTTTGGGTTTGGCGGCTGGAGCCTTGGCTTTGGGTTGAAAACGGAAAATGCGAAAGAGCATTGAGCCGACGAGTTCATTTTTTGCGTCGTAGTAATCCTGGCGGGTGCTCACGAAATGTCCGGTGCCGAGGCCGGTGGTCTTTTCGTCGCTGATCGAATCAATGACAGTTCGCATCGTGAGTTGATCTCCGGGGCGAAGGTAACGAACATAGGTCTGTTCACTATTTGTCCCAACAACGCTGGTAAAACCACGCGAGAACAACAGTTGATTCATTTTTTCGTACGGTCCGTCGCCAGTACGTGCTGGTCCATCAATGCCGTTCATGACCCACGCTTGCAACATTGTGGGAGGTGCAACAATGCCTCCGTGTATTGACTGTTTTGCTAATTCGGCATTTGTATAGACGGGATTTTTATCGCCAACAGCCTCGACGAGATGCCGAATCATTGGGGCGTTGATTTCATCAGGTGCTGGAGTCGGCGCGCCGATTTCTAGGCCGACATAGGTTTGTAGTTCGCTAAAGAATGCAGCCTTAGCTTCGGGAGTTGCATCAACGATGATGTCAGAGGTTGTGTCGCTCATGTCGATTCTCTTTCATCCAACCTTGTTCGACAAACGCCACGGCATGTCTTTGTCAAGTTGAGGTTCGCGCGGCAAGCCAAGTCCACGTTCAGCAATGATGTTGTGTTGAATCTCGTCGGTGCCGCCGCCGATGCGAATGGCAAATTGGCTCAGCAAGTGTTGGCCCCATTGATTGTCTTCGGGAGCGTCATCAGCCCAGAGCATTGCGCTTGCTCCAAGAATTTCGGTCGCGAGTTCGGCGGTGAGGCGCCAATGGTTGGCATACGCCAATTTGAGCGTGAGTGCTTCGGGTCCGGGCATTCGCATTTGACTCATCGCTGTACGCATGCGGAATCCCATGTAGCGAAGTGTCTCGGCGCGAGCATGGGCTTGAGCGAGTCCTTGGCGAATATTGAGGTCGCCAGATAGTCCGCGTTGTTGCGCAAGCTGAATCAATTGATCAACTGACCACGTTCCGCCTGAACCGATATGGCTGCGTTCATTCATCAACGTGGTCTGTGCGCCCTTCCAACCAGCATTGATTTCGCCAATGATGTTTGCGTGCGGAATGCGAACATCGGTCAGGAACGTTTCATTGAAGTGCTGTACGCCAGTGATCTGGGTAATGGGACGCACATCAACACCTGGTGATTTCATGTCCAAGATGAAGTAAGTGATGCCAGCATGCTTGGGTAATTCGACATCGGTACGTGCGAGCAAAATTGCATAGTCAGCAAATTGGCCAAAGCTGGTCCACACCTTTTGTCCGTTGACGATCCAGTCGTCACCGTCGCGCACTGCACGAGTTCCGAGTGAAGCAAGGTCACTACCAGAACCTGGTTCGCTGAAAAGCTGGCACCAGACTTCTTCGCCCTTCAAGATGGGCGCGAGATGTTTTTGTTGTTGATCGGGGGTTCCGTGGGCGATGAGCGTTGGACCGACCATGCCAATCGAAACTGCAAAGGCGCCGGTTGCGACATCAAACTGCGACATTTCTTCGGCGAATATGGCTGACTGAATGGCACTTGCGCCTCGACCGCCGTACTGCTTGGGCCAGGTGATTCCGGCCCAGTTGTTGTCATACAACACGCGCTGCCAATCGCGGCACTCTTGCATGTGGCCAGCGAGGTCGCGAGTGTGATCGGCAGATTTGCCTTCATGCGAATCGCGTCGGTGGGCATGCGTCTTGAGCCAAGCGTGGGCCTCGGCTCGAAAAGCGGCTTCTTCTGGCGTGTCCCCAATATGCATGAAAGCGATGATCCCCGTGGCAAAGAGGCAGGCGACGAGCGTCTGCTGGTTTCTGACAGTCTGTCAGAAACCGACCCAATCCCACCTAACTGCGCTCACGATCTAGAAGTCACAGGCTGGGGTTAGTCCCGCCAGGTGGCAGGCCCGGTGTAGAACTTCAGGTCGTCTCGGCTATAGGTCATGGCGATTGCCCCCTCGGCATCGGTGACTTCAGACCAGTGATCGCGAAGCCCCTCAAGAGTTGCGTCTGGCCCACCTGACCATCCTGGAATTCCAGTCGTCGAAATCATGGCAGTCCGACCAGCACCGGTCGTAAATATCTGTCCAGAACAGGGAACGTCGTCGTGGACAAGCCAGGCTGCCGCGGGGGAACACATCTGGGGAGCGAAGTTGTCTTCCATCCACTTGCGAGTGTCTTCGTTGGGATTGAGGGCGGCTGATCGGGTGTAGCCGATGGGCATCAGCACATTGACCTTGATGCCATCGGGGGCGCCTTCAAGAGCGAGCGATCTGGCCAAGCCGATTAAGCCAGCCTTGGCCATCGAATATGCCGGCATACCAAGCGAGCCGATTGCGGCACTCGACGAGGTCATCAAAATACGACCATATTGTTGCTGGCGAAAATGGGGCCAAGCAGCCCGTGACATGTTGTACGAACCGACAAGATGGGTTGAAATGATGGTCGCTACTTGATGATCGGTCGTTTGTTCAATGGTCCCGGTTGGTCCGCCCCGACCAGCGTTGTTCAGAACGATATGCAAGGCACCAAATTCACTGAGCGCAGTCTGAATAATGTCTTGTGCCGCTTCGGGGTCAGCAACAGAGTAGGTGTTAGCGATCGCAATACCGCCGGCGCGCACGATGTCGTTGGCAGTGGTGGTGGCATGTTCGGCTGACGAGTCGTTGACAACAAGTTTGGCGCCACGTGATGCAAGGAAAAGTGCATGTTCTCGTCCGAGTCCGCGACCTGATCCAGTCACGATGGCGACCTTTTCGTCAAAGCGAATGAGCGATTCAGTCATGAGCCCACCGTACAGTGCTCATTATGAGTAATTCAGTAGCGGACGCTCGCTCACAAGTTGTGCCAAGGACCGTGCCAAGAACCGTCATGGTGACTGGTGCGAGCCGCGGAATCGGTCGGGCGATCGCCTTGTCATTGGCCGAGCAAGGACATTCGTTGATTTTGACCGCCCGTTCAGTTGATGGTGGTGCCAAGTTCTCTGGGACATCACTGAACGATCCTTTGGCGGGAGTGGAATTATCAGGGTCGGTTGCTGACGTCGCCAAAAATTGTCAAGCATTGGGTGCGCGGGCAATTGCTATCGCGATGGATCTCACTGACGAATCGAGTGTGGTTCGCGCGGCTCAAACAGCGCTTGCAGAATTTGGTGTTGTTGACACTCTGATTTCAAATGCGATCTATCAGGGGCCAGGCGTGAATGATTGGTTGCAAGATCTTCCGATTGAGAATTTGCGCAAGGTCATTGAAGGAGACGCGATTGCTCCAATGATTTTGTTGAAGTCGTTTCTTCCCGGAATGCTGGGTAGTCAGCAAGGAGTGTTCGTACACCTCACTTCGGGTGCCGCTTCGCTCGTGCCTAAAAAGCCGGCAGGTGAAGGTGGATGGGGAGTTGCTTACGCAATGGCCAAAGGTGCCGCTCATCGAATCGCTGGGGTGATGCACGCCGAATACTCACCACAAGGGTTACGTGCCTACAGTTTGAATCCTGGCCACGTGACGACTGAAGTGATGGCATTGCGTGCTCAGCGTGAAGGCCGCGAGGTGACGGGCCATCAACCTGATGATGTTGCGACTGCAACAAGATGGCTTATTGAAGGAAGCGATGAAGCAGTTGCGCTTTCAGGTCAAGAAGTCGTTTCACGAGATGTGATTCAGCGACTACGTAATTCGTGAATTGCTGTCTTAAGTAAATGATCATTTGATTCGTCCGGCGGTGCAGCCACGAGAATTCCGTCGGCTAGATCGTTGAACCACTGTGTTGCGACATCAGGTAATTGTGTAAAAGTTGCTTGTGGTACGAGTGTGTCGAGTACTTCATCGGTGACGAGAGTCGATAGATCATTCCATCGTTGTTCACGGATGAGGGCCCGCAATTGCGGTGCTAGTTCACTCCAGCCAAACAATTCAAGTGTTCGTTCGTATGCAGGTGTTGAATAGAGGAAGGCCAAAAGTCGCCGATTGTGCTCTCGTCGTTCATCGAGGTCACCTTGAGTTTCGCCAAGTATCCATTGAGTTCCGACAACAAGTTCAATTTCTGAAACACCGCGGCCAGTTGCATTTGCCCCAACTTGTAATCCAGGACGGCATAACTCGCGCAAATACCGCGGATGACTATTGGTTGGATGCGTGACAAAGCCGTCAGCAATTTGCCCAGCGAGTTCAACCAATTTTTTGTTAACTCCACCCATCCAAATATTCGGTCGCTCAATGTGATCGGGCAGCGGGTCGGGTGTGAAATTAGGTGTGAGCAAATTCAATGTGTAGTGCTCGCTGTGGTAATCGAGTTTCTCAAATCCATCGAAAGCGCGCCAGCATGCGCGAACCGCTCCGATGTGATCACGTAGGCGACCAGTCGGGTCATCAAACTTCGCACCAAATCGTCGTTCAATGTGTGGGCGAATTTGGGTTCCGAGACCGAGTTGAAAGCGTCCGTCAGATAGCGCTGCTAAATCCCATGCTGAATAGGCAATCGCCATTGGGCTTCGCACGAGGGCAAGTGCGACTGAAGTGCGAACTGTCAAAGTTGTCGTGGCCTGAAGCGCAGCCATTGACGCCAAAAATGGATCGTGAATTGTTTCGGCGATATGTAGACCGTCGTAGCCAAGCCGCTCAATACGTTGCGCATGCGCAGCAATATCGCGAATGGGTAGACGCGGATCCATGCCCGCGTAAACGCGCATTACGAATTGCCTCGTACTTGTTGAGAACGCATCTTTGCCCACTCGCGGGCGCGTTGATTTTCTAGAGCGTATGCAGCGTCGCTGTCTCCGAGTCGTTCGACTTCGTCGTAGAGAGAACGAATTGCAGTGACTGCTCCGGCATGGTTGTTGGCAATTGATTCCGCGATTTCTAACGCCCGTGACAATAGATAATCGTGTGCCACAACTTCGGTCACGAGTCCCCAATCAAGTGCGGTGTGCGCATCAATCATTTCTGCAGTAAGACTCATTCGTCGTGCGCGACCAGTACCGATCAACTGTGGAAGTTTTATGGTGAGGCCCCAACCTGGCACCATGCCAACTTTTGCATGAGTGTCGGCGAAGCGCGCCTTGTCTGAGGCGATTAAGAAATCGCAGGCCAACGCAATCTCGAACCCGCCAGTGATTGCTGCTCCATTGATTGCGCCAACAATTGGAACTTGCGTCGGTGGGAGAGCGCCCCAATATCCGGGATGCGGGTTCTCACCCTTTTTCTCACCGCCCGAAACATCGCGAAGATCGAATCCGGCACAAAATGCTGGGTCGGCGCCAGTCAAAACAATGGCGCGCATGTTTGGTTCAAGGTCACATTGCGAGACGGCGGCAGGAAGAGCGGCCGAGAGTTCGGCGTTGAGGGCGTTACGCGATTCGGGACGATTGAGAGTGATGATGCCGATCTTGCCAGTGGCTATTTCACGGATGTCGACTCGAACAATTGCTTCTCTCATGCCGTCAAGTTCACTCATCATCTGACAGAGTGTCAGAAACGGAGGGTGATGATGAAGTTCTGGTGTGCAACGGCATTTATGAAGACGAAACAACTGGTGCATATTGCTCAGTTGCTCGATGAAGCCGGGTATCACGGGCTAATGGTGAGCGATCACCTGGTGTACCCAAAGAATCTGCAGTCGAAGTATCCGTATTCTCCACATCCCGATGGTCGACCAATCTGGGAACCAGAAACAGCCTGGCCCGATCCGTGGGTGTTAATTGGCGCAATGACCAGCGTGACCAAGCAATTGAACTTCACGACCAATATCTATGTGGCGGGACATCGTCCGTTGTTGCAACTTGCTAAAGAAATTGCGACTGCATCGGTTTTGTCAGATGGCCGGGTGGCTTTAGGTGCTGGTGCTGGCTGGATGAAGGAAGAATTTGACCTACAAGGTCAAGACTTCTCGAATCGCGGTAAGCGACTGACTGAAATGGTTGAGGCACTGCGCGCCATGTGGGGTGGTGGTTGGGTTGAGTTCCACGGCGAGTACTACGACATTCCGGCGATCACGATGGAACCATCGCCTCCTTCGAGAATTCCGATCTATATCGGAGGGCATACTGATGCAGCGCTCAAGCGTGCAGCAAAAGTTGGTGATGGCTGGATTGGTAATGCGTACCCAGTTGAAGAAGCGAAGATGTACATCGACAAACTCAAGGGCTACTTGCGTGAGTACGGACGTGAAAACGACAACTTCGAAATCATTTGCGGTTTGTATGCGATGCCGACTGCCGATTTATACAAGCGCGCCGAAGAAGAAATGGGTATGACCGGAACGCTCTGTATGCCGTGGGCGCTTGGTAATCCCTCAGCCGGCGACCATGCTGGCCTCGTCGAGATGGCTGCGGCCTATAAACCGTTTATTGATGATTTCGCAACAAACGTTGTGCAGAAGTGTCAGTGATTGACTCGGTAACAGTTTTCAGCTTTTATATTTCACCCGGGCCAAATAATTGATTGCATTTCGGTGTAGCACAGCATTCCGAAGTCGCCACCATCGCGGCCGACACCGCTCATCTTGAAACCACCAAATGGTGCTTCATGATTTCGTTGAGCTGAGTTGATGCCAACATTTCCGCTTCTCAGTTGTCGAGCGATCTTGTAAGCACGCTCAGAGTCCTGCGAGAACACGTAGTCGTACAAGCCGAATTCGGTGCTGTTGGCAATTGCAATGCCTTCTTCTTCATCGTCGAACGGAACAACGACGACAACTGGTCCGAAGATTTCTTCTTGTACGGGTGTCATCGTTGACGTGCAACCGGCAATCAACGTTGGTGCAACGTAGAAGCCGCGTTCCATGTGTGAGGGGCGACGACCATCAACGATGATTTCAGCGCCCTCATCTGCGCCCGCTTGGATGTAGCCCTCGATGCGGCCACGTTGGGCAGCCGAAATAACGGGACCGACCAACGTGTCCATCGCAGTTGGGTCGCCAACTTTCAAGTTGGGAGCAACGTTGGCGAGAGCAGCAACAAGTTCGTCGTAACGACTGCGATGAACAATGGCTCGTGTTGGCGCTGTGCAGATTTGTCCACTGTGAAAGGCCCACACGCTTTGAATCGCGCCAACTGCTTTCGCGATGTCGGCGTCGTGCAAAACAAGTCCGGCACCTTTGCCGCCGAGTTCGAGCAATTGACGCTTCATTGTTGCGGCGCCGGCTTCCATAATGCGCACACCGACACCAGTTGAACCAGTGAATGACACCATGTCAACATTGCGACTTGTTGTGAGTGCTGCGGCAGGAGCCGGGCTCGATGACGTGATGATGTTGACAACTCCGGGAGGAAATCCGACCTCGTGCATGATTTCGGCAAGTTCAATAACAGCGAGCGGATCTTGCGGAGCAGGCTTCATGACAACTGTGCAACCAACCGCTAGCGCAGGAGCGATCTTGCCGGCCATGTTGACAAGGGGGAAGTTGTAGGGCGAGATGCAGGCGACAACGCCGACTGGCTGACGATGAACAACGCCTCCGATAAGACCACCGGCTGCGAGCGGAGTTGCCTGCATTGCTGATGGCGGGAGAGCGATATCAAGACTGCGTGCTGCGCTCTTGGCATAACGTTCAAAGCGCTCGATGGCGACCGGTACCTGCATGCGGGATCCGACCATTGCGGTGGCGCCGGTTTCGCTGATGATCAACGGAACAAGATCACCTTGGCGTTCGCGCAAGGTGTCGGCGAGGGCTTGCAAAAGACGAGCGCGCTCAGCCGGAGGAGTGCGCCACCACTTGGGGAAGGCGTCTTGGGCAGCCTGGGCTGCTGCTTCGGCCTGAGCGACTGATGCTTCAGGGGCGTAGCCAACTACTTCTTCGGTTGCAGGGTTGATGATGGGCGTCGTACCTTCGTCGCCAAGCACCCATTGGCCACCAATGAGCATCTTGTAGGTCTTGTCAACTGCTGAACCTGAACTGGACATATTTCCCCCTAGGTGCGGACTCGCCACGGCACGAATGCCATGGCAAGGCTACAATCTGACACACCGTCAGATTCCATTTCTTCGGGGTTTGATTGCCGCTTTTGTGGGGGTTGACACCGACCGCTATGGGGCGCCTGGATAGTTCTTGCAGAAAGTTGGTTGGACATGCTCGACAAAGTGATTCGTGGCGGAACAGTGATCGATGGAACGGGTTCGCCATCGCGTGTTGCCGATATTGGTATCAAAGACGGCCGCATCGTCGCAATCGGAGTCGTCGAGCAAGACGCAGCTGAAGTGATTGATGCAACGGGTTGCATCGTGACCCCCGGATTTGTTGATCCGCATACCCATTACGACGCTCAGCTTTTGTGGGACCCAACGGCAAGCCCGTCAAGTGTTCACGGCGTGACAACGATTATCGGTGGCAACTGTGGATTCACGCTGGCTCCGTTGATTCCTGGAGATGCCGATTATTTGCGCAAGATGATGTCGAAGGTTGAAGGTATGCCATTGGCTGCCCTTGAAAACGGCACCGATTGGTCGTGGGAGACGTTTGCCGAATATTTAGGTCGACTTGAAGGAAACATTTCGGTCAACGCTGGCTTTCTGGTGGGCCACTGCGCAATTCGTCGCTATGTGATGGGGCCTGCTGCTGTGGGGGCTGAAGCTTCTGTTGAACATATTGATGGCATGCGCGCCGAACTTGCCAAGTCAATTAAGTCAGGTGCCTTGGGCTTTTCATTTACCAACAGCACGTCGCACAGCGATGGTGACGGCGAGCCCGTTGCAAGTCGTTGGGCAACCCATGATGAGTTGATTGCACTGTGCGAAGAAGTTGGTTTGCACGAAGGAACAACGCTTGAAGGAATTGTTCCTGGTTGTCTAGACCGTTTCGCTGATGACGAAATTGAACTACTCGGACTCATGAGCGCAGCAGCAAATCGCCCGATGAACTGGAACGTTTTGACCGTTGACTCCCGTGAGGCCGATCGAGTGCCGCGCCAGATTTCGGCCTACGACCGCTCAATCGAGTTAGGTGGCAAAGTTGTCGCCCTCACGATGCCGGTACAGGTGCCAATGAACATGAGTTTTGCGAGCTTTTGTGGCTTGTGGTTGCTGCCAGGTTGGCAACAAATCTTGGGCGTTCCAGTGGCTGAGCGAATTCAGCGATTGCAAGATCCAGATACCCGAGTGCGCATGCTTGAAAACAGTTTGTCGCAAGCGGCTGGTGTGTTTCGACGTTTAGCCGATTGGGGCGATTACGTCATTGGCGATACCTATTCGGCAGCAAACGAAGGATTGAAGGGTCGAACTGTTCGCGATGTCGCTGTTGAGCGAGGCAAGAGCTCGTTCGGAACACTGCTCGACATTGTGATCGCTGATGAATTGAAAACGATTCTGTGGCCGACTCCGCAAGATGATGATGCCGAATCGTGGAGAATGAGGGCCGAATTGTGGCAAGACGGACGGGCGATGATCGGTGGATCCGATGCGGGTGCTCACCTAGACCGCATGTGTGGTGCCCCGTATCCGACTCGTTGGCTTGCCGACTGTATTCGTGGTCGCAAATTAGTGCCCGTTGAATTTGCAGTGAAGATGATGACATCGCAACCAGCGAAATTGTTTGGGTTGGTTGACCGAGGTGAATTGCGTGAAGGATCCTGCGCCGATGTTGTGGTGTTCAATCCTGACGAAATCGGATCTGAAGATGCGATGTTGGTGACCGACCTTCCGGGTAATTCGTCGCGATTAACGGCGGGATCGTTTGGTGTGAAGCGTGTTCTGGTCAATGGCGTGACGATCGTGGAAAATGGAGTGGCCAATGGGGCGGTGCCTGGAACCGTTTTGAAGTCTGGCAAAGACACCTACACCGTCCTCGCCCGCTAACCCCCACCCTCACCCCTACCC
>JBAXIP010000068.1:0-10413 GCA_037138315.1 Actinomycetes bacterium
ATTTTTTCCTCCCCTTAATCGAATGGCGGAATGCCAAACGAACGGTAGGCAAAGGTTACACGACCTCAGGATGGCCGTAGAACTAACACAGGCGTGACATGTCTGCCAGAACTCGTGCGGTTATTTACTGCTGGCGACCGCGATCTTGGATAGCGCGGCGACGTTCTTCGACCTTTTCGGGGGAGAACTGCTCTTTGCGCCACGTGGCCCCATCGCGGGCTTCAATGGTCCAGCCTGTTGTCTCAGCATGGATTTCGGCGTAAGTGCCACGGATTTGACGAACGCCAGGTTGATCGTTTCCGGCGATATCCCGGGCAATTCGACGAGTAAATGGCAACAATTCAGCGTGCGGCACAACGTGATTGACAAGTCCGCGGTCGTAGGCCTCGGGAGCCAACATGAAGTTGCCAGTAAAACTCATTTCGCGGGCTCGACGCACACCAATGGCTTGAGGAAGTAAAACCGTGAGTCCCCATCCGGGCATGACGCCAACTCGGGCATGAGTGTCGCCAAACTTGGCGTGTTCGGATGCGATGAGGAAGTCGCAATTCAATGCCAATTCAAACCCGCCGGTGACAGCAACGCCGTTGATTGCTCCGATGAGTGGTTTTTTGAGAGCCGGAAAAGGTCCGCGAATGCCGTCAGCATTCGGACGGCCGTCAGCTCCGGTGCCTGCGCCAAGGTTGTCTCCAGTTGAACCAAGTTCTTTGAGATCAAGGCCCGCGCTAAAGGCTGGATCGCTTCCCGTAAGAATGATGACATCAACGTCGTCTGATGCATCGGCTTGCTTCATGAGTTGGGGGAGAAGTTTCAACACTTCGGTCGAAAGTGCGTTGCGTGCCGAAGGGCGATTGAGAGTGATCGTCGCAATGCGCTCGCTGATCTCTAAAAGGACAACGCTGTCGGTAGAAGTGATGAGAGTCATGGTCGTCTTTCTATTATGAACTTTCTTGAGAGTTGATAAAGAGTTAGTCGCTGTCTGGTGTGTCGGCTGGGAGAAATGAATACTTAATGTCGCCGAGTTTGACCAACATGGCAGCAACCCAGCCGCCAAGGGCACCAAAATGCTCGTCCAATAATGTATTTGCGCCATCGGCCAATGATTCTTCGGCTAATTCGTACATTCCCTCATACGTTGCTTCAACAGCGTGCTCGGCAAGAGCCTCATCATCGAGGTACGTGGCCTCAACGGTGAGACCAGCGCGTTCAAGTCGGCCATTACCAATGAGTGGGCTCAAGACAGGAAGCAGTGAACGAACTGCGGCAAGATCGGGGTTGTCTTTGATGCGTTGAATACGCAGGACGATTTCCATTTCGATTGCTGGCAATTCATCAATTGACTCGTCGACATACCATTTGCGATACGCGGTTTGGCTCCACGATGGCCAATCAAAAGAGATGTGCGCAACAATTCGGGGAGGCTGACCTTCGCCAGGCAAACCGTAACTCGTTTCCCAACTCACATCGCCAAGTTGGATGTCAACCTGAAAGTGTTCTTCAAAAGCTTGACGTTCAAGAAACGCACCTTCAAATGCATCACGCAGCGCGCTAATGACATCGGTGAATACATGGTCAAGCATGTCGATGACGCTACAACCCGACGAACTCAAGTCTTCTAGGCGGACCGAATGTAGGTGAACACCGGTCCACCAAACCCCTCAGGCAAAAGCAGCCGATTTCGCGGGCCCAGAACATCGGGATCGCCAGTTTCG
The DNA here is from genome assembly GCA_037138315.1 of Actinomycetes bacterium. GTDB lineage: Bacteria > Actinomycetota > Acidimicrobiia > Acidimicrobiales > Ilumatobacteraceae > Casp-actino8. The sequence continues at coordinate 1,713 of JBAXIP010000068.1, forward strand.
TAACCAGCGTCGCCGTGCCATAAGAAAATCGACGAACCATCGGCGGCAACGGCGGGGCGAGTGACATACGAAGGTGGATCAATGCGACCACGATGAATCGCGTCATGGCCGCCGGCTTCAAGAAGTTCATGCAGCGTCACAATGGTTGGTGGCGCCATCGGAATACCGGATGTCAACGCGTGGTTGGGTGCCATCCAGCGGTAATCAACAATTTCATGATTGTCAATGCCAACTTGGTCACCGGCCCATGGGGCTACGAAGAACCACGTCGTGAATCGCGCGGGGGCATTCACGGGTGGAGTCCAGTGGCTCCATACCGTCAGGGTTGAATGTTCAAGGACCGCTGAGACCTCTTCGGCTGCTTCGCGTACGGCGGCCGAACGAGCTTTCGTCAGGTCATCATGACCTGTGTCGGCGTCGTCAATGCGACCGCCAGGAAAAACCCACATTCCAGCGAATGCGCCCACCGTGCTGCGTTGCAGCATCAGAACTTCGAAGCCACAATCGATGTCAGAATTTTTGCGGGTCAAAATGACGGTGGCCGCTGGGCGACTCTTGCGGTCGGGGACGCCTTGCGAGGTCGGGTCAGCAGACATGTCTCAACCTTATTGCCAGAAATGTTTTGGATATCAGAATCACGCCGTAATTCTGCGAGACTAACGGCGTGACTTCTTCTGACTCTCTTGTCCTGCTCGATATTGCCGACGGCGTAGCAACTATCACCTTGAACAATCCTGGCGAACGCAACACCTTGACGGCTCCACTAGTCGCCGAAATCATTTCGGCGATGGATCGCATTGAAAATGACAGCAATGTTGGGGCAATTGTTGTGACGGGTACCGCGCCGGCATTTTGCGCCGGAGCGAATCTTGGCAATCTGCAACAGAGTTCGTCCGAGAGTCTGGGCACCATTTACGAAGGCTTCTTGCGCATCGCCCGCAGCCCTTTACCAACTTTGGCTGCTGTTAATGGCGCTGCTGTTGGAGCAGGAATGAATTTAGCGCTTGGTTGCGACGTTCGTATCGCAGCACGTCGAGCAAAATTTGATACACGTTTCTTGCAAATCGGCATTCATCCCGGTGGTGGTCATACGTGGATGCTGCGTCGAATTGCCGGACCACAAACGACAATGGCTACGGTCATTTTCGGTGAGGTCATTGATGGGGTAGAAGCAGAGCGCCTTGGCGTTGTGCACCGTTGCGTCGATGATGATCAATTACAAGCAGTCGCGCACGCAATGGCAGCACGAGCTGCGTCGGCCCCGCGCGAATTGGTGATTGAAACAAAAAAGACAATTCAAGCCATGGCCGATGTCTCTGAACATGTGGTTGCTGTTGAACGTGAACTTACGCCCCAACTGTGGAGTACACGTCAGCCGTGGTTTGCCGAACGTATTGCAGCGTTACAAAACCAGATTTCGTCGAAGAAGTAGACGCCAGCGAACCTAGGCGTTATTCGGGACTTTCGTCCCGCCAAAAGTGACTTGCATTTCCCTTGAATTGATGTACGGTTCTGTTCAAGGGGAGTTCAACGGAGCCTTTAAAGGAGGACCGAATGAGCAAGCGCCATCGAAGTCAGGAAGCGGTACCGCTACCTCGTGCCGAACAGCGGGCCCATGCCCATGGTGAACGTCATCGTGTTCACGGTGAGTTACACGAATTGGCCGAACTGGTGAGTCACGGAGTCGAACCAGACGATGTGGTTGAACCTGGAGCAGAGTGGAAGCCACTCCATCATCACGATGCCGCGAAGGCGGTCAAGAAACTTGATCAGAATCGCAACTTGCGGCATTGGAAGGTCAAGGAATGGAAGCGTCGCACCACGGTTCGTCGACAAAAAGCCGAGGCCTATCGCAACCTTGCGCAATCGGCTTGATTGAAATTGTTCTAGAGCCAGTGCTCCGCTAGTTCGTCGCGTCGTTCATTCCATTCTTCAGCGGTGATTGCGTATCGCACGTGGTCTTCCCACGCACCATTAATTTCGAGGAATCGAATGGCCGTACCTTCGTCTCGGATATCTAACTTTTCCATCACGCGACGACTGTTGCTATTGCGTGGAACGATGCAGATTTCGACACGGTGTAAGCCGAGGTCTTCGATTGCGTAGCGACACATTACGACAACACCTTCGGCAATGTACGACTGCCCAGCCTGACCTTGGTCGATCCAATAGCCAATGGTGCCAGTCATTAATGCACCGCGCTGAACCGAATTGAGATTGACTTCGCCAGCAAAGTTTTGATTGACGAACAAACCAAAAGTGTGCGCTGTGCCGTTTTGGCGTTCGCGATCACGAATACTGCACCGAGCGCTGAATGCATCACGATCGGTTTCGGGGTCGGGGACATGTTTGATTTTTTGTGGTTCCCAAATGGTGAGCCACTCATGGTTGCGACGGCGGACATCAGACCACGCTTCAAAATCTGAGGGCACCAAAGGGCGTAAAAGAACGCGTCGTCCATACAAGCGAATTCCGGCATTTGCTCGAGCTGGATGTGAATCAAAATTGCTCATACGGCGCTCATTAGTTATTCAATAGTTCAGCACATATACCGTCGAGGATGTTGTTTGTAGACACAATTAATTCTCGTGCATCAAGGGCACGCATTAATGCAACCAACACACAGCAACCGCCAACAATGACATCAGCACGTTCGGGAGGAAGGCCCGGGTTATGTCGTCGATCTACCAAAGATTCGGTTGCCAAGGTTCGGAACACATCTTCGATGGCGTCGCGAGTCAGTTGGAATCCATGCAATTCATTGGCATCAAATACTTGCTGGCCAATTTCAATTGCCGCAACTGTCACGATGGTTCCGGCGGTGCCAATGATTTGCCGCACATCCTTAATCGAAGGATTAATTCGTATTACATCGTCGAATAAATCTTGGACTTCACCGATGGCATTTAAGAGTTCCTCAGGTTGTGGTGGATCATGCCGCAAATGTCGTTCGGTTATGCGGACTGCGCCGACGTCAATGCTGTAAGTCTGCGAAAGCTGAGTGGTTCCCACGATGAGTTCGGTTGAACCGCCGCCGATATCAATGATGAGGTGCCCATTGGGGTCTGGTATCAGTTGTGAAGTACAGCCTCGGTAGGCAAGTCGGGCTTCTTCCTCACCGCTGACAAGTTCGGGTCGGACTCCTAATACTTCTTCTGCTTGATCAAAGAATTCATCACGGTTGAGGGCGTCCCGCGATGCACTTGATGCAACGATACGCAGACGAGGTGAATCATGTTGATCAAGGAGACCGCGATACATCGAGAGACAATTCATTGTTCGTTCGATCGCTTCAGGCGACAACATGCGTGTCTGGTCGACGCCTTGACCAAGTCGAGTGACTGTCACTCGACGTTCAAGAGTGCGTCCATCACGATTGACGATTAACAAGTTGGTGGAGTTGGTGCCGATGTCAATTGCTGCGACTGCACCATGTACTGACGTATTCATGAGCCACTTGCGAGTCGCTCAGCCACCCAACGACCAACTGGATCGTCTCCGCCGGCCAAAAACCACGCGTAGTGGGCGTGTAAACACTTCACTCCGATTCGAGTGCCAGCAACTCCGCCCGAAGGCCGAGGGCCAACATGATCAAGAGGAATATATGCGTCACGCTCGGCTTGGTAACGCCTGTGGGCATCCTCGAGTGCGGTTGAATCGGCTTCAGCTTCGGCTTGGTTGACTCCGCCGGCTGCTTCAAGCCGACTCACTTCAATTAGAGCGTCGGGGGAACACAGCCAGTATAAGGTCGGCATCGGTGTCCCATCGGCAAGGAACGGAGCATTCTTGATGACAACAGGAAGTCCAATGGCGTCACGAACGACGACAGCAAATAAGCCGTTGGGCTCGCGTCCGAGAAGTTGGGCAACTATCTCGCGATCGTGAGGACTGACAACGAAGTCGTTGTTCAACTCTCGCGATGACGACGGCGGCGGAACGGACGCACGATGAACAAAAGGATGCCCAAGATGACGCCAGCAATGGGAAGAAGTCGTTTCATCATTGCGCCACCAGCCACTGACTGCAGGTTCAACGGTTCGGCAGCGGGTCCTTCAATTTTACGAATCTTCGGTTCGTCTGCGGACGCATCGGTGACTTGGCCGGCGGTCGGAGCTGTGGATGACGGAGCATCAGTGACTGGTGCGCTCGCCGATGGAGCAGGAGCGCCTCCTTCGCGATCGATCAGTGCATTCAAGTTGTCGGCAAATTGAGCGATGAGTTTTTCGCTGATGTCGGCAAGTGCGCCTCGTCCAAATTGTGCGACCTTGCCAGTGATAGCGAGGTCGGTCACGACGTTGACTGATGTACTTGTCGGTGTGACCGCAGTGAGTTGTGCTGTGATCGTTGCCGAAGCATTGCCCTTGCCGCCGATGTCGCGACCAGATGCTTTGAGGTGAGCGCGAAAGTTCACCGTGTCGAGTTCAACGAATTGGGCTTCACCCTTGAATTGGGCGACGATTGGCCCAACCTTGATTTTGACTCCACCTTTGAAGACATCGCCATGAACTTCATGGAGTTCAGCACCAGCCAAACATGGAGCGATGCGCTCAAGATCGGTGAGAACTACCCACGTTTCGGCGATGGGTTGATTGACGGTGAAAGTGTGGTTTAGGTCCATTGCGCAAGGTCCTCCTGCGTGTCGATGTCGGCCGCGGAACCAGGGCAATCTACTTGCGAAACGAGCTCGGGACGCAGGCGGATCAGATCTCTAGCTCCAGAGTCACCAGAATTTGGTAACAAAGGCCAGATTGATTCGTGAAGTCGAACCGGATTTCCATTCCGTCCAAAATATGCAGCCACGGCAATGGGAGTCGGGGCATTGGCAACGCGTCGCCAGGCCTCGGCGGTGACGAAGGGTTGGTCGGCGAGTCCGACAACGACAGCGCTGGCCTGGAGGCGTTGGGCCTCGTGAATTCCCATTGCAACCGATCCACTTTGTCCATCGGCCCAGCGGTTGTTGTGGACGACGGTGACATTGGGATGGGCGAGCATGGTTGAGGGGATATTGGCGGCCCCAGTGACGACGACAATGTGGGCGAAGCCGGCCCCGAGCAGTTGTTGCAGCGACATCTCGAAAATGCTCGCGCCTCCTGATTGGGGCAAAGTCACGAGAAGTTTGTGCTCAGAACCCAAAAATCTCGAACCAGCGCCAGCGGCCAAAAGGACGGCCACGGTGTCAGTTGGAGGGGTCTGTGACCCATGCTCTGAGGAAATATCCACGTCGCTATCTTGCCTCATGACCAGCACTTTTGTCATGAAATTGCCGATTTTTAGGCTCAAATATGACGGGGGCGCAACAAATATGACAGTTGTGTTGCGATATCGTGTCAAAAATCCTTCGGGTACTTGATTCGAGATGAGATATGAACGATTCACACACGAATAACTTTGGGCGTCGATTCATCGCCATCATGGGCGTCGTTCTTTCTGTCGTCTCTTTTGTTTCGACGACGTCAGTTGCGTCGGCCCAATCGGTTGTGGGTATGTCAGTCGTCATCCCTGACATCGATCCGTTGGCACTTTCGGCCAATCGAGCTCTTGAACAATTGCGCGACGATCTCGTTCGGTTTGACGGAGCGCCCGAAACAAGTATTTCTTTTATCCGTTTGCGTCGGGCGACCGCTGAAATGGTTGCTGACCGACTGGCTCTTGACCCCAATGAGTTAGAAGCCGCGTGGGCCGACTCGGACCTTCAACATCAGACCGCATTGCTCGCAGCGTTGACTCAAGTGGGCGTTCCCTATCAGCGATTTGCCATGAAGCCAGGAGTCGGGTTCGATTGTTCTGGCCTGACGTCGTTTGCTTGGGGGCAAGCCGGCTTCAACCTTCCGCATAACTCGACTCGCCAAATTCGTGCGGCCGACCCACGGACACAAGAAACAGCTCAAGCCGGAGATCTTCTGCGTTATCCCGGTCACGTCATGATGTGGCTTGGTGTCGGTCAAGCGGTGATTCACTCCCCGCAACCTCGTCAATTCGTCGAAGTGAAAAATCTCACGAAGCGCTCGATGAATCGAAGCACCTTTGGTGATCCCACCGAGTAATTGGTTTATGCCGAAAATTGATCGGCTGTTGTTGTTGCGGTGAAAGAGAGTGCGGTGATCGTGAGATCAGCGGTGTCCATTGAAGCCACAACTCCGAGATCAGTGAATGCGCAATAGGTCTTTGACTGGGTGGCTCCGTTGCCATCAACCACTGGGATGGCGCTACACGTTGCGTTGTTGTCAACTATGACTTCTGTTGAAGCAACGGCAGAACCGACTGCCACTCGTGCATCTTGTTGCATACGTTCAATGGCTGCTTTCTTAAAAATCGTTGAAACTAGTTGGCGGTCAGACACTCGCGATTCATCGATGCCAGGTGCGCAATCGGAGGTAATCGTTGAGCACGTCAAGGTGGTGCCATTGACTGAGTAGATGTATCGAACTTCGGCAATCGTGATGCTCGTCCCGAATGAGGGGTCAAACGCGAGAGTTGCGGCGGTGTGAAGGTCGCCGAATTTGGTGACAACCTCGTAGGCGACAGTGAAATTGGCGATGGGAGTCGAATTCAAAATGGCGATGACTTCTTGAATGGCGGTATCGGAGACCGCAGGAACGGTTTCTTCGGGCATCAAGGTTGGTCGTTCGCCAGTAAAACAACCGCTCAGCACGAGAGCACCAATACTGGCACTAGCGAGCAACTTGACGAGTCGATGCGAATTCACGCTAGAAGCCTAGAGTCAAATGACTATTGAAACCTGAACAGAAATTGTTTTCTGAGCACCTTGGTCTCGTAGCGTAAAGATCGTGATTGAACTTGATGCCTCCACGGTCCTTCTGCAATGGGCAGTTGGCGGAATGTTGGGGTGTTGGTATACAACCCGCCATCGCGAAGTTGGATTGGGTTATGGGTGGTTGTTGCGCGGGACTTACCTGTTGATGGCTGCGGCGGCGGCCTACATCGGATTCGCCTCGGCTTCTTCATCATCTGCAGAAACGATTCGTGACATCGGAGCTGTCGGTGTGGCGATTGCAATTGCACTTGGTCTGGGTCAAAGCATTAGTCGGCGCAAGGCTGGAGTGAGCGGCTATGTCGGTGAGCATGACCGACGATCACAACGGGTTGCCGAAATGACGGGTATTGAGCGTGACGATTCTGGAAAAGAAGTAGGCAGCGGCAAAGAATTTGAACCGCTCATTGATTTGTTGCCCGTAGCTACAGGACTCATTGCGTTAATTGCTGCCGGAGTTTCTGATGGTGGCAACGATGCTGTCGCCATTATTCGGACAGTTGTTGGCGCGGCCTTTTTAGGTTTTGTATCCGATGCCATGTTGCTTGGTCATTGGTACCTCGTTCAGCCAGGACTTCCACGGCGCCATGTCAATGACATCGTGCGTACGTTTCTTGTTATTTGGCCACTTGAAGTGATCGTGATGTTGATTCCAACGGGAATGTTCAGTGTCTTTTCGGGGACAGTTGATGATGGTTGGAGCGGACAATTGGGTTGGTTTTGGGCGGCCTGCGCAATCACCACCGGAGCTTTAGGCGTCGTGACGTTGAAGGCCCTTCAAGAACGCGCGTATTCAGCCGTGATGGCAGCAACCGGATTGATGTACCTCGCAATTTTGACTGCGTTCGGAACCGATCTTGTCGCCCGCGCAGTACTTGCTGGCTAGTTCAATAATTCAAAGCAATTACGGATCAACGACCCACGAATTGATGGCGTAACTTTTGTCAGCGTGCACTTCGATGATTGCCGTAGAGACTGCATGTCGCACGCCGCCGGTCGTTGATACTGCGAGCCGAACCTTTCGTTGAACGGTTTGACTAATTACGCCGACTTTGTATGAAGAAATTCCTTGGGTTGGAGCAAGTGACAAGGCGAGTTGAAATTTGGTCGCGACAACTCCTCCGGACATGCCAAATTCGTATGTGGCGGTTGTGCCTGTTGCGCGTACGCCAGTATTCGGGACGAAGATATAGCCGTCGACAAGAAAACGGTTTGTCGTTGACACTGTTCCATTGAGTCGGACATCAACACCCCACGTTGTGCTCGGGGCGAGTGTTGATGAAACATATGAAACTGGCGTGGCATTTGCAACAGGAATAATTGAGTGGCTCGCAACAGCAGTCGTTGTTCCATCAGGTAGCAAGACAGTGTCGGCAGGAATAACCACCGCGGTATTGCTCTGACCAAAGTTCACCGTTCGAATGGAAACACCTTCACTGCCTCGTGTTGTCGAAGTCGAGACACGCCGATTAAAACGAACTGAAGATTCTTGAACGGACAACGTTGCGCCACTTCCTAAAAGTAAAGTCGCACCCTTGCCAGTGATCTCGTGACTTTTGGGAGCAGTCGAGGCGTAGGCAGCCTGAGCGTCAACGGCACATCCGCCATAACTTCCTTCACCAAAGACCACTTGTGCGCCGCCAGTAATGATGAGTGGTCGTTCAAAATAATAAATGCCTGAAGCAAAGTAGTGAGTGCCCCCAGTGAGCGTGAGTGCAGTGGTGCCGAGATAGCGACCGGGAAAGTACAACGAGCAAGTGCCGATTGATGCTTGAGATCCTGGTCGCTCAAAACTGGGAATTTGTGGAAGTTGCGGATAGTTCCAAACGGTGCCTGCGGGATTATCTCCAGCCATCTGCCACCATTGTTTGCCGATGCTGGTCCAACTAGTTGATCCATCATTGGTGAAATTGCTACTGAGCGGCGCAG
>JBAXIP010000069.1:0-10323 GCA_037138315.1 Actinomycetes bacterium
CGAAGGTCTTGCAATGTCACTGCGAAACGCAATTGAGTGACGAGGGCCGATCGACGCGACAATGCCTCAAGTGATTGACGCGCTAATAGTGCGAGGCCAATCACGATCAAGAGTGCTGCAACAACCGATGGGATGAGCTCGCTGACTCGCGTTCTTTCGCCCCACAACGCAAGACCACCTTGCAAGTCGCCAGGTCCGGTGAGTTTTGAACTCGGAAGTGCAGTGGCGATTTGCCAGGCGATCAACGCACCGCCAATAACACTGGCCATCCAGCCTCGAAGTTTCAGTGAATGAGCGCACAGTGCTGATCCGATAAAAAGTGCGCCAGCAGTGATGCCCCACAATGCACCCGACATTGCCCATGACATTCCACTGCCAGGTAGGCGACGGCCTGCTAATTGACCAGCAACTGCTCCTGCTGCACCAGTTGCAAACATTGCCGAGCGAAGTCGCTGAACCGCTGGGCGAAGAAGTACTCGTTGACGACTCACAGGTGCCAACAAAACATGGCGAACATCTGCTTCTTCAATTGCCAATGGTCCGCCGCGACTTCCTGAGCGAAGTCCCATGGCGATCGCCAAGATTCCAGCGAGCCCCAGCCAAGCGGGACCGAACTTTACGATGTCGGTCGCCATCGAATCAGCGACTGGCTTGTCGGGAACGAGACCCGAGATAAATAAAATTCCGCCACCGAAGATAAACGCCGCTAGGTACACGCGATATAACGCTTCAAACCATTCAACTTCAGCGAGTCGATTTTTTTGGCGTGCTCGTCGAAGGGCTCGCACAGCGTTTGAACTGATCGCAGCGACTTGCGTGGCGAACGAATCACGATTGGGTTCAACGGCCCCTATTTCAGTCGGCGTTTCTGGATCAGATGACCAACCCGACCAAGAGGCAACGAATAGTCGTGGTGTTGTAAAGCCAGCATGCTCAATTGCAACGATGTTGGCGCATGCCGAAACCCCGCTGCCACAATACGCAACGACTTCATCGGCAAGATCTACACAAAGTGATTCGTAATGGCTGCGTAATTCGTCAGTCGATTTGAATGTTGTTGTTTCTGAATTGATGACGGCGTTCCACGGTGCACTAAATGCTCCAGGAATATGGCCGGGTCGAGGATCAAGTTTTGAAGTGGCGTCAGTGACAGCGCCCGCAAAACGATCGGCTGAACGCGCATCAAGAATGACTCGCCGAGAATTGATTGCACCTTCGGCGATAATTGACTCAAGATCGTGTCTGGTCACAAGTTGATCGCTTGGCCACTCAACTGTTGTAAACGATGCTGCTTTAACAGTTGTGGGCTTGCCAGCTGCGAGTGGTTGGTCGTTGGCGCGTTGCCATGCAGCAATGCCTCCATCAAGCAACGATGCTTTGCAACCGAGCATGCGCAACATGACAACAAGTCGTGATGCAGTCATGCCACCGGTGTCGTCGTACGCAACAACGTATGAGTCGCTTCCGATACCAAGTCGTGACATTGCGCCAGCGAAAGCCGATGGAGTAGGAAATGGATGCCGACCATTCGTGGCGTCTGTTCGATGTGACGAGGCAAGGTCGCGATCGAGGTCAACAAAAATCGAACTTGGAATATGACCCTCGGTGTAGGCCTTACGACCATCACGTCCGTCGAGATACCAGCGGACGTCAGCAATGACGATGTCGGTGCGGTCAAGAGCCCGCAGATCTTGGGCCGAAATAACGATCGGGACTTTGGGCTCTAACTCGTTCAAGGTTTCCATTCTTGCCTGTGGGGCGGGCATACTGACAATGATGGATGTAAGAACCGTTGAACTTTTTACGTCCTTGCTAGCTGTGATTGCGCTGGTCGGGGGAGTTTCGTTCGCCCTATTAGGACTTTTGATTTCGCCACAGGCTTCGGTCGTCGCCGAAATTCGTCGATTGTCGCTGTGGTTGGCCTGGCTGGTTGCCTCATGTGCAACGGCAGGAAGTCTGTACTTCAGTGAAGTTGCTCATTATGTTCCGTGCCGCTTGTGCTGGTTTCAACGCATTTGTATGTACCCGTTGGCTGGCATTTTGCTGGTGGCAGCGATTCGTAAAGATCGCAATGTGCGCTGGTATGCCTTGCCGATGTTGGCCGCCGGGGTGTGCTTATCGGCCTACCACTATCTCATCGAATGGAAGCCTTCGCTCGGTGACGGCGCTTGTGGAATTGGACCATCGTGCACCGACGTGTGGTTCCGTCGGGCGGGCTTTGTGACACTTGCCTTCATGGCCCTGTGCGGATTTATTGCAATCGCTGCACTACTTTTTGTTCAATCGAATACACCACACGATCAGTTGTCCGAGAAGTGAGCAGAAAATGGCCAAGCAACCAATCAAGAAGTCAAACAACAACAAGTTGGTTCTTGGCGGAGTCACGCTTGCGATTGTGATTGCTCTGGTGATTGCGGTTGTCGCGGGTGGCTCAAAAGATTCGCCGACCACACCAATGAGTGATGGGCCGGTTTCTGCTGGCGAAAATCAGCCAGTTGAAGTAGTCGGTGAAGTACTTGCTCCCTTGCCCGAGTCCGGCGACGACTCAACGATTGGGTTAACTGCACCAACCTTGAATGGCCATGCCTTTGACGGATCAAATCTTTCGGTGACACCTGGTGATGGCAAGCCGTACATGGTTGTTTTTCTTGCGCATTGGTGTCCTCATTGCAATCGTGAAGTTCCACGCCTCATCGAATGGCAAGCATCGGGTGCGATTCCGGCCGATTTGCAAATCATCGGTGTCAGCACTGATGTTGCGAGTGATCGACCTAACTACCCACCGTCGCAGTGGGTCGTAGCTAAGGGTTGGCCGTGGCCAGTTATGGCTGACTCTGAAGCGATGGATGCGGCGCAAGCATACGGAATTTCGGGTTACCCATTCTTCGCGATTGTTGGCGCAGACGGAAAAGTGAAAGTTCGTGCATCAGGCGAAATTGAAATTGATCAACTCACCCAGATTGTGAACGCAGCATTAGCTAGTTGAGTTGTCGAGCAGCTTGCTCGGCTAGCACTAAAACTTCACGTAACGGCAGTGATAGTGCCCGTGCCGCCGAAACTGCATCGTCGTTTTCAACCTTGATGCGGCCACTGCCAATCTTGATACGAATGTTGTGTCCGTGCACGGTGACAGACTTTTCTTCGCGAGTTTGCGGCCAACGTTGAATGACCGAACCACGTAAACCAAGCGTGCCCGTTTCGGCAACCAATACCGCAGAGATCTTTTCAGTGAGCGCAAGATCGCATAACGCATGAACCGTGAATGCTGGGCGTCCTTTTTTCATCACGATGGGAGTCGCCCACGCATCATGAGCGCCGGCATTCAGTAATTCGGCAATGGTGTGGGCGATCACTTCGCCAGAGACGTCATCAACGTTGGCCTCAAGAAGTTGCACATCTTGCCCAGCACCAGAAAGAACTGTCTTTTCTAACGTTTCACCAATCACAACTTTGACAACATTGGCTCGACCGGGAATGTCGTGAGTTCCGGCACCATAACCAACGCTGCTCACAGTGAGAGGTGGCATTGCACCAAATGAATCAGCAAGTGCAGCCATCAATGCGACACCAGTTGGAGTTGCTAGTTCGCGATGATCGTCTAGTCCAACCAGGGTGACTCCGCGTAATGCCGCCAACGCAGTGACTGCAGGTGCAGGGTTAGGCAAAGTTCCGTGTGCCGAATTGATGTGCCCGTGGCCAACTGCAATATTGCTGCAGAAAATGTGATCGATGTTGAGAACCTCAAGTGCGGCGCAGACTCCGACAATGTCAACGATCGCGTCAACACTTCCGACTTCATGGAATTCAATGTCATCAACTGCAACACCGTGAATCTGCGCTTCAACTTCAGCGAGTGTCGCAAACACCTTGAGCGCACGTTCACGAACGCGATCGGGGAGTTCGGAATCAGTCAAGAGCTGTTTGATGTCGCGCCATGCTCGATGATGATCATGATCGTGATCATCATGATGATGCACTCCAACGATGGCTCGAGTAGCACCGACGCCAGCACGTTGAGTGCGTTCAAACATCAGTGCGTAGTCATCAAGTGCAAGACCGCCCAGAATTTCAATGACCTTTATTGAATCGGCACCAGCATCAATGAGTGACGCCATGGTCATGTCACCAGCCGTGCCAGCACCACAGTGAAACCACGCAGCGGTACTCATGCTTGCTTCGCCTGTGTTTGATCGGGGCGTAGTGAACGCACAATGCGTGCCACTGCGCATGCCGCACCGTAACCATTGTCAATGCCTACAACAGTGACGCCATTGGCGCATGTTGCGTGCATTGCTAATAGTGCAGTCACGCCTTCGAGGCCCGAGCCGTATCCAACGTTGGTGGGCACAGCGATCACTGGTTTACCACTGAGGCCGCCAATGACACTTGCGAGTGCGCCTTCCATTCCGGCGACAACAACAATCACATCAGCGGCCATCACGTCTTCGAGACGATTCAATAGACGGTGTAATCCAGCTACTCCAACATCGGTGATGCGGTTCGCGGCAATGCCATGCGCACGCAAGGCCAAAATGCATTCGTCAACAATCGGAACATCGGCGGTGCCCGCCGAGATCACTAAAGCGTTGCCGGTGTACCAAGTTTCGGGTGCTCGCCACAGCATTGACCCGTGCGCAGTATCGGCGACCCCAAAAGCAGCTTCAAGAGCCTTGTGTTGATCAACCGTGGTGCGCGTGACGAGTACAGGTCCGGTGCCGTGGTCGAGAAGTTCGCGCACGATCAAAACGCACTGTTCGGGGCTCTTGCCTGGTCCATAGACCGCCTCGGGTGCTCCTTGGCGTAAGTGTCGGTGATGATCGACCAGCGTGTCGCCAACGTCGCTAAAGGGCAGTCGCTTCAAACGCTCAACGGCTTCGTCGGGCGCGATAGTGCCTGAAGAAACTCCCTCAATTAATTGGCGCAGGGTCTCAACATCCACATAATCATCCTGCCACTTGGCGCTCGTGCCTCTAGCCTTGGCGACTGTGAACACTTCCACTGATTCTCAGCAATTGACTGCCCGCACTTTGCGGGTGGGGTTTTTGGGACCTTTCGGAACCTTCACCGAACAGGCAGTGCGCTCACAACCCGATCTCGACCTTGGCGAGCTGGTGGCCTTTCGTTCGGTCCCCGATGTTCTTGATGCGGTCGAAAGTGGCGATGTTGATTTCGGCGTTGTGCCAATTGAAAACTCGATCGAAGGCACTGTCAACTTCACGCAAGATGCATTGTCATTTGATTACGACCTATTGATCCAGCGGGAAGTAGTTCTTGATATTGAGCATTGCTTAATGGCCATGCCCGGAACATTAATTGCCGATGTTACGACGGTGTTGTCTATTCCAGTGGCGACCGCGCAGTGTCATCGTTATTTGCGCGAAAACGTTGGTCATGCCGAAATTCATGCAGCCAACAGCACCGCCGATGCAGCAAAGACAGTTGCGTCAAATGGCGTTGCTGGAGTCGCGGCGGTAGCCCCACGCAATGCCGCAACTCTGTACGGGCTCGAATTGTTAGCAACCGATATCGCCGATCACGAAGGAAATCAAACGCGCTTCGTCGTCGTTGGTAAATCGGGCGTGCCAGCGCCCACTGGTCATGACATCACGGGCATCGTCGTGTTTCAGCGTGCCGACGAACCAGGCAGTTTGATTTCGATTCTGCAAGAGTTCGCCGCGCGTCGCGTCAACATCACCAACTTGTTGTCACGTCCGACAAAAGATGGCGGCCTCGGCGACTATTGCTTCGTGATGTATCTCGAAGGTCATATTGCCGACGAACTTGTGGCCGATGCCTTGCGAGCACTTCATGCCAAACAAGGGGGAGTGAAGTTCTTGGGCTCGTACCCGGCTCATTCATCCCATGTACACACGGCTCGCGAACACGCCGACCCGCGCTGGCAGCATGCCGATGATTGGGTCGACCAGCTTCGGGCCACCATCAGTAAATAGCGCTCCGGGCTATTCCTATTGCGCCCGATTGCTCTCGGGCTTTTTGTCGCTAGCCTCACAGGCGGAACGGTGGCAGAGCGGACAAATGCATCCGCCTTGAAAGCGGAAGGCTCACAAGGCCCGGGGGTTCGAATCCCTCCCGTTCCGCTCAAAGTGTTGCGAGAGAAGTTGATCAGGACCACCTGTAGGCTTCACCCGCTACACCATGGAGAGGTGCCAGAGCACGGTTGAATGGGACGTCCTGCTAAGACGTTGACTCCCGAAACGGGGTCCGTGGGTTCAAATCCCACCCTCTCCGCCAATTTGTTGGCGTTTGGCGCGATCTTTTCTCATCTGTGGAAAAGAAAGCGCCATTGCTTTTTTGGTGGGCTTATGGCCCCCGGTCCTGTGGAAAACCTACGTTGACTGGGCTTTGGGCACGGGGCTCTGTTGCGATCGTATGACGAAACGACCACACTGACCTAGGCATCGGGCATGGTCTCGCCGCCTCAACATCATGAGCACCTACCAACAATCTTCGGTGACTGATCAGTTCTGGTCGAACGGGTCGGGACGCCAGCGTCGACCACGTTCGGGTGGAGGGTTCCCTCGCGGACCCAAAGACCCGTTCCGTCGTCGATTGGCAGCTCTTTTTGTCGTTGGTCTGTGTATTGCGCCGATTGCTTGGGCCATGCGGGGCGATGGCAATGCAGTTGACGTCACTGAGACCGGTGGGGCCGCCGCAATTGTGCAATTCGATACGAACGGCGATGCGACCACGACTGTTGTTGCACCCGTGGTTGAGCCAGAGACTCTTCCAGCGACCACCGACTCTGTCGTTGCTGTGGCTGTTCCCGAAACTGCAGCACCAACGACTGCGGCAATAGTTATTGAACCAGAAACTACAGAAGCGCCCAAGCGCGTATGTGCATCGAAGTACACCGTGCAGGCGGGTGATTCATGGTTTGGTATTGCCGATCGCGCCGGTGTGAAAGCCAGTTTGATTGCTGGCACCAACAACAAAACGATTCAGTCGCCACTCATGGTGGGTCAAGAGATTTGTTTGCCTCCGGGAGCAACGGTTCCTGCGCCGATGGAACCAAATGTTGTCACCACCACGACAGTTGCCAAGATCGTGTGTGTGGGTAAGTACACAGTGAAAACTGGCGATTCTTGGAGCGGCATCGCCAAGAAGAGCGGCATCAAAATTTCTGAACTCACCGCAGCGAATGGCAAGACATCGCGTTCAACGTTGTTGCCCGGTCAAGAATTGTGTTTGCCCAAAGGTGCGGTTGTTGCTTCTGCTGCAGCGGCTCCTTCCACTGCGGCACCGACGACGACTCAACCGCCGAAGTATGTCCCGACGAAAACTTTTACTCGTGCCGAACTCGAGAAGTTTGTACGCGATGCTTGGCCAGATGAACTTGAAGACAACGCGTTCTTTGTGGTGAATCGCGAGAGCAATTGGAATCCGCTCAGCCGCAATTCATGCTGTATTGGTTTGTTCCAGTTGAACTGGAATGCCCACAAGTCGTGGATGAAGGGCTATGGCGTCACTGATGCGTCAGAACTGCTGAACCCCGAGATCAACGCCAAGTTGGCTTACGCGGCGTGGCAGCGCTCGGGCTCGTGGGCCCCGTGGTGTACCCCAAATTGGTGCCCCGCTCCGTAACTTTTTATGCGAAGTTCGGTAGTCTCTACTCGTTCTTATTTTGAATTGAGGCATCGGACATGAAAAGCGGATCAAAGTTCTTAAAGCTGGTTCTGGTTGGGGTTCTTGGCGCTGCGGTCATGATCGGGTGTAGCGATGACAACATCAGTGCCCCCGAGAGTGAAAACGCTGTAGAGACCGTCGCGCCAGAAGACTCCACTTCGACGACGGTCAAAGCCTCAACGACGACTGTTGAAGAGACCACAACGACCACAACCGTTCCGCAAACAACGACCACTGTGAAGGCAAATAAACCGATATCCACAACAACTCGGCCACCTTCGACGCCCGCGCCTACTTTGGCTGCGACGACGACTGTGCCGCCGACGACTCAAGCGCCGACGACTGTGCCGACGACTCAAGCACCGACGACGGCTCCGCCAGTGACTTTGCCCCCGGTGAACGTGACCGCCGAGTGGAGCGGCTCAAATACTGGTTGTCCGAGTCTTTATCCGGGCAGTATTACGTTGGATGTGGTGGTAACTGGTGGAACGTCGCCTCGAGTCACCGTTTCAGTACAAGGTAGTTCCGTCTCTCAGCCTGGTCCCTCGTACGTCAATGGTGCAGAAGAGTCTTTTTGGTTCGACGGCTTCCCATCGTCGCTTCCCGACGGTTCCTATACGGTAAATATCTCAGTGTCCGATAGTGGCCACGCCACGACCAACCTTTCCAAGACAGTTGTTTACGCTTGCGTCTGAGGTTTCCACCTGCGGATTAGCCCTCTAGGCTGATCGCCGTTGCACTGGTAGCTCAATGGATAGAGCATCTGATTACGGATCAGAAGGTTCGGGGTTCGAGTCCCTGCCAGTGCGCCATTTTTTTTCGTGGGCGCCAGTTTCCTACGAAATGCGTTCGTAGCTCAATGGATAGAGCATCTGACTTCGGATCAGACGGTTGGGAGTTCGAGTCTCTCCGGGCGCACGATGCAGTCTCTGCGTTTGGTACAAACCAAACTGGCTAGATGAACTCCAAAAATGCCAGTCGAATCGCTACTGCGTTAGGCACATTCATCACGCTCGCCGGAGTCATGCACTTTGCAAATCCCAAGTTTTTCAATGACATCGTTCCACCCTGGTTGCCGCCCAATGAAAGATTTTGGACGTATGTCAGCGGTGTCGCAGAACTGATTGTTGGTCCGATGTTGTTGTGGCCGAAGTATCGCAAGTACGGCGCACTAGCAGCGATCGCTCTTTTTGTAGCGGTGTACCCGGCCAACTTGTACATGGTGTGGGATTGGCGTCATGAGCCATTCTCGAAACAGATTGTCGCCTACGGACGACTTCCGTTTCAGTTTGTATTTATTTGGTTGGCGTGGAAAGTCTCAACAAATTCATCTGCGAGCGAAACTCGGTTACGACCTAGTCGCTTAGATGCGTAAAGCGCAGCATCTGCTCGATCAAACAATTCTGAATACGTTTCACCTTGGTGGCGTATAGCGACGCCAGCTGAAATCGTGACGCAAAGAACTCCGCGGTGAGTTGGCAATTGCAGGTCTTCAATTCCTGTTCGAATTCGATCGGCAACCTTTGCCGCATCTACCAAATTTGTGTCGGGCAATACAACAACAAATTCTTCGCCACCGATACGAGCAGTCCCATCAATTGTTCGAGTCAATACCGATATCTGTGTGGCGACAGCGTTGATTGCTAAGTCGCCGACTTGATGTCCGTAATTGTTATTGACATCTCTCAGAAAATCGAGATCAAGTACCACAAGACACAGTTCAGTTGAATGACGTTTGCTGCGTTCAAACTCGTGGTCAACAAATTCTTGTAAGCCAGATGAATTTAGTAATCCGGTTCGGGTGTCACGCTTGCTGAGTTGTGCCGACTGATTGACCCGAAGATGTTCGACGGCCAAACAACATGGCGCCACAACTGTCAAAAGTAGTAGTGGGTTAATAAGAGCGACGATGGCGCCGATACAACCAATTGAAATCTCGGCGAATTCTCGAAGTAAAGATTTTGGATTCCAATGTGCAGTAACAAGAACCGGTTTTTGACTTGCGAGGCTCATGATGGCCGAAACGATGAGTAAGTCCACAAGTAAGTGAGCAGTGATTGCTAAAACAAATGCCAACACTTGCCGATTCGTCAAGTCGCCGGTGAGAATTTGATTCTTGACGACTAACCAGAAGACCAGACTTGATGCATTCATCGTGAGTAGTCGTTGAAAACGAATCAACCAACTTGAAGGTGATGTTCGTTGGGTTGGAATAACGAACGCGACGATTGGTAAGGCAAATGGTGGAAGAAGAATCGCTGATGCAAAGAAGAAGTGGCCTACTGGCGAAAGAACAATTTGACGTTCAGAACGAGTAACTCCCAACGACGATGTACGACGGCCGCTCAGGGTTGCGCCGGCAATGATGACCGGCAAGGTGATGGCTAGGGGGAGTGCACGTTGACTAGTGATTAATAAATTCGCAACCAACACTAACCCGAGGCTCAGTACTAGAAGACCCGCATACGTTTGTAATAGACGTTGATACCGATTCACGAATGCTTCCCCTTGAATAGAACTCCAGGTTTTTCGGTCGTTTGAGTTCGTGACTTCTTCAAGAAATCGGCAGGAAACTATCTATTTCCAAGCAAATACCGGTTGTTCAAGATGGTCAACACGTTCGTTGATTTGACCTTCAATGCACACCCAGCGCAATTGCAGTAACACGGCTCCGGTTGG
>JBAXIP010000070.1:0-10220 GCA_037138315.1 Actinomycetes bacterium
TCTCGTGGTGGCGATCGTGATCGTGCCCCTCGGCGAGACTTTGGAGATCGACCCAGCGGTGATCGTGATCGTGCCCCGCGTCGTGAATATGGTGATCGTCCGGCCCGTCGCGATGATTCAGGAGCCGATTCACGTGGTGGCGATCGTGATCGTGCGCCTCGTCGTTATGGTGCAGGCGCTGGTCGCCCTTCTGGTCCGCGTCGTGATGACAGCCGTGATGGCGGTAGGCGTAGTGGACCTCGTCGCGAAGACTTCGCACCACGCGGACCAAAGAACGAAGCCGAACGTCGTCGTGAAGCCGTGCGCTCACGTGGCGGTGGCGAAGTGCGTAAAGACCGCGAACAGACTCCGGTGTCTCGCGAAGCCGAGACCTGGGTCGATGAAGGTCGAGTTGAAGATGAAGTCCGCGATGCCGCCGAAGGTGCTGTGCGCCGTGCGCTCGCACCGCGACGCACCGTGTCGGCGCGACCAAAAGATGAAGACGAATTAGATCCCCAGACCAAGGCCGATGTTGCGAAAGTTCTCGAGCCAGTTCGTGCCAATCGTTTAAGTGGTCGTTTGAAGGCTGCGCAAATCGCTTTAGAGCGCGAGCGTTACTCAGAAGCGAAGCGCATTGCTAAATCACTCACTAAAGAACTCTCTGGTGTGGCTGCAGTTCACGAAGTTATTGGACTCGCGAGCTATCGCATGGGTCAATGGCGCGATGCCACTGCTGCTCTTGAGCTTGCTCGTTCGATTCGTTTACACATTGAAGATATGCCCGTATTAGCTGACTGTTATCGTGCTCAGCGTCGCTGGAGCGATGTTGATGCAGTGTGGGCTGAACTCAAAGAATTGTCACCTTCGCCCGAAGTGATGGCTGAAGGACGCATGGTTGCTGCAGGCTCACTGTCTGATCGTGGCGAATTGAAAGACGCCATTGAATTGATGTTGAAGGTTGCCGCAATTCCTCGTCGCGTTCACGAGTACCACTTAAAGCAGTGGTATGTCTTGGGCGATTTGTACGACAAGGCCGGCAATGTGCAGAAGGCCCGTGAGTTCTTCCAGCGTGTTGCTCTGCACGACAAGGAATACGCCGACGTCTCTGAACGTCTCGCCTCGTACTAACACGTCGCAAGTTGTTCACCGCAAGATTGGGCTCACGGCACACAACAGACCATCGTCATTTGGCGATCTGTCTGAAAGGTGTTGTATGTCATCGTTGGAAAATATTGGAGTCAATGTTGTTCTGCTGCGAGGTTCTTTAAGCAGCGAACCCGTGGCGCGGGACTTGAATTCAGGATCATCGGTGATTGGTCTTGAAGTGACGACTCGTCACGAGGACGAACCGACTCGTTCGGTGCCAGTGTCCATTTTTGACCCGGCCAAACCTGACGACATTTTGGGTTTGGTCGCTGGCGACGAAGTGTTTGTGGTGGGATCCATCTCGCGTCGATTCTTTAAAACCGCTGGTGGTACGGGTAGTCGCACCGAAGTGGTGGCGACCGATGTTGTGCCCACCCGCCAAAAGGCACGAGTCAAGAAACTCGTCTCGCGCCACCTTGAGAGGCTGGGATCGGCGCTCGAGTGACGACTACTCTTGACACAA
Organism: Actinomycetes bacterium; assembly: GCA_037138315.1. Taxonomy (GTDB): domain Bacteria; phylum Actinomycetota; class Acidimicrobiia; order Acidimicrobiales; family Ilumatobacteraceae; genus Casp-actino8. The sequence goes on from JBAXIP010000070.1 coordinate 1,589, forward strand.
CGGTTTCGTAGCAGTACGACGGCAAAGGACTTCCCACATGAATCAAGAACAGTTGGCCCGCATGCGCAGTGGCGATGGCTTCATTGCCGCTCTCGATCAAAGTGGTGGAAGTACTCCGAAAGCTCTGCGCCTGTACGGCATCGAAGAGAACGAGTATTCGGGCGATGCCCAAATGTTCGACCTCATTCACGGCATGCGTAGTCGTATGGTGACGAGCCCGTCGTTTGGTGGCAACCGAGTTCTGGGCGCCATTCTTTTCGAAGGAACTATGGACCGCGACATCGAAGGCCAGGGCAGCGCCGACTATTTGTGGAAGACCAAGGGTGTCATTCCGTTTTTGAAGATTGACAAAGGTTTGGCGGACGACGCCGATGGCGTGCAGTTGATGAAGCCCATGCCCGAACTTGATGCATTGCTTGCCAAGGGCGCCAGCAAGGGCATCTTTGGCACCAAGATGCGTTCGGTGATCAAAGAAGCGAACAAGGCTGGCATTGACGCGGTTGTCGCTCAGCAGTTTGCCGTCGGTCGCCAAATCTTGGCCGCTGGCATGGTGCCGATCATCGAACCTGAAGTTGACATCACGAGCTCGACCAAAAAAGAAGCCGAAGTGTTGTTGAAGGCTGCTTTGTTGGCCGAACTCAATGCTCAGCCTGCCGATCAGCCCGTGATATTGAAACTGACCTTGCCCGAAGTTGACGATTTTTACCAAGAACTCGTGAAGCACCCGAGCGTGTTGCGCGTTGTTGCTTTGTCGGGTGGTTACAGCCGTGAAGAATCAAATCAGCGTTTGTCGCGTAACCATGGTGTGATCGCCAGCTTCTCGCGTGCATTGACCGAGGGTTTGTCGGCCAAGCAGAGCGAAGCAGAATTCAATGCGACGCTTGACTCAACCGTTCAAGGAATCTTCGACGCCTCACGTACGTGAGACGTTCTTCAAAGATTTAGTGCACCGATCGTTAGTGCAGTGGTCGAATGACCGGACCAGTGCGCAACTTGGGTGTGAAGAACGTCGACTTTGGCGGCATGAGTAATCCTTCATCGGCCGTGCGTTGAATTTCGGCAACAGTGACGGGGCGAATCAACACGCCTGCCGCCGCTTTTCCTGATGCAACGATGTCAACAACAAGTCCGACGCCGTGTTGGTAACTCACATCGTGTTCGGTATCGACTAACGCATGTTCAAGACGTGCGCCATCGAGGTCGCGAATACCAGTAAACATTTCTGGTCGCGGAATCATGAAAGTTCCGTTGCCCTGGTTGTCAATCAACACGAGTGCACCTTTGTCTTGCATGTCGTACGTGATGGACGCAACAACTTTGCCAGCAGGAACGAATTCAAAGAACTTTGCAAAAGTTGCGTGTAACGCCGCAAATTCAATGCCCGTGTACAACCGGTGAATCGCTTCAACACTCAGCTGCTCTTCAATGAGTTCGCCCACATATGTCATAGTGAGTTCGGCTGAACCGTTACTGCCGGTGTCGGCGGCTCGTTGTTCGTCACGGAACGTACGACTAATGGCGTAACGGTGGTGGCCGTCGGCAATGACAACCTCGTTTGAACTCACTGCTTGCGAAATTGCCGCAACGCGAGCCGGATCAGACACTCGTTCAATGGTGTGCGTGACACCTTCGGTGGTGACGGTACCGAGCAATTCGCCGGGAGCCCGCAACAACTCGGTGAGCCCCGCAGTCAGCGACAAGCCCCACACTGGCGACAAGTTGGTCATCGTGGCACGAGTTAAGTCAAGACGGTCAGTCTTGGCCTTAGGAGTCGTTCGTTCGTGAGGTAAAACTCCACCAGCTCCTTCGTCAACAACTTCTAGTGCTCCGATGACACCAAATGTCGTGCGTTCGGTTCCCGCTTCGTCGCGAAAAGTCATGCGATAAATGGTGAATGAAGGTTCGGCATCTTCAACGAGCACGCCTTGGGTGACCCAATTGTCTAAAACATCGCCAGCGGCGTCATAACGACCAGGACCATCGGACTCAACGGGCACATCGATGTGCACGATGTTGTTTGGATGACGCTGTGCCAATGCTTCGCGATCGGCCTCGGACAAAACGTCGTATGGGGGAGCAGCAACCAAATTCAGGTCGGCTGAGGTATAACGGAGAGCGTGAAACGGTTCAAAACGGGGCACATCTCTAGATTGCCATGCCAATGTCGGTGAGCGCGTGACAAGATCGCTAGGTCATGAATATTTTTCATAAATTTCCGGTGTTGTGTGATCTCGATGGTGTGGTGTGGTTGGCACATGAACCCATCGATGGATCGGCGCACGCGGTTGAACGCTTGCGAGCGAATGGTCACCGAGTGTTATTCGTGACGAACAATTCGTCCGCCTCGGTGGCCGATCAAGAAGCTGCGCTTCTGGCGGTGGGAATATCAGCGGTTGGCGACGTGATTACTTCGGCGATGGCAGGAGCACATTTGTTGCGTGCTGGCGAACGAGTTTTGATGTGTGGTGGTCCTGGTCTGGCTGAAGCGATTGCCAAGGTGGGAGCAATTTCGGTATCGCATGAAGAATGCGAAGGCGGAGCGCAAGTTGACACCGTGATTGTGGGATTTCATCGCCATTTCGATTACGAGATCATGCGCCGGGCCTCAACGGCTATTCGTCAGGGAGCGCGCCTCATTGGCACAAATGATGACGCCACGTACCCGACTCCCAACGGTCCGATTCCGGGCGGCGGCAGCATTTTGGCGGCCATTTCTACTGCGGCTGGAATTGACCCAATTGTGGCGGGCAAGCCCCACCAGGCGATGGCTGACGTGGTGAGGGCGTACGAGCCAAGTGTTGGCCCCGACGCCGTCATGGTGGGAGATCGTCCCTCGACCGACGGCGGCTTTGCCACCACGCTGGGATGTCGCTTTGCTTTGGTGCGCTCGGGAGTCACGCCAGCGGGGGTGATGCCTGTTGATAAACCGTCGTGGTTTGCGGGAACAACCCTTGATATTGACGTGCCCAATCTGGCCGGCGTCGCTGACTATTTGCTGAAATAAGGCTCTCAAAAAATCGGGGTAGCGTCTAGTCATGGCTAAGAACCCGATCAACAAAAACTCAATGAAGAAGTTGTTCGACACTGTGTCCCCGATGGGACCAGATGCCGCCGACAAATTTGTTCGCGAATTACTGAAGGCTGGCGAAGAGCGTCGTCGCGATGCCGAAAAGATCATCGCTGAAGTTGTTGCGGCAAGTCGTAAATCGGCAGAACATTTCAATGATGCTGTTCAACGTGAAGTTGCCAAGCAATTGACCAAAGCCATCAAGCGCATTGATCATTTAGAAAAGAGAGTCGAAACTTTGACGCGCAGTCTTGAAGCAACTCGAACCGTTTTGGTGGCAACTGCCGCGAAGTCGGTGGCCGACACAGTCGCCAAGCGCAAGGTGGCAGCATCGGCTGCAACGGCTGCAACGGCTGCAACGACGACGCCAGCACCGGTGGCACCAGCAAAGAAGGCAACTGCCAAGAAATCTCCGGCGAAAAAAGCAGCATCGAAGAAGACTCCAGCGAAGAAGGCTGCGGCAAAGAAAGCTCCCATCAAAAAAGCTGCGCCGAAAAAGCCTTCAGCTCAGTCGGCGACGACCGACGCAACTTCAGCCTGAGTATCTGACCTACTTCACTTCTTTTTCTCATGGCTCGTCGACAACGTCTTGATACTGAATTAGTTCGTCGACAACTGGTGACGGGTCGACGTGAAGCAACCGAACTGATTGATGCAGGTCGCATTTTGGTCAATGGCGCGATTGCATCAAAAGCAGCGCATCAAGTAGATCCCGCCGATGCTGTCGTCGTGAGTGGACCCCCAGCCCGTTTTGTGAGTCGCGGTGGCGAGAAATTAGACGCGGCTCTCGAAGCGTGTGGCATTGATGTCTCTGGCCGGCGAGTTTTAGATGCGGGTGCATCAACTGGTGGCTTTACCGACTGTGTTTTGCAGCGCGGCGCCGCCCATGTTGTTGCGCTTGATGTTGGACATGGACAATTACACCCCAAGATTCGTGACGACGAACGAGTCACCGTGATCGAACGTTTCAATGTCCGCGACATGACGATTGACGATATTGGGGGAGAAGTCGATGTCGTTGTCGCCGATTTGTCATTCATTTCGCTCACCCTTGTGGTGCCCTCGCTTGTTGGGGTGTGTCGACCAGGAAGTGAATTGGTATTGCTCGTGAAACCGCAGTTTGAAGTAGGTCGCCGTGATGTGTCGAAGGGTAAGGGCATCATTTCTGACCCCGAACTGCATCAGGCGGCCTGTGACGGCGTACGAGAATCCTGCGAAAATGCTGGGGCGACGGTTAACCAGATCATTTCATCGCCCATTACTGGGGCCGAAGGGAACAAAGAGTTCCTCTTATATGCCACCGTGCGTGAGAAGATGTCTCTATGACGTCTGCATCTCCCAAAAAGGTCGTCATCGTCGGGCATTCTGAACGGCCCGAAGCCACAGTCGTCGCCCTCCAAGCCGTTGAGTGGCTGCGTAAGCACGGTCATACGCCAGTAGCGCAAGAGGTTGATATTCGGTCGCTCGGTCTTGACGTTGATCTTTGCACAACCACCGATATTGCATCGGCTGAATTGGTGTTGAGTATCGGCGGCGACGGAACCATGTTGCGTTCGGTCACCATGCTGAACGGCGCTGCGGTGCCAGTACTTGGTATCAACATGGGTTTGTTGGGTTATTTGGCCGAGGTCGAACCTGAAAACTTAGTGGCGTCTTTAGAGCGCTTCTTCGCTGATGACTACGAAATAGAAAAGCGTTTAGTGATTGACGTGGTTGTTGTCAAGAACGATGGATCGCAATCGACCTGGCGGGCATTGAATGAGGCTTCTTTTGAAAAGGAGCGCACTGGTCAAACTGTTCGACTGGCAGTGAGTATCGACGGCGCGCGGTTTACAACTTTTCAAGCCGACGGTCTTTTGGTTGCTACGCCAACCGGGTCGACTGCTTATTCGTTGTCAGCCCGCGGTCCCGTAGTATCACCTACTCTTGAAGCAATGTTGCTAACGCCATTGGCGCCACACATGTTGTTTGACCGTTCGCTTGTTCTTGGACCAACTGAAACTATTCGGATTGATGTTGATGGAGCGCGATCGGTGGGCTTGGCGATTGATGGTCAAGAAGTGGCGTCTCTTGAGGGCGGTGCCTCAGTGACCTGTTCAGCTTCTGATTGTCCCGCATTGTTTGTGCGGATGCAACCGCAGCGTTTCCACCAAATTTTGAAAGCCAAATTCGGTTTGGCTGATCGATAAGAATTGGTCGACGTTTCATGCTTAGTGAATTGCATATTGAAGATCTCGGAATCATTGATCGCCTTGATTTAGTTCTTGGTCACGGACTGACTGTTCTCACTGGCGAAACTGGCGCTGGAAAAACCATGTTGGTTGAAGCCATCAGTCTTTTGGTAGGCGGTCGAGCCGACGCTGGTCGTGTTCGGGCCGGGGCTACTGAGGCTCGAGTTGAAGGTCGTTTTGTCACCGACGATGAAGAAATCGTTTTGTGTAGAGTGATTCCGCTTGATGGTCGCTCACGGGCCTATGTGAACGGTCGTTTGGCGACAGTTGGTCAGTTGGCTGACATCGGTTTGAAATTGGTCGACCTACATGGTCAACACACCCATCAAAGTTTGTTATCGGCTTCGGTTCAGCGTGCCGCGTTAGACGAATTTGCAAAAACCGATTTGACAGCGCTGCGCGAGGCTCGAGCACAACTGACTGAAATCGATGCGTCGTTGGCAGCGCTCGGTGGTGACACCCGAGCTCGGGCCCGCGAAATTGATCTACTGAAGTTCCAGGTTGAAGAAATTCTGGCGGCATCGCTGAATGACCCAAACGAAGAACACGTTCTTGAAGTCGAAGAAGATGTCTTGGCTGATGCCACAGCACATCGCGAGGCCGCACATGTGGCGCTGGCCGGAATTAATGATGACGACGGAGTTCTCGACGTTTTGGGCTCGGTCATCGCCGCGCTGCAAAATCGGGCACCTTTTGAAGCTGAGGCCAATCGTCTCCGGGACCTCGTTTCCGACCTCGCCGACACAGCCTCAAATATTCGCAACGTCGGTGAAAACTGTGAAGATAATCCCGAGCGACTGGCTGACGTACGTCAACGTCGCCAGAGCCTGCGTGAACTCCGTCGCAAGTACGGCGAATCGCTGGCCGAGGTCATTGCTTACCTCGACGAGTCGTCCCTGCGTCTTGATGAGCTGCAGTCATTTGAGGTTCGAGTGGAGGCTCTTGAAAAGCAGCGGGTTGACGTCGAAAAGCGTGAGCGTCAAGCCGCAGCCAAGGTCGCCAAAGTGCGCAAAGGGGCAGCGAAGGCCCTCGGGTCGGCCATTACTGGTCACCTCACCCAGTTGGCGATGGAGCGAGCGGTGGTTGACATTGAGGTCGGGGGAGATGATCCAGCCGACGAGGTCACGATGATGCTCGCGGCCAACCCAGGTACTCCTGCAGCGCCACTGAGCAAGGTTGCTTCTGGTGGCGAACTCGCACGAACCATGCTGGCTATTCGCATGGTTCTCACCCAAGGTCCGCCTATTTTGGTATTTGACGAGGTGGACGCCGGCATCGGTGGCTCGGCCGCCAATGCCATGGCAGAGAGCCTGTCGCGCCTTGCCGCTGCCCATCAAATATTCGTCGTGACGCACTTGGCTCAGGTGGCCGCCGTTGCCGATCACCATGTGGTCGTTGAAAAGAACATCGTTGATCGCAAGGGCGCTGAAGTGACGTTGGCGAGTGCGGCTGAGGTCTCGGGGGCGCGTCGAGTGGACGAGATTGCCCGCATGTTGTCGGGTCGACCAGACAGTACGGCGGCTCGCCGACATGCCAAAGAGCTACTCACATCAAGAAGTTCGACCGACTAGCGAAAAAGAATTCCGAATTTCCTGCATGGGGACCGTAGTAAGACACTGAGGAGTCAGGAATAGTTGTAGGGTGATCTCCCGTAATTGGTTTGTCCAAACGGAGGTCAAAATGCCGAAACATATCTTTGTGACTGGTGGAGTTGCAAGTTCTTTGGGCAAAGGTTTGACTGCCTCGTCGCTCGGTCGTCTTCTGAAACTGCGTGGTCTGCGTGTCACTATGCAGAAGCTTGATCCATACATCAACATCGATCCGGGCACGATGAATCCATTTGAACATGGTGAAGTTTTCGTGACCGATGATGGCGGAGAAACCGATCTTGACCTCGGTCACTACGAACGATTCATTGACGAAAGTCTTTCGCGTAATTCAAACGCAACGACTGGTTCGATTTATCAAGCAGTGCTTGCTGCAGAACGTCGTGGTGATTATCTCGGTAAGACCGTGCAAGTGATTCCGCACATCACTGATGAAATCAAACGTCGAATTCGTCGTATGGCTTCTGATGATGTTGACGTGGTGATCACCGAAGTTGGTGGCACCGTTGGTGACATCGAAATCCTCCCGTTTTTAGAGGCGATTCGTCAATATCGCAAAGAAGCCGGCCGTGGAAACGTGTGCTATATCCACGTCACTTTGGTGCCATTTATTGGCCCGTCGGGCGAACAGAAAACCAAGCCCACACAGCACTCCGTGACCGAATTGCGTAGCCGCGGAATCCAGCCAGATGTCATTGTTTGCCGCAGTGAAGAATCGTTGAGCCCAAGCTTGAAGCGCAAGATTTCAAACTTGTGTGATGTTGATGAGCGCGCTGTTGTCAACGCTGCTGACGTGCGCAACATTTACGAATTGCCTTTGGTGTTGCACGACGAAGGTTTTGACACGGTGGTGTGTGATGTCTTACAGATTGACGCAAAGCCAGATCTTTCGTCATGGCAGAGCGTGGTCACGATGGTTGAAAATGCCACCAAGCCAGTGCGCATTGGATTGATCGGTAAGTACATCGAATTACACGACGCATACTTGTCGGTTGTCGAGAGTATTAAGCACGCCGGCTTTCACCATGGAGCCAGTGTCGAGATCGACTGGATTCAAGCAGAAGAAGTTGAAGGACTTTTGGCCGCTGGTCGCTTGAGCGAACTTGACGGAATGGTGATCCCTGGCGGCTTCGGCATTCGCGGTGTTGAAGGAAAAATTGCAGCAGCTGAGTTTGCTCGCGAAAACAATCTTCCATGTCTTGGTTTGTGTCTAGGAATGCAGGTCATGACAATTGAGTACGCACGTCATGTCTTGGGTATGACTGATGCACATTCAACTGAATTTGATCCGTCAACGCAGCATCCGGTGATTGACATCATGAGTGATCAGCGCGATGTGACCGACAAGGGTGGCACGATGCGCCTCGGTGCTTATTACGCCGTGTTAGAGCCAGGTAGCAAGGTCGCCAACGCCTATGGCGAAAGCGTCGTGAGCGAGCGTCACCGTCACCGCTATGAGTTCAACAGCCAATACCGAACTCGCTTTGAGGCATCTGGCTTTGTGTGTAGCGGAACGTCGCCCGACCGTCGCCTTGTTGAATTCATTGAACTGAAGGATCACCCGTTCTGGGTTGGTACTCAGGCTCATCCCGAGTTCAAGAGCCGTCCTGATCGACCGCACCCACTATTCCGCGAGATGATTGGGGCCTCGCTTGAATATCGAGCCAGCGTTGGTCGACCAGCTGACGCACAAATCGCTCGTGACGAGGTCCGTTCTGTCTGATTCA
>JBAXIP010000071.1:0-10075 GCA_037138315.1 Actinomycetes bacterium
ACTTCTACCCCATCGCCGTTTTCAGTGACCTGCCAATGAAGGGCGACCCGAGGGTTCTCTGTAACATTTCGGGTCTTGGTTGATGTCAATCCAACCATGATCCATAACGTTTCTCCATCCCAGCATGGATGAACAGGAACGACATCGGGTTCTTGATCGGCGCCGACAGTTGCAATGTGTGCCCACATGCTGAGTGCAGAGCTCGCCGTCTTAACTACGTCAATCGTGATGTCACTGCTCATGATTCCCCCTCAGGAAAGTTTTGAATTCTCTTATGGTTTATTACGGACGAACCTCGTAAAACGCATTGAGCGAATGCTCAACGTCTAACTTGCGAAAACGGGTGAATCCCGCTGCTGAAGCCATGCTGCGCGCCTTTGATTCGGGAAGACCTAATGTCCCGAGGCCGGCACCACCAACTGCTGACATTGCTGACGACATACAACTCATCACACTGATGCCGTACATCAATGACGCCATTGGGTTTTTTGCCATGTTTTCGCCGAACGTGTCGAGGGCTTTGATGTCGACGAGAAGCCAAATTCCATCTGGTTTCAGCGAACGACGAATCGCTTCCATGACATCTTGTGGATGGGTCATGTCATGAATGCAGTCAAAGGCAGTCACGATGTCGAGCGACTCATCCGCCGGCAGTGGAGTGACCCTGGGATCTACGAAATGGACGTTGCCTGTGGCGTCAATGGTTTTCTTCTCAAGTGCTCGGTCGAGGGCGAAACGCGAAATGTCATATCCGGTGACCGTTGCTTTCGGAAAGGCCTGGGCCATTCGAATTGCAGCTCCTCCTGCCCCACAACCGATGTCGGCTACTTTCGCGCCTGCTTCTAAACGTTGAACTGCGCCGTCAAGTGAGGGAAGAACGACGGGTAGAAGATATGAGCGGCTCCAGGGTTCGAAACTTCGCTCAATACCGACCGCTCCCTCGGGGCCATGACTGTCATAGTCGAGTCCGATACCCGTCTTAAAACTCTCAGGCAAAACGGTGAGGCTCTGCATGGTTTGAGGGAGACGATGAAACATGCCCATTCCAAAAGCGGGATGTAATTCATCGGATAAAACAACAACCGCTTCGGGTGTCATTGAATAACGCTCGGTCCCCTGTTCATCAATCTCTACTTCAATGAGTCGCGCGGCCGCTTGGTTATGAATCCATTCTTGGACCCAACGCGGATGAAGTTGGAGTGATGCGGCTAATTCATCAGATGTCACGGCGTGCGAAAACGACGAAAGGCTTTGGTACAAACCGAGCCGATCACCGAGGTGAATCATGCCCGAGGTGACTGCACCTTCAAGCTTTGAAAAGACCAAGAACGAATACATCTTCAGAAGATTTTGGTCTAGATCACGTTGAGTCATTAAAAGGTCCTTTGATCGCTAGCCATGTGTTCGACATCGCTTAATTTGGTTAAACCAAAAAAATGTCCATCTCCGATTTGGAAAGACTCAAGACGACTGATTGAGGCGTGGGCAATCACAAATCTTTCCCATTCCCACGGGGTCGGCGCAAGGCCCAGAAGATGACCAATAAAAACGCTGTTAGTTCCGGCGTGAGCGATGCAAAGAATCTTCCGATCAGGCTTTTCAATATGCCAAACCGGCAGTTCTTGACTACTGGCGATCATGCCACGATCACTCAAGAATTTGTCGGCACCAGCATGGATGCGAACAACAAAATCGCGAACTGGCTCGCCGTCGGTCAGTCCATCCCAGCGCTTCTCGGCGATTCGGCTACGTTCTTCGCGGTACGCATCGTCGGCTTTCTGACGGGGAGTTCCGTGCCACAAAGGGTTACGAATCTCCTCTAGCCAATCTTGCGTGACATCAGGCCCGACGTTGATACTGCGTTGAGCTAAAAGTGGCTGGGCGGTTTGCTGAGCACGCACCAATGGCGATACCCAAATCTCATCGAAATGCTCGTTCGCAAGTGCCTGTGCGACGCACTGCGCCTGGGCCAAGCCCAACTGGGTCAGAGGCGGGTTATCAACATTGAGGTCTTCACGGATCCATTCGGGTTGCCCATGACGGACCAGCACAATTTCCATACAACCTATTGTGGCACTTTTATCTGCCTCAATCAGAGGTGTCGTGTGACGACTCCCAAGATTTGTACATCTCGGAGTACAAACCGGGAGCAACAACCAATTCGTCGTGCGATCCATCTTGAACCAATAACCCCGCATCAAGGACAAGAACCTGATCTGCTCGAGCAGCTGTCGATAATCGGTGAGCAATCGAAATTGTTGTTCGACCTCGAGAAAGCTTGTCGAGAGCCCGAGTCAACCGGACTTCGGTTGAAGCATCAACTGAAGACGTGGCTTCATCAAGAATCAGGATGGCTGGGTTAATGAGCGACGCACGCACAAGAGCAATCAGTTGACGCTCTCCGGCTGACAGTTGAGATCCACGTTGACCAACAAGAGTTTCAAGACCCTTGGGTAGAGACTCGAACCAATCCTGCAAGTCAACGTTGGTGAATGCATCAACAAGTTGTTGATTAGTCGCTTGCGGAAGGGCAAAACGAAGGTTCGCCGCAACGGTGTCCGAAAAAAGGAAAGGCTCTTGCGGGACAACAACTAACAACTTTCGCAACTCTTCATTTCCTATCCGGTCAAGCGGGACACCTCCGATAGAAATCTGACCACTTGTTGGATCCGAAAATCTTGACAGCAAACGACCAAGAGTTGTTTTCCCAGAACCAGTCTCGCCAACAATGGCTACTTGCTTGCCAAATGGAATTGAACATTGAATATTCCTCAAGACCGGCGGATTATCAGAGACACTTTCGCCCTCTCGCGGGCGATAAGAAAACGAAAGGTCCTCAATTTGAATATTGAAGGGACCTTTTCCAATCTCAATCGGATACTTCGGAGCGGTGGGACCAACAGGTATCGCCAAGATTCCCAAGATTCTCCGCATACCAGAAACTGCTGTTTGCGTTTGATCCAACACCTCGGTGAGTTCGGCGATTGGTTCAAGAAATCGATACGTCAGGAAAATGAAGCCAACAAGCGCTCCAGCGGTCAGACCAGAAGATGAACCGCGCCAGAGGCCTACAAACACGACTGCAGAAACCGCAATCGCTCCAAAAATTTCACCGGAGGGGAACAGAAGTGCCCCGATCATTGTGGCTTTGGTTTGGGCGTCCCCTCGAGCCTTTGCCGATTTCTTCACTCGCTGACTAAAGATTTGACCGGCTGAATATGCATGCAATGTCTCAGCGCCGGTGACTAGTTCGGCAGTCGACCCCAAAACATTTGAATTTGCCAAGCGGGTCGCGTCGTAAGCGGCGATCAACTTTGATTGCACTCGACGTAGTACGTATACCAATGGTGTTGAAATCGCAATGACAATGAGGGCTAACACCCAGTCGTACGCAAGCATGACCCCAGCGACAATGATCATTAATGCGCCGTCTAGCAAGTACGCCAAACCTCCCCACGAAAAGAACTGCGAAAGTGTCTCGACATCAGACGTGACGCGTGAAACCAACGAACCTCGTTGTTCGTCATTGTGATCTTCAAGACTCAGCAGATGAATATGTTGGAAAAGTTGAACTCTTAATTCGAAAAGCGCTGCTTCGCTTCGTTGACCCAATCGAGAAACAGCAGTTCGTTGCGCAACCGCAGCTACCAACAAATAGATTGCGGCACCAACACACAGTTGAATGATGAGCCCAATATCGACTGATTGAGTCGAAGAATCGGAAGATGGGTGCAAGCCGTGGTCGATGGCCTGTTGGATGACAACCGGAACGACGACTCGACCACTTGCTCCAATCAAAGCCAAAAATATTGTGGAACCGATTCCTTGACGCAGGCTAGGTACGGCGCGTACCCCTTGATTAAGTGTTGCAATGGCTCCGTTGCGTTGAGATTCGCTCACAACAGATCCTGACTCTCTGTCAAAAACAGCTCAATTGGACGTTCATACGCTTGCATCAGCGCCCGATAGGCACCACTTTGTACCAGCAACTCCAGATGTTGGCTTGGCCCGAGCATTGATTCTTGATCAAAAAACATCACGTGATCTGCCATGCCAATGAGAGATGGTCGCGACGCGACCGCAATCACGACGGAAGCACGAAGTTCGTTCTCAATATTCTTCAACACCTTTATCTCGGTGTTGGGATCAAGAGCGCTCGTTGTGTCGTCAAGTAAAAGAACTCGGGGGTGCCTGATGACGGCTCGGGCCAGGGCAATACGTTGGCGTTGGCCTCCAGATAGACCGACGCCACGTTCTCCGATAATAGTGTCGATCCCTTGCGGGAGTTGGTGCACGAAATCCGCTTCGGCGACTGCCAGTGCCCAAAAAATCTCGTGATCTTCAAACTGTTCGCCCATGCAGACGTTGTCACGCACCGAAGTTCCGAAAAGAAAAGGCTCTTGAAAGACAATATGGACCTGCTTTCCTGGCACGTATATCTCGCCTTGTAACAGGGGGATCGTTCCAGCAATGGATTGAAGCAAAGTTGATTTGCCGCAGCCTGTATATCCCACCAGGGCGGTAAAAGTTCCCGGTTGAAATGACGCGGAAAAATCCCTTAACAAGACGTGTCCTAGATCGTGACCTATTGAAACTGCATTAATGTGAAGGGCGTTGTCCGCGGTTAAGTACTTCGACCTCGGGTCGGTAATTTTGAGACTGAGGCGGAGTGTTTGGATGCGAGTAAAGCCTGCTTGCGAACGGGGCATTTCGGAGAGGGCGTAGCCGATGAGCCGAAGAGGAAAGACAAGCAGTGTGAACATGTAAATGAAACTGGCCAATTCGCCCACAGTCAAGTCACCGCTTCGTACACGAAATGCTCCGCCAATCACCAAACAAATATTGGTGAGGTTCGGAACGAAATCAAGAGCAGCTTCAAACAGGGATCGCAGACGTATGGCGACAACCCTTGCGTTTTGCACTCGAGAAGCGATGACGGCCAACCGTTCAGTCTCACGATATTCCGCGCCGAATGCCTTGACGACCGTGACCCCTTCAAAACTTTCATGAACTGCCGCCGAAAGAGAGCCCAATTCATCTTGGGCGACATCAAACCACTTATCGACACGGCGTTGATAAAGCACATTGAGACCGATCAACAGAGGAAAGACCAGAGTTGCTGCGATACCAAGAGCTACGTCATTGGAAATCAATCCAATTCCCGCGATAACCATCATCAGAATCACACTGCTGGCGTATGGCAACGGGGCCATCACGGCAACACTTGCGTCCACGTCAACACCGGCACGCGTGAGCAGGTCGCCGGTCGATTGCTGTCGATGCCACTGAGGTGGTTGATCCACAAGAACATCAACAACTTCTTCCGTCAGACTTTGTGCAGTACGCCATTGGGCACGTCCAGCGAAGGAGCGCCGAACGATGACTCCTCCAGCCCTGATCAGCGATAGTCCAAGCAATAGAGCAACTGCAGTGAGAGTTCTGGAAAGCGACAAATGTTGCGTGTCAAAACGCCGAACAATGACTTCGTCGATAATCCATCGAAGTAGCCACGAAGAAGCGACTGTGCAAACAGCGAAAAGTGCAGCCCCAGCCATAGAAATAGAAAAAAGACCCGGATGATACGAAATCAGTGCGCGAATTAACTTAATTGAGCGACGAAATCTTCCTGAAGTTGGTGATTGATCGTGCACCCAATATTCCTAGCAGTAATCTGAAGCCATGCTTAGTCTTGAAAGTCAGTTTGGAGTAGATCAAATCAACTTTGGTTTGCTTGTTTTACGGTTAGTGCTCGGTCTGTTTCTTGCTTATCACGGGTACAACAAGGTTTTCGGCAAGGGCGGTCTCTCTGGTACTGCATCATGGTTTGGAAGTATCGGAATGAAGTGGCCAACGTGGCAAGCACGCATGGCTGCGATGACCGAAATTGGAGCAGGCGTCTTACTCGCCTCAGGATTGCTCACACCGCTTGCTGCTGCTGGCGTCATTGGCGTCATGGTGGTCGCCATTTATACCTCGCACTTGAAAGTCGGTTTTTTTGTGTTCCTTCCGAATCAAGGATGGGAGTACTGCGCGACAATCGCGTTGGGTGCGCTCGCCGTCGGTGCGATGGGCCCAGGTGAATGGTCAATCGACAACGCCATTGATTTTACGATTTCAGGTTGGGGTGCCCTCGTTGTTACCGCTGTACTCGGAATCGGTGGCGCAGTGTTGCAACTTGCGACGTCGTATCGTCCAGCCAAAACATCGTGAGCGTCATCATGACTGAAGGCAGCGAGAAGTCTCCCCGGTCCCGCCGTCCATTGCAGTTCTTTCTGGGAACAATTTGCGTCTGTCTCGCAGCGTTTTGGGTCTATGCCTTGTTTTTTGCTTCGAAGCAGGGTGTCAACGTGCTCGAAGATAAGGCCTGGACTGTTCGGGCAGAAGAGATCTGCAAAAATGCCAATCTTGAACGTGACAAACTTATCGACCTTCGTCGCATCGATTCGGTGAATGGAAATGCGTTGTCTGAAAGAGCAGACATCATTGATAAAGCAACGGTGATCGTTCAGAAAATGCTGAATGATGTAACGGCTCAGGATCCGAACGGTGTTGAGGACGCAAAGCTGTCAAGTCGCTGGCGAGAGATCTACCAAAGTTGGATCAATGCGCGAATTGATTACACGGCAGTTTTACGCACTGGCGAGAATGCGCCTTTTGCAGAATCAATGCTTGAAGGCTCACCGGAATCTGATTACATCAACGACTTCACTACAAACAACCGCATGACGTCATGTGCGGCGCCGATGGACTTAGCTGTTTAGTTATTGACGTCTTGCCACGTGCCGTCCACAAATTGCCGAATGACTTTTGCAGGTGAACCAACCGCAACGCTGAATGACGGAATTAAACCATTGACGACGCTGTTCGCTCCGATTACAACATGTTCGCCGATATCGGCGCCTGGAAGAATCACACTGCCGTAGCCAAGCCACGAACCGTTTCCGATACGTACGGGTTTTTCGGGCATTGTTTGCACCGAGATCGGCAACGTCACATCTTTATACCCGTGATTTTGATCGGTGATATAGACATTGTGGCCAGTCCAGACGTCATCACCGATTTCAATAGAGAAATGCCCGACGATTCCGCTCCCCTTACCGATGAGACAACGATCGCCAATCGTCACAATACGTTCCGAAATACATTGCTGACCCGGAACCATTCCAGCCGACAAGGTGCACTGCGGCCCGATCATGGTGTTACGACCAATATGAATAAATTGCTCATTGAAGATTGTGTTGGGCGGAAAGCAGATCACGCTTTGTTGCCCGAATGATCCGAACTTTTGACCTCGACGAGTTGTCGCCCCTATGGCTCCTGCCTCGATGGCCATCTCCCACAGGTAATGAACCGCCCGAGCGAAGAACCGATTACGCCAGGCTCGACTCTTAGACATCGCCGTTGGTGCGTAAGCCGGTTCGTCCTTCACGCCTTGAGATTATCGGTAAGTGCTTGTCGGCACGGATAAATCTGTCAGCATGGGCAGATGGATCATCCCAATCGTTCACAGTCGGGCGCGACGGCACTCAATGATTCTTTTACCGATGTCGGCTCAGTCAAAGTCGGACATTTCTCTCGGACATCGCAAGGATGGTTGACCGGTACGACGGTGATTTTGACACCTGCTGGAGCCATCGCAGGCGTTGATGTGCGAGGCGGCGGACCAGGCACTCGTGAAACAGATCTTTTACGTCCTGAAAATCTGATTCAGAAGGTACACGCCATTGTTTTGAGTGGCGGTAGTGCCTACGGATTAGCCAGTGCCCAAGGAGTCATGGAATATCTCGAAGAAGCCGGTTGTGGTTTTTCAGTTGGCCAAGATGAGTCGTGGGTTGTTCCTATCGTCCCAGGAGCCGTGATATTTGATCTTGGTCGTGGAGGAAAATTCATCAACCGCCCAGATTCATCCTTCGGCTATCGCGCGTCGCGATCAGCAAAAACAAAAACGACTGCGGTGGGATGTGTCGGTGCTGGAGCAGGCGCGCGCTCTGGTGGCCTCAAAGGCGGACTCGCAATGGCCAGTACATGTATTGAAAGCGGACAAATAGTTTCGGCAATTGCCGTCGTCAACTCAATTGGATCTGTGATCAATCCAGTTACTTGTCTTCCATGGAATGAGTCCGCTACCCGCTTACGTCGTCCCAACGCCACCGACCGTCGGGCACTGCGAGAATATTTAGCGGGCCTCGCGACACCTGTTTTATCAACCGCAGGTTCGTTGAATACAACTATTGGTGTGGTCGCGACAAACCTCCGTTTATCAAAGTCTGAATGCACCAAGTTCGCTGCCGTTGCTCATGATGGTCTCGCCAGAGCTGTACGACCTGCGCATCTCATGAATGATGGCGACACGATATTTGGACTGTCGGTCGGCCACGGTGAATTAGTACTGACTGAAAACGAGCCAATTTTTAACGACCCGATCGGTCGTCCATCGTTACTCAACAAGGTGCTGGCGGCTGGAGCCGATATGTTCGCCCAAGCCTGTACCGAAGCCATTTTGCACTCAACATCGGCCGATGGAATGGTGAGCTATCGCGACCTCTGCCCTTCGGCGTTTGTGAACCAATGATGGGCATGCCCGATATCACAAAAAATCAGTACTTGAAGCGACTATCTAGGCACCTATGTCGCTAGGTTTCGCTCTGCTGTTTTAGTTCTGTCTGTTCCCCCGTATCGACCCCACGAGGTTCTGTGATGCCATCGCTGCCCAACAATCGTAAGAAAGTTCAGGTTCCTGATCTTGCGGTGTGGAAAGCCGAAGGTCGGCGCATGACCATGATCACGGCTTACGACGTTACTTTTGCTCGTCTCGTTGATGAGGCTGGCATTGACATGATCTTGGTCGGCGATTCAGTTGGAATGGTCGTTCAAGGAACCAGCAATACCATTCCCGTAGATCTTGATGAAATGGCTTATCACGTTCGCTGCGTGGCACGCGCTCACACCAAAGCGCTCGTCGTTGGTGACCTCCCTTTTGGTTCGTATCAAATCAGTCCCGAGCAAGGCGTTGAGTCATCGATCGTGTTGATGAAAAATGGTGCTCAGTGCATCAAACTTGAGGGTGGCGTACACATGGCCGAGACCATTGCCGCGATCACTCGCGTCGATATACCGGTTATCGGCCATATCGGATTGACTCCGCAAAGTGTTCATCGCATGGGTGGATTTAGGGTGCAAGGTCGTACCGAAGGTTTCGAAGCAGGCGGCCGTGAACGAATTCTTGAAGATGCTCATGCAGTCGAGCAATCTGGAGCATGCGCGATAGTAATTGAAGGCGTTCCGATGGAGCTCGCCCAAGAGATCACCCAAAAAGTGAGTATCCCCACTATTGGCATCGGTGCGGGAATTCATTGTGATGGTCAAGTTTTGGTTCTCCATGACGTTCTGGGCCTGTGCGATTCGAAGTATCGCTTCGCCAAGCATTACGCCGAGTTACGCACCCCAACCATCGATGCAACGAGAGCTTTCATCGCTGATGTTCAAGGTGGAACTTTCCCAGATGAAGATCACTCGTTCCACTAAAACTTGTGCTAATTCTCCGCACTCCCAAGGAACTCAGTCAAACTGTTGACGCATGTCGAGTAAATGGTCAGTCGGTGGCCATGGTCCCCACAATGGGCGCATTGCACCAAGGTCACACTTCCCTCTTTGATCTTGCGCATCGTCACGCTGACGTAGTCGTAGCGACGATTTTTGTGAATCCGTTGCAGTTCAATAACCCAGTAGATTTTGACAAGTACCCGCTTCAAATGGATCGCGATATTGAACTTCTTCAACAGCATGGAGTCGAATTTCTGTACGCTCCCAAAGCCGACACTATGTACGGTTCAAATTTCTCAACGAGCGTCCAAGTAGATGGAATCACCGATGTTTTAGAGGGGTCATCGCGACCCGGACACTTTTTGGGAGTATCTACTGTTGTCGCCAAACTATTTTCGGCGGGTCGACCTGACGTCGCAATTTTCGGTCAGAAGGATTTTCAGCAAGTCGCTGTCATTCAACGAATGGTGGCTGACCTAGATATGCCCATTCAAATCATCGTGGCACCGACGATTCGTGAAACTGATGGCTT
>JBAXIP010000072.1:0-10008 GCA_037138315.1 Actinomycetes bacterium
GGAATTTCGACAGCACCACTGCACCTCGTTCGTGTCAACAAACAAACTGGCCGTGTCACCTTGACCGAAATTTGTGGATTACCTAATGGCATTGTTGCCAATCCTCCTGTCGTTGATACCAAACGCCAAATCGTTGTCGGGTTTGACAGTGGTAATGGGGTCATCAGTGGCTTCGATTACGACGAAAACTCGGTGACTTTACGTTGGACTCACGAACAAAATCATGCGTGCCACATGTTGCTCATCCCCGAAACGGGACAAATCGTGACAGCCGACTATCGACCCGAACTTGGTTGCGAACAAGTCGTTGTGCTTGACATCACTACTGGCGCCGAAGTTGCACGAGTGTCGACAACAAGTCCGATTCAGTCGGCGGTCTTCCCCGCGATTGGTCCTCGCGGTGACATGTATTGGTGCAGCATGACCACCATTACCCGCATCTCGGTTCACTGACTAAATATATGTAGCCCGATTCGTGGCATGATTTCGGCGTGACTCAACTAACTCCAGGAACCCAAGAGTGGCTCGACCAAGTTGTCGAAGACATCGTCGAACCCGAACTTCCCATTCTCGATCCACACCACCACATGTGGCCGCAAGGTCAAGGATTGCCCTACACCCGCAACGATTTACATCGTGACGCCGGCGCTGGACACAATGTTGTCAAGACAATATTTATGGAATGTGGTTCGGCTTATAACCGCGACGCACCCGACCACCTACGTTCGCTAGGTGAAACCAAATACATCGCCGATGAAGCCTTAAGCGACCCGAATCCGCTGATCGCTGGAATCGTGAGTTCTATTGATCTCCGTCGCGATGATCGTGATGAGTTGCTTGACATGCATGTTGAAGCAAGCCGCGGACTATTCCGTGGTATTCGTGATGCTCTTGCACTCGCAACTCATCCTGAAGCGATGATGATTCCGGGACACTCGGTGAAAGATCTGTACCTTGATCCATCTTTCCGTCGTGGAGTAGCGCGACTTGGTGAACGGGGTTTCACCTACGACTCATGGCATTATCACCACCAAAATCGTGAGTTCTTAGAACTTGCTCGCGCGACACCAGGAACCACAATGGTTCTTGATCACTTCGGGACACCAGTGGGTGTCGGACCTTATGCAACGCAGCGCGACGAAATCTTTGAACAATGGAAGAAAGATATTGCCGAGATTGCGAAATGCCCGAATGTGGTGGTCAAGATCGGCGGACTTGCCATGCCCGATAATGGTTTCGGATGGAATACCGCTACTCGCCCACCGACGTCAGATGAATTCAATGCCGAGCAATCTCATTACTACTTGCATGCGATCGAATGTTTTGGTCCGTCGCGCTGCATGCTCGAATCGAACTTCCCGGTTGACCGGTTGTCTTTGTCGTACGAAGTTTTGTGGAATGCGTACAAGAAGATGACCAGCAGTTTCTCAGCGTCTGAACGCGCCGATTTGTTCTATAACACTGCCGCCCGCACATACCAGGTTTAATTACACAGACTGCAGAAATTCGTCGATGAGGACAACGTGGCGCAACACCGTGGTTCGCCAGGCATGAATCCATTCAGCTGGCGATTCATCGACAACCATTTTCAAATAAGCACGCAACATGTCGGGCAGATTTTCAACCTGCGGAGCGAGTTCGGCATATAAACCAAAATCGCTCGAAGCCTGATGTCCGGCATGATCAATATCTGTCCTTCGCGACATCCCTCCTGCGCGACCTTCGCGTGCAGAAAGTAATGCCCAAGCCTTGTCAGCATCAGTCAATGGAGGCGTCGTTAGATCTTGGTTCGCAACCACCATCAACACTGGCGTCGCTGTCGTTGCAAAAATTTCGTCAGGAAGAATTCGTGTATATCCCTGAGCCATGACTGCTGCTCGAACACGAACATCCGGCGTGAACTCGTGAAGTGTCGAGACAGTGGCCAGTGCTGTGAGTCCACCATATGAATGTCCACCAACTGCAATACGTGATTGATCGACACGCTCGGCAAGCCATGGCGTCATTTCGGGGCCATGACCTAATGCGCAATCAATGAGAAACCGCACATCACCAATTCGCTGACGATCATTCGTGATGTCATCAACCTGTGTTCCGAGTGCCCAATCAAACAAAGTGTCGCCGGGATGATCGGACGAAATCACGATGTACCCACGTGCGGCCAAGGCTTCACAAAGCAAGCTGTAATTGTGTCGCATACCAGTTCGACCATGCGACCAAATAATGAGCGGATGGACGCCCTCCAAAACTGGAGCATTTTCCTGAGCCGATGCCGCAAAAAATGAAATACCCGGAAATAACTCATACGTGCTTTGTACCGTCGCCGATACCGCGGGGTACCAAATCTCGACTCCAAGCATTCGACTATTTCTAGATTCATCAACCAACAAAGTTGAATGATGACCCACAACGTTTTGCGGTACTTCCAGCGGCGGCGCGGCAGTTAAATCCATGTCACTACTCTGCCACGGATAACTATTTTTGTTCCGCTTCGCCCAAACATTGATCTTTTTCGTACGCTGAAAGCACTGAAGACCTAGGAGATCGAGCCATGTCACGTGAAGGAATTGAAGCACTTCGAATTGCTGTTGATGAAGTGAAGTCGGTCATCACAACTTTGACCGAAGAAGAGTGGACACGACCCAGCGGTTGCGCCGGATGGTCGGTTCGTGACCTCGTCGCACACATGAGCTCGAACTACAAAGAAACTGTCGACCCGTCGCCAGCCCCCGATGAACCCATCAATCTTCCCGCTGAACGCATGATGGATCTACTTGTCGAGCCCCGTAAAGATTGGTCGAACCAACAGATTCTCGACGAGTATTTGGCGTTCTGCGACCAGGCAGTTGCAGTCTTGGCTTCAATGCAAGAAGAGCCACTCGCCTCAACGGTGATCCCGTTGGCCGACTTGGGTTCGTACCCTATGAATCAGCTCGCCGATGCCTACGCGTTTGACCACTACTGCCACCTCCGCATCGATCTTCTTGCCCCTGAAGGACCCGTCGAACGTCGACTACCCGACGCCGACGCCGCTCGTCTCGGACCAGCGATTCGTTGGATGATCACGGGCATGCCTCAGATGCAGATCAACCTCGGGCAGTCACTTTCAGCTCCAATCGTCTTGACTCTGACTGGTGCCGGTGGCGGTTCGTGGACCATCGCTCCGTCGGGCAATAACATTGTTGTCGCTGAAGGCAAATCAACTGGCGCCGCCGCTGAAGTCAGCAGTAACGGACATTCATTTGTGAACTGGGGAACTCAACGTTCACATTGGAGCGAGCATTGCAAAGTCACTGGCGATCAAGATGTCGCTGCGAAATTTTTAGACGCACTCAACATCATCTGAACAACGCGCTCAATCTTTGGGCGGTTGATAGCTCGACAAGAATCGACCTAAGCGACCAATTGCTTCAGTGAGATCTTTTGCCCACGGCAACGTGACGATACGTAAGTGATCGGGATGCGGCCAGTTGAAACCAGTTCCTTGGACGACAAGAACGTGTTCGGCGCGCAAGAAATCAAGAACAAATCGACGGTCGTCTGCGATTGGGTACATCTCGGAATCGAGCTTCGGGAACACATACAACGCACCCTTCGGAACGACACACGTGACGCCTGGAATTTCGTGCAATGCCTTGATCGCCGCGTCACGCTGTTCGAGCAAACGTCCGCCGGGCAAGATGAGATCTTTAATACTTTGACGGCCACCAAGCGCAGTTTGAATAGCGTGTTGCGCTGGAACATTGGCGCACAAACGCATATTGGTCAACATTTGGACGCCTTCGATGTAACTCGCAGCGTGCTTACGCGGGCCAGTCATGACCATCCAGCCCGAACGGAATCCGGCTAAGCGATAGGCCTTTGACAATCCGTTGAAAGTGATCGTGAAGACATCGGGAGCAACTTCGGCAAACGTGTGATGCACGGCATCGTCGTACAGAATCTTGTCGTAAATTTCGTCGGCGTACACAATGAGATTGTGTTCAATGGCAAGATCAGCAATCTTGCGCAAAATTTCGCGGCTGTACACAGCACCGGTTGGGTTATTGGGATTGATAACAACAATGGCTTTTGTGCGACTGGTGATTTTGCTTTCAATATCAGCGATATCAGGATTCCACTCGTTCTCTTCATCGCAGAGGTAATGAACAGGAGTACCACCAGCAAGAGTGGTCGAGGCAGTCCACAACGGATAATCGGGGGCCGGTATTAAAACTTCGTCGCCCTCATTCAGTAACGCATTGAGCGATAACTGGATGAGTTCACTGACACCATTGCCCAACCAGACATCATCAATGTTGGTGATATCAATGCCCTGGTTTTGATAGTGCTGCACGACGGCAGTACGCGCCGCAGTGATTCCCTGCGAATCGCTGTACCCCTGTGATGCCTGCAAACTGCGAGACACTTCAACCAAGATCTCGGCCGGTGTTTCAAAGCCAAACGGGTGCGGGTTACCAATATTCAGCTTGATGATGCGCTGACCAGCCGCCTCGAGTCGCTTTGCCTCATCAAGAACTGGACCACGAATGTCGTACAGAACATCTGCCAATTTGTCAGATTGATGGATTTCGTTAGGCATGGCGGTGGCTTTCTCGGGGGATCACGACGTGGCTTTCACAACGACCTTCACAGCCTACGCGAACAAGGGTTTCGCTGACCGTCCTATTTGCCCCAAAGCTCTCACTTCTCTGAGCGCGAGATACCCAGCACGCGGCGTTCTCAGGCCCATTTTGTGAGACGCTAAGGTTCATGTCGGGGGTAGATGAATATGAAATTATTCCGTAAAACGTTGCCAGTGTTAGCGGTGGTGCTGAGTGGGTTTTTAGCAATCGCCTGTACCGAGTCAAAGACGACAACAAGCATTCCTGATTCAACGGAGAACGTTGTGACCACCGATGTCACGACTCCGAGCCAAGATTCCACAATCCCTCCCCCAACAGGCGAACCCTTTGTCATTGGCGTTGTCAACACAGAAGGTTCTCCGGCTGCCGACTTCCCTGATTTCACCAATGCATTTCGAGCCGCTGCCAATTACATCAACGCCGAGTTAGGTGGCTTTTCCGGACGCCCTATTGAATTAGAAATCTGTATTTCCGCTGGCAGTCCCGAATCCTCACAGGCCTGTGCCCAAGAACTGGCGGCAAAAAAAGTTGACTTGGCAATGATCGGTTTGGATATCTTCGTTGATTACGGAACTTTCAACGCTGCCGGCATTCCCGTCATCGGTGCCGTGCCAATTCTTCCCAGTGATTACACCGCCGACGCCGTCTATATCACCGCCGGCAACCTCGTGGTCCAAGGTTCCACTGCTAACGCGATTACAAATCCGAAATATCTCGGATTAAAAAAGGTGGCGATTATCGCCAATGACTCACCAGCGACTCTTTCTGCTCTGGCAACACTTGAGCCAGCCTTGGCATTCGCCGGCGCTACCGCAGTCGTCATCAAGGGAGGCGAAACGGAAACCGATGCCGGATATCGCTTGCTCATGCAACAAGCTGCTGCCACTAACCCTGAAGCCATTGTCTCGATGTACGGACAATCAGGTTGCGTGGCTCTGATGCGCGCTCGAGTTGAGTTACAGGTTGAGGTCCCGGCATTCACTAACACCGCCTGCCTCGCCGCGACCGTGATTGACGCTGTCGGTGACGCTGCTCAAGGGTGGTACTTCGCTGGCTCACAAGGTGGTGTCGAAAGTGCCGACACAGATCTCATGCGTCAATACGTATCCAAGGTTGTCGATAAAGCACCAGAGGATGTTGATGTCTTCGGCTTCACCACTCTCGGCTGGATTGAGACACTCTCCATTTGGAAAGTCGCAAAAAATATCGGACCAACGGTCACTGGAACGGCAATCACAGATTCGTTCCGACAAGGAAAAGGAACCTTGTGGGGTTCGGACGCAAAATTGCAATGCGGAACAGTTCCTTCGCTGTCGGCCGTTTGCTCTTTTGCCATACCATTCGCGGTTTATACCGAGAATGGTGCTGAACCAGCCTTCGGAGGCGAAAATATCTCCGCCCTCGATGTCTTAGGCCTGTAGTTCAAAAACGATGACTGCTTATCTCGCTGCTCTCATCGCTGGTCTCGGGGCGGGCGCAACCTACGCCATCATCGCAACAGGTTTAGTCGTCACATCACGCGGTTCAGGGCTCGTCAATTTTGGCTTTGGAGGTCTGAGCGCTTGGTCGGCATATGTCTATTACGACCTGCGCGCCAACGCCCGCTATCCGCTCATGATTCCTGGTCCTTGGCGCGATATTACGTTTGGCGACGGTGTGCAGATGACAGTCATTTCATCACTGCTCCTCACACTCGCCACAGCGGCACTTCTCGGAATCATCAGTTATTTATTTGTCTTTCGCATTCTGCGCTCCGCACCAGTCTTAGCCAAAGTTGTCGCCAGTGTCGGCATCTTGCTGATTCTGCAAGGCATGATCGGTGTCCGATTCAACGGTTCGCCAATTAATCTTGACAAGGTTCTTCCCAGTGGCGTGATCAAGATTTCAAATGAGATCCTGCTCGCTATCGATGCACTGTGGCTAACGGGTATTGCTATCACTCTGGGAATCGTGCTGTGGTTTCTCTCGCGATTCACTCGCGTCGGGCTCGCCATCCGAGCAGCCTCAGAATCTGAAAAAGGTGCGCTTCTATTGGGTTTTTCACCAGACCGATTGGCGCTTTTCACATGGGTCATTTCATCTGTGATCGCTGGAGTCGTCGGTGTCATAGCAGCACCGCTTTTCCAATTGTCCCCTATGTTGTTCACTCAACTGTTAGTACCTGCTCTCGGTGCCGCTCTCGTTGGCCGCTTCGTTTCCTTCGGCTGGACAATCGGCGCGGGCCTTGCCATTGGCATGTTCCAATCAATGCTCACTCCCCTGCAACAAGATCTCACGTGGTTACCTAAGAGTGGTCTTCGCGATGGTTTGGTCTTTGTGGCAATCGTCGTGGCAATGATCGCCGTCGGTAAACGCCTTCCGACCCGAGGTGCGCTTGAACTCGGAAAGATGCCGACAGTTTTTTCCGGAAACGTCGAACCAAAATCTGCCATCCTCGGTTTGATTTTCGTATCTGCTCTCTTCGCCGTTTTACCCGACGGCTGGGGGCTTGCATTATTGACGTCGGTGATCTTTTGTGGGCTCGCCCTGTCGCTCGTCGTCCTGACGGGATATATGGGTCAGATCTCGCTCGCGCAAATGGCAATCGCTGGCGTCGCTGGTTTCACACTTTCACGGATCACCGAACGTATCGGGATTCCTTTTCCTATTGCCCCAGTTCTCGCGGCGTTAGTAGCAACTGGGTTTGGAATCTTGGTGGGTATCCCCGCATTACGAGTGCGTGGGGTCAACTTAGCCATTGTCACGCTCGCAGGCAGTATCGCCATCCAAGAGTTCTTGTTCAAAAACTCCGTATTTGTCGGTGACGTTTCAACCGGTGGCGCAAAAGTCCGAAACCCACATCTTTTTGGAATCAATCTCGGACTTCGCAGCGCACATGATCCCTATCGACCAGTGTTCGGCATTCTCGTCACAGTTGTTGTGGCGCTCATTGCACTCATGGTTGCCAATCTGCGACGAAGTGGAACAGGTCGAAGAATGTTGGCCGTACGGTCCAACGAACGAGCAGCGGCTGGCGTCGGCATCAATACAGCCTCGACGAAATTATTAGCCTTCGGAATCAGTTCGTTCATTGCCGGACTGATGGGTTCAATGATCGCTTACCGATTTGGTTCAATCTCGGATATTTCGTTCAGTTTCTTTGCGTCACTGACATTGTTGGCTTTTACATATCTGGGCGGCATCAGTAGCGTCACTGGAGCCCTCATTGCAGGTTTCCTCGCAGCCGACGGGATCGGTTTCAAACTCATCAACAAAGGCTGGGCTTCACTCGGAGTTGACTTTGGTCGTTGGCAAGTGTTGGTGGGAGCGGCTGGATTAGTGATTACCGCCGTACAAAACCCCGAGGGCATTGCTGGAGCATTCCAGCGCGGCCGACGACGTTTCAGCCGATCGGCGAGGGTCTAATCAGCTCTTCTTCTTTTCGGCTTTCTTGGCCCGCTTCTCTTTCAGAGTCAATTGGGGCTCGCGCTTCCCGCTGGGCTTTGCCTTTTGTTCTTTATTGGCCATGACCGTTCCAATCACTTGTGGTTTTAATAACAATTATTCTCTGACAACTACTAGCCACTCACACACTACATCTGCCCTCTGACCACAATTCGTCATAGATTCAAAGTAAATTCATCTTGTGGCACTCGTTCCAAAGGCAATCGGCAAACACCGCGTCAGCCATGACGAAGCGTCATCGCGCCTGATCGAGGCGACAATCAAACTGGCCGGCGAAACTTTGATGAGCGAATTGACCGTGGGCAAAATCGCCAACGAGGCCGGACTCGGTTCGGGCAATGTGCTCGTCAAACGATATTTCGGTTTCAGAAAAGATCTGCTACTGGCAACAACTTCAAAACTGGCCGATCAGATCATTGCCATGTTGCACGAACCACGCGAGAACCTTTCGGACAACCCCGTGATTAATGCGATCACCATTGGGGTGCCGACCCATGTGTTAATTCGTAAACGATTCATCCTGATCTCTGAATTGGTTGAGGTCATATCTGACGACTCAATCCTGCGAATGGATTCTTTAAGAATCATGCAAGCCATGGCTACGAACTACCTAAAAACCGGAATCGGTGAACGGATGGCGTTCACTTTTGCGATGAAAACTTATGGTCTTTTATATGCTCAGCACACAGTGTTGCCACTTGTCGAAATTACTAAAGATCAACTAGACGACATCCAACTACTAATGTTGTTCGAATACGGCAACGCTAATGAAGTTGAAAAACAGGTCGGCTGGGCCTAGAACCAGAATTACGAAGCTCGTTGACCAGTCTTGCGACGCCAGATCAGCGAATCGCCGGGTTGATGAATTTCGTGGGCCCGTCGCCATTGAGCGAACACTTGCAAAATATGAGGCGGGTCGCCGTGAATCTCGGTGAATCCACCATTGATGTGTCGAGTGTCAAAGTAGGACGCGTTAACGCCGTCGGCGAATAACTCACACGCCGGTTCAAGCCCTAAATCAAGCAAACGTTGACGTTCGGCCTGAAAGTCGGTTACCAAGTATGCGCAATGGTGGTAGCCCTCTTGACCGGCCTGATACATCTCGCGATAAATCGATGGAGTTTCATCATGTTGCTTAATGAACTGAATCATCGTGTCGCCCAAGTAACCGAATGCATAGGAAACATCAGCTTCTTGTTTCGTCCCGCGATAGGTGAACTCATCGCACCGATGATGTTCAGTGACCGAGAACGGACCAGCGCCAAAAGTGTCGTACCAGTACTTGATCGACTTTTCAATGTCGTTAACAAAGTACGCCTGTTGAAACAGTGGATACGGAGTTCCGAGAGCGGCCATGTTTTTCTCCTCGTTGTTCTTTAATCACATTAACTACTCGTTATCGTGCTCGTATGAAACTTCGTATTTTCACCGAACCCCAACAGGGCGCCCTGTACAAAGACCTTCTTGCCGTTGCACAGCATGCCGAGAAACTTGGCTTTGACGGTTTCTTTCGCAGTGATCACTACGTGAAGATGGGCGATCAAGCCTCAGGACTACCTGGACCGTCCGATGCCTGGATCACTTTGGCTGGTATCGCTCGCGAAACTTCAACAATTCGCCTCGGGACTTTGGTGAACTCATCAACATTCCGTTATCCCGGCGTTCTGGCCATCAGCATCGCCAACGTCGACGACATGTCAAATGGTCGTGTTGAACTTGGGCTTGGCGCTGGTTGGTTTAACGATGAACACACCAGTTACGGAATCCCCTTCCCCGCGCTGGGCGAAAGATTTGATCGACTGGAAGAACAACTGGCGATCGTGACTGGCCTTTGGGAAACGCCCATCGATCAAACATTTAATTTTGACGGGGAACACTTCCAACTCATTAACTCGCCTGCACTTCCAAAGCCAGTGCAATCACCCGTGCCGATCATCAT
>JBAXIP010000073.1:0-9926 GCA_037138315.1 Actinomycetes bacterium
TGGGATCCGCTCTCGGCACTCGTCGTGCAAAATGCCGGTTTCTCAACGGCCTTTATTTCTGGCTTTGCAGTGTCGGGTACTTTGCTTGGTCGACCTGATGTTGGTTATCTGACGCAAACTGAAATGGCCGAAGTGGCGCAGCGAGTGTGCTCTGCGGTGCCAGGCCTCAATTTGGTTGTTGACGCCGACACTGGTTACGGAGATCCAATGACGGTGCGACGTACCGTCGAACTTTGGGAACAAGCTGGAGCCGCCGGGCTTTTTTTGGAAGATCAAGTGTGGCCGAAGCGTTGCGGTCATATGGATGGAAAACAAGTTGTCGAGCGTGAAGACTGGCTCGCGAAACTGCGGGCGGCGTGCGATCATCGAGAACACATGCACGTCACAGCGCGCACCGATGCTCGGGCTGCAGTGTCATTGAATGAAGCCATCGAACGCGCCAAGATGGCACGCGATACGGGAGTTGATGCTTTGTTTGTCGAAGCGCCAGAAAGCGCTGCGGACATGGAAGCAATTGCCAAGGCATTGCCCGACATCACGCTCGTTGCAAACATGGTGGAAAAGGGAAAGACACCGTTACTGAATCCTGCAGAATTGGCAGCACTTGGTTTCCGCTTGGTTGTTTCGCCGTTATCGCTTTTGCTGGCATCAACTCAAGCGATGACTCGTGCTGCTGTACAACTTTGCGAATCAGGAACATTGAGAGATCACTTGGCCGAGATTGCGCCGTTTGATGTTTTCAACGATTTGGTCGGGCTCCCCGAACACATCGCCAGTGAAAAGCAATACCGCCAACCGTAAATACCGTGGCTCTCGATGAAAGATTGGGTAGCCTGTCGTTGTTCATCAGGAGAGGTCTGAGCAATCAGACCCGGCAACCTGGGCGGAAGCCCCAAGGTGCCTCCCGATTGGGCCTTCGGGCCTAAAAGGGGATGTGGTCAGCAATAGCTGGCAACGAAACTTCCGTGATGAGCGTTAGTGCTAATTATCGACGCGAACGAAAGGGCTCATCATGGCATCACGCACACCATTACCGGTGACTGGCGCATGGCGTGTTGGCGACCCTGTTGGTCATCGAGAATTCTTCACCTATCCCGCCGACCGACGTCTGGCACTCGATAACGGCAGTGTGATGTCGGGAATTGTGATGGCTTTTGAAACATGGGGACAACTGAACTCGGATGCGTCAAATGCGATTTTGTTGTGTCATGCCTGGACCGGCGATAGCCATGCCGCAGGCCGTGCTGAAGACGGCCATGTTGGCCCTGGATGGTGGGAGAGTGCAGTTGGTCCAGGGCGAGCAATTGACACCAATCAGTGGTTCGTCGTATGCGCAAATGTTCTTGGCGGTTGTCAAGGTTCAACTGGGCCTGCATCGTTGCATCCTGAAGATGGCAAACCGTACGGATCACGTTTTCCGGTTATCACGATTCGCGACATGGTGCGTGTTCAGGCTCGATTAGCCGATCATCTAGGAGTCGCAGTTTGGCATTCGGTTATTGGTGGCTCAATGGGTGGAATGCAAGTTCTTGAATGGGCCGTCACTTTTCCAGAGAGAGTTCGTTCGCTCATTCCGATCGCCACTTGTGCGCAGGCATCTGCTCAACAAATCGCCTGGGGATCCATTGGTCGTCGCGCGATTATCAATGACCCGAAATGGCGCGGCGGCGATTATTACGATGCCGCACCGGGCGATGGTCCTCATGAAGGGCTTTCGACTGCGCGCATGGTTGCTCAAGTGACATTCAGAAGTGACAACGTCTTCACCGATCGTTTTGGTCGTGACATGACGGGCGGAAGTTCATCGTCAAAGTCACTCGAAGGAAAATTTGAAGTAGAGCGTTACCTCGAATATCACGGCGACAAGTTAGTAAGTCGCTTTGATGCGAACAGTTACATGACTATTGGTAAGGCCATGGATTTACATGACATTGCTCGTGGGCGAAATACTCTCGAGTCAGCCGTCGCACGCATTAACTCTCCGGTTCTCACGATGGGAATTTGGAGCGACTTTTTGTACCCGGAGTATCAGCAGTTGCAAATTCGTGACATGGTTGCGGCCAACGGAATAAGAACTGAATACGTCGAAGTAGATTCGCCGCACGGACACGACGCCTTCTTGATTGAACTCGATCAAGTGGGTCCGGCGGTTCAACGATTTATTGAATCAATTGACTAACTATCGCCGTCGAGTAATCCTTCAAAAGTTTTAATCGCTCGACTACCTCTTGGGATCCGAATAAAGACTTCTTTGTCACTGCGAAGAATATAGATCTCTTGCTTCTTTGGCGGCGCGGGACTCTTGCCGACGACTCGGTATTCGCCACGGAGTCCGGTCGTCCGCATTCCACGCGTGCGCAAGACAACCGTGTTCTCGTCGACGAAGACACGTACTTCGTTCCATCTAGGTGCAGATTTATGAGGCTCAGGAAGTTGTTGCGCACGAGCAATCATTCGACGTCCGTCTTTGCTGCACCAATGGGGCTCGACCCGAAAGGCAACCCAAGCCAAGAGCCCGCAGAATGCGACAATGACGACCCCAAGAAACAATTCCACGAGTGAAGTCTTGCACTTAGCGATATCAATACTGCGCTAGGGCGCGGGATCCGCAAAACTATGTCAATGCCCGAGATTCTTGAAGTCGAGATGTATCGGCGGGCAGCAGAGTTGGTTGTCGGAAGAACAGTGCGGTCTTTTGCGACGAATGATGCAATCGTTGTGAAGGATGGGTTGCAGATTCAATCGCTCGTTGGGTCGAATGTGCGCGAGGTCAGCCGCCTCGGCAAGTTGATGACAATTCACTTTGATGTTGCGTCAATCGATCTGCATTTCGGAATGGCGGGTCGCATCATTGTTGATGGTCGGTCACCCATCGATGAACTTGTTTATGGAGCCTCATCAAATGATCGTTGGATTCGTTTCGGAATGGACTTTGATGACGGGTTTCTGGCAATTACCGATCCTCGACGATTCTCCCGCGTAGGTATATCTCAGAAAACGAGCGCCCTCGGGCCTGATGCTTTCTCTGAAGGTCTCTTTGAACTAGTGCAACCGAAACTTCCTGCAAAAGGATCAATCAAGGGGGTCTTGTTGAATCAACAAGTCATCGCGGGTTTGGGAAACATGTTGGTTGATGAAATATTGAGTCGAGGCAAGGTTGATCCTCGGCGAGATATCTCAACTTTGTCATCGTCGGCTATCCGCAAAATCTTTTCGTTAGTGGTCGTGATTTTGCCCGAGCTTCTTGAGCGAGGCGGTAGTCATATGGGTGATCTGGCCTCTGAGTTACGGGTGCCGGGTTCGCGTTGCCCGTACGATGCCCATGAGTTGGCTCGAGATACTGTCGCTGGCCGTACGACGTATTGGTGTCCCCGCCATCAGAAGTGATCTGACTCAACATTGAAGATCTTGGCTCAGATGCCGTGGGTTCGGGTACTTTTTCAGACAGAATGTCACTGATGTTTGTTGTTCACCTCGCTTCAATACTTGGTCTTGATACCACCACAGTGAACGATGCCGGCAGTACACGAATCGTCGTTCTTGTGACCGTTTCATTGATCGCACTCGGAATTGGTTTGGGCGTTCTCAATATTTGGTTTTGGCGCAAAACCAAACCCGATCCCGAGGCACTCGGTCCACTCGTTGAGATGAGTTCACGCAAATTCGCAGAACTTGAACTCATTGAACAGCGCCACCGGCTTGATCAACTTCGCCCTTCACTCGTCTCGTCGCCAAAGATTGAAGCACTCCCAGTCATGCAACCTCCGATCGTCCTGGAAGATGAACCTCAAGAAGTCGCGATGGAAGTGGTTCAAGAAGTTGCGAGCAATGAGATCGATTGGGATGACGATGAGTGGCCCGATGTGGACGATTGGTCATTGCCAGAAGAAAAGGCTCGCCAGCAAGAAATATTTGACCAAGATCTTGAAGTCGAACTAGAGGTTGAACGAGAAGTTGAAGTCAATCACAAGGTGCCGAAGGAGCAACCCGAGAAGGGTCCTGTGTCCATCGATCCGTTACTTGGTTTTTAATTCGCCATGTTCACTCTTGGCTGAAGACTCAGACTAAATTCTTCGTTATGGCCGAACTCAACCTTGAAGAAATGATTGCTCGATTCGAAGCTCGCGCGGCTGCCGTGAAGCAGCGGCCGTTACCCCCAGTCGCTGGTGAAGAGCGTCAGCGGTTTATCGAACAGGCCAATAACGATTTTCAAGACTTTGCGTTGCTTGCGGGTTCGACCCCCAGCCTTGTTGATGGAATTCTGACTTTCACTGTTGATCTTCGCCCAGCGAATCCGAACTCGTGAATTCGCCTCACGGCGAAGACAATCATGCCGAGATTGCGGTCCCCGCTGTTCTGTTAGCGGTTCTGGCTTGGGGTATTGGTCCGCTCATGGTTCGCAATATGAGCGTGGGTGGATACACGACTGCGTTGTTTCGTATGTGGTTAGGTGCACCTGCGATGTATCTGGCCAGTCGTTGGTGGGGCGACGGAGTCACTTGGAAATCGTTGAAGGCTTGTGTCGTGCCTGGCTGCTTCTTTGGAGCCTCGATGGTGATGGGGTTTATGGCAGTGCGAGCGACTTCTATCGCTAATGCCACGTTGATCGGAGCGCTGACACCGGCCTTGATTTTATTGGGACTCAATCGCCTTGTCGGCGAACGCAGTGACCTTAAACGATTGCCATTTGCTTTGATCGCATTTGCCGGATTGGCAATGGTGATCTTGGCGGGATCGAGCACCGATGGAGCATCACTTCACGGTGATATTTGGGCCGCCATCAACGTCACCAGTTTTACGGTCTACTTCATGATTTTGAAGCGTCGTCGCAATGAGGGAATTGATGGTTGGTCATTCTTGGCTGGTGTATTTATCGTGGGAGCTGTTTTGATCACGCCGGTGTGTCTCATCTTGGGCGATGACACTTGGAAAGTGAATGGCCGAGATTGGATTCTTTTGTTGGCAATGGTGGTCGCACCTGGCTGGGTGGGGCACGGTCTCATTTCGTGGGCCAGTCGGCACTTGCCGGTAACGACAACTTCTTTGTTAACCCTAGGAAGCCCAGTGGTGTCGGTTTTGGGGGCTTGGCTCATCTACGACCAGCATTTGGGCTTCGTCCAGATCGTTGGAGCGGTGATGGTGATTGCGGGGTTGGCAGGAAGTGTGTGGGATCGCCGCGGCTCGGTGCAGGCTCCTGAACCAGTTGCCTGACGGGTTGTCGGAGACGAAACGGCAGGTAAACTTGACGAACCCTGCGGATGTGGCTCAGTTGGTAGAGCATCACCTTGCCAAGGTGAGGGTCGCGAGTTCGAATCTCGTCATCCGCTCCAGTAAAAGACCCGACCATTTGGTCGGGTCTTTTGCATGTGGTGATCTTGAGACAGTTGGTGCAGGTGAATTGATGAGGCACAATGGGGCGATGGATCTGCCGGTCGTCTCATTGGCCCTTTGGGACAACCCAGGCACCGATCGCCAGCAATACGCCGCCGAAATCGCCCAGGCGTGCCACACAGTCGGATTTATCTCTCTCGTTGACCACGGGGTATCTCAGGCCACCATCGACGGATTCATGGGCTTGTTGAAGAGGTTCTTTGCTCTTCCAACCGAGTCCAAGGCCCTGATTGAAAAAACCAACTCACGATATTTCCGAGGTTGGGAACGAGTGGGCAGCGAGTTGACCGACAATCGTGTTGATTATCGGGAACAGATTGACCTTTCGAGCGAGCACGAGGCATACGCAATCGATGTTGAACCTGTGTATCTGCGCCTTCAGGGTCCGAATCAATGGTTGAGTGATGAAATCCTGACTGGTTTTCATGAGACGGTGTCGCAATGGTTCTCAACGATGGAACATCTGGCTAATCGACTGATGGAGATTTTGGCCGTTGGTCTCGGACTGGAGAGTCAGACCTTTCTTGAGTTATTCGGAGAGAGTCATCACTCATTGATGAAAATGATTCATTATCCACCAACGCCAGTTGGTCAGGCCGGCGTCAACGCACATCAAGATGCCGGCTTTCTCACAATTCTGTTGCAGTACGAAGTTGGCGGATTGCAAGTAAGAACTCAAGACGGTCAATGGGTTGATGTGCCGGTTATTCCCGGAGCTTTCGTGCTCAACATAGGAGAAATGTTGCAAGCGATGACGGGCAACTACTACGTCGCGACAATGCATCGAGTAATCAGCTCTGAGGAACGTTTCTCGACAGCGTTCTTTCATGGACCTGATTTGCGAACGAGGCTTGATCAGTTGCAACTTGATTCCAGATTCTTTGATGCTGTCAGCAATAGTCCATTCCATCAAACAGCTGGATTTATGGCGAAGCGTGATGAACTATTGGCAGGGACCGGTGGAGTGGGTTCAACTTCGGCAGCGGTATACGGAGAGCAATTGTGGAATTACTACAGTCGCAGTTATCCGGACATTGTTCGCAAATACAACGCGCCAAATATTTCGGGCTAATTGCCTGAAGAGTTGGGGTTTGGGGCACGCACGTAGAAGCCCCGATTCCAGTCGTGACGATGTTCGCTGTCCACCGAAATGCGCCACTCGTAACTGCGACCCGGTACCAAGGCAATAGGCGGGATCTGAACTGCGAGGTTTTGGTCAATATCGCTTCCGGGTCGTAAACCGTCGGGGCGGCCGACGCTGAATCCAATATCGAGAGCAAGCGGTGCCTGATTCACGAGCACCGGTCGACCATCTTCGTCCACAAGTTCGGCATGAATGGCAATCTGCTGGTTGGCCATATCCCACGGAACCTTGACGATGAAGGCCAAGGCACTGGCGAATGGTCCAGCACCAACCTGACTCCAGCCGGCCCCAGCCATCATGACCTTGCCATCGTGGGTGACTGCATAATCGGCGAGAACAACTTGCATTTGAATTGTCACAATAATCTCCTGACGTCGCTCGATGAATCACGCCAAGTTGAGGTTAATCGGCGTTACCGTCTGCGCCGTGTTACGTGGAGACTCTGAGAACCGACTCGTGCGGACGTTTCGTCCACGCCGGCGCAAACTCGGTCCAGAACTTACCAAGGTGTATGAACGCCTGAAGGACGAATGGAGCATTGCTGAACATGGTTCGACGCTCGATCTGTTTGAGGTATTCGCTAACAACAACCCAGTGTGTTTAGAAATTGGATGTGGACGGGGCGACTTGGCGGTTTCGTTCGGACCGGCACATCGTGACGTCAATCTGGTTGCTATTGATATTCATACGCGCGGTATCGCCAACATTTTGCAAGGAATCGAGAATGCATCATTAACGAACACTCGTGTGGTTGAGGGTGATGTGCTGGTTTTGTTGAAGCGTTTCGCTGATGCTTCGTTATCGGAAGTATGGGTCTTCTTTCCAGACCCTTGGCCCAAACCCCGTGAGCAACGCCGACGGTTACTGCGTCTCGATGTCGTTCGCGAAATTTCCCGAGTTCTTCAAGTCGGTGGAGTCTTGCGTTTGGCGACTGATATTGAGGATTATTGGCGTAAGTCGGTCGCGGTAGTTGCGGCGAATGAATCATTTAATGAAGCTGAGTTTTTCCGTCCGAATTGGCGTGTCGAAACTGTCTTTGAACGACGAGGAATCAACGAAGGTCGTCAGCCAGTGGATATTTGTTGGGTTCGCCAGGGAGAGCGAAACGTCAAGTCTTAAATTCCGAGGCGAATACCGGCATCTAAATCATCGGCTGCTGAGAATGCTCGGCGAACCAGCGAATCCATGAGCGCTGCACCGCGTTCGTTGGCAGTGTCAAGTGACAAAATACTGGCGGCGAATGATGTGCAATAGAACAACACACCTTCGGCGTATCCCTGCATGATGGTGTCGTAGTCGGCCCATTGATCAGGGACACCACCAGCGCGCATTCTGTCGCAGTAACGATGTATGAGTTCATCCTGCATCGAACGTCGCATCTCGGTCTTCATGTTTGTGCCCAAGAAGTACACGAGATCAGTGGTGCTCGGCGACCGCATCGATAACTGCCAGTCAATAAGTGTCATTGTGCCATCGTCATGAAAGAACATGTTGTCGAGCCGAAAGTCTCCGTGAGTCAGCGTGCACGGCCAATCAAAATACTTCTGCATCCACGTTTCAATCATGGGCGCAAATGTTTCGCACCACGCGAGAACTCTTGGCGGCAAGGAATCTTGATAGCGCTCAAGAAATATCGGCCATCCAATAGGGAACAGGGTTCCGATCGTTGCGGTCATCGGGTCACTGAGGCTGGGCATCCAATCAAGAGTTTGCAGTTCTGGCTTGTCAAACCATGCACTATGCAATGTCGCAGCGACGTCTATTGCAATGCGTGCTTGTTCGGGGGTTGGCCCCGCAACTTGATCGCCTGAACGTGCCGGGCTTAAGTCCTCAAGTACCAGAGCGTATGGATCAACTGAACTGTGCAGGCAACGCGCGAGTTTGATTCCCTTTATTTGAGAAGCGACTTCGGTGTAAAAGCGATGTTCACGATTCCAGACGCCCATCATTTCGCCCATCACCTGACCGCCAGGATCGGACGTCGGAAATTTGACGATAACGCTCGGTGGAACACTGTCGCCAGCGAGCGAGACTCGGGCGAGCTGGCCCATAAATCCCTCGCCCGCCCCGATCACTTGAAGACTGAATCCGGTGACTCGAGTTTTGAGAACCTCGCTCAACCATTCAGCGGAAATATCACTTAAAACTGTCGGTGTGCCCCCCATGGCGTCACCTCCCCACGGGTGAGCATAGGTTGCTGCGCTTAGTTTGGAAAGAGATATTTTGTGTCGTTACTGACTTACGACGTCATTCCGCCGAGACCAACGAGGCCTCGAGCCATTTCAATTTCTCCCATATGGCGTAAGCCGTGTTGATAGAGCCAACATTCGATTCCGTCTAAGACTGTCAGGCCTTGTTCGCCGGCAACTCGGGCGCTAAATGTAGAGGCGATCTGTGGTGGGAAGGGGCGGGGGATGACGACTCGCTCAAGTTCGGCTGGGTCAAGTTGCTCGAGCCAGGCCGATGTACGTGCATACACCGCACGCATGTACTCGGCGAATGCCGCGAGGTCACCGATACGTTGGTGGACCATCTCGTCGACGGTGCGATGTTTGCCATGATCATTGATTGAGAGACCTACTCGAGCTTGCCATTCGTCATTCCAGATTGGTGTTTGGCCCGAAAGCATCATGAATGAGGCATCATGCACATTGGCGTAATGGAAGAGGCAAAATGCGATAGGGACGACGCCTTCGCGTTCAAAATGGTTGACGTGTTCGAGGGTCATTGAGTCAATGGCGTCGTCGTACAAACTGAAGAGGGCCTTCATGCGGCGCTGTAGTGAGTCAAGAATGAGTTGATTCGACATTGGTCCTCCGGAGTACTTGCTTCGGAGTCACCGTAGCACCCAAAATTATGTTGTGTCATTCTGAGTGCCACTTGATGATTGCGGAGTTGCTAGGTTGACAACATGCGCTACGGAAAAATCGACTTTGATTACGCCCTCGACCTTGCTGGTCGAACCCCTGATAATGACGGTCCGATCTACATGGTGAACTTCATGAAGTATCGCGATGTCGCTGGATATGAAGGCGTGAAGGGGGCCGAGAAGTTGGCCAAGCCCGGAATCTCAGGGGTCGAAGCGGACAATATTTATAATCCGACCGATGTGTTGACGAAAATTGGTGCCCAAACCGTTTTCTTTGGCGAAGTTGTCGCACAAGGTACTGAAGGTGAGTGGGACCGTATGGCCATCGTGAAGTACGCCAGTCGAGTGTCGTTTATGGAAATGCAGAATCGTCCAGACTTCAAAGAGAAGCACGTGCACAAAGAAGCTGGCATGTTGTACACGATTGTGATGGGCACGTTGCCCCGTGGCGATCATCAAGCCATTGACCGTTCGATGTATTGCACCTTTGAATTATCAGCAGCCCCACAGCAAGGTGAAGCA
>JBAXIP010000074.1:0-9870 GCA_037138315.1 Actinomycetes bacterium
GCTGATCGCCAACCAATTCTCACCTTCGTTGGCGAATACGACGAACGAGTTGCCGTTGAATCAATTCGTCGTGAACTTCTACGTGAAGGCCAAGTTTTCTGGGTGCATAACCGCGTGCAATCAATTGAAGAATGTGCTGAGCGATTGCGAGAACTCGTTCCAGAGGCACGTATTGCAATTGCTCACGGCCAAATGGACGAAGGCACCCTCGAACAAGTTGTCGTTGATTTCTGGGAAGGTAATTTTGATGTGCTCGTGTGCACGACCATCATCGAAAGCGGAATTGACATGCCAACAGTGAACACCTTGGTTGTTGAACGCTCCGACCTTTTAGGACTCGGACAAATGCATCAACTTCGTGGTCGCGTTGGTCGGAGCGGACAGCGCGCCTACGCCTACTTGTTTTATCCGAAAGACAAAGTTCTCACTGAAGAGGCGTACGAACGTTTGCGGACAATCGGTGAATCAACTGAACTCGGCAGTGGTTTCAAGATCGCGATGCGCGACCTCGAAATTCGTGGCGCCGGAAACTTGCTCGGCGAATCGCAAAGCGGACACATCGCCGCAGTTGGCTACGACCTCTATTGCCAAATGGTGACCGAGGCAGTCGGCGAAATGAAGGGTGAACCCATCAGCCAGCCCTCCGAAATTCGTATCGATGTACCGACCGACGCATTCTTGCCCAAGGACTACGTCACCAAAGAAGAACTGCGGCTTGAGGCTTATCGTCGATTGGCATTGGTAACGACCCCTGAAGAGGTTGAAGATATCCGCAGCGAATGGATCGATCGCTATGGACCAGTGCCCAAGCCTGCCGACACGCTCCTTGCTGTTGGATTGTTGCGTGCCCAATGCCATCGCCTAGGACTCCATGAACTCAATATCGCTAGCCACCAGGCTCGACTCGGCCCCATCGATTTGAAAGTCAGCGAAACGGCTCGCCTGCGCCGGCTTTCACGCGACGCGATACATAAAGAAGCAGTACGCCAACTCGTCATCCCCATCCCACGTGGGCACGAGCCGGCCTCATTCTTGGTGAATTTCTTGGGCAAACTCTTTCCCGCCCAGTCGGCAGGGTAGTTTTGATGATCGTGCTTACCCCTCGCCGACTCATTTCACTGACTGTTCTCGCTCTCACCGTCATGACGACTGCAACCTCGTGTTCATCAGTCACCAAAGACGCCGCTCGATTCAATGACGAGTCACTTTCAAATAGCGAATTTGACGATCTACTCATCGGATACGCCGCCGCTGTACCCGAAGCCTTCTTGGCGAGTGGGAACATCGACATCAGCATTGCTCAAGGCATTGTGCAGAACTGGATCTCAACTGAAGCAGTTGTCACTGCACTTGACCAAGTCGGAATCAAGATCACTGATGAAGACCTGAGATCAGCGCTCACTTCGTTGCAAGTCCAAACTGGTTTTAGCGATGCCCCTAAAGTCGTGCAAGATTTTTACGTTCTCGCCAGCGCATCTCAAGCGGTTGCCAACCGTGAATTCGCAATGAGCAGCGACGATCTCAAGTCCTTGTATGAAGGTCAAGGCAGTAAGTCTGGCGCAGTTTGCCTGCGAGCAATATTGGTGAAGACTCAAGAAGAGATTGATGCAGTTACTTCTCGACTTGATGCTGGCGAAGATTTTGCAGCAATCGCCCAAGAAGTTTCGACTGACTCTTCGGCAACGAACGGCGGAGCATTGCAAGACCAAACTTCTGGTAGCGGATGCCTCGAGCAATCAACTTTCGAAAGCCAAGTCACTCCCGAATTCCTCACCGCTCTTGCCGATGCCAAAATCGGCCAAGCCACTGCGTCGTTTGAAATCCCAACCGTTGGTTGGGTCGTATTACTCGTTCGTCCATTTGATGAAGTTGCCGACGATGTCGCCAACTTGATTAGTGGCAATGGAGCCGTTGCGGCCGGCCGAGCCGTACTTCAAGACGCCAAAATTTGGGTCAGCCCCGAATACGGTCGTTGGGACGCCGAAACTCTCGGCGTCGTCGCTGTCGACTAATGCCCCACACCAACAAGCCCCGTATTGAAATCATTGGGCTTGGTCCATCGGCCGATGAATACATCACTGACCACACTCGTCAACGAATTGCCGCTCACAAGCATCGCTACTTGCGCACTGCCCAACATCCCAGTGCACACTTAGTTGTTGATGCAATCACTTTTGATGAGCGCTACGAAACTTCCGGAACTTTCGATGCTGTTTACCTGGGTATCGCCAACGATCTCGTCGCCGCCGCAATCGAGTTCGGCGAAATTTTGTATGCAGTTCCTGGATCGCCCTTAGTACTTGAGCGCACTGTGCGGCTTTTGATGTCCGATGATCGGGTTGAATGTGTCGTCAATCCTGCGATGGGATTTTTAGAAATTACCTGGGCCCGCCTCGGAATTGATCCAGTTGAAAGCAGTGTGCGCCTCATCGATGGACATCAATTTGCAACGGCAGCCGCGGGCTTAACTGGACCACTGCTTGTTGCGCACTGCCATGCCAATTGGGTTTTGTCAGATATCAAATTGGCAGCAGAAGATGCCGACAACGTGAGCAATGACGACTTGCCAGTTGTCATCTTGCATCATCTGGGGCTGCCCGATGAAGTAGTGATGACTGTGCCCTGGAGCGAACTTGATCACTCCGTTGAAGCCGATCACCTCACTTCGATGTACATTCCGCAATTACGCGTGCCGGTTGGTCAAGATCTTGTTGCCTTTCACGAACTTGCCCGCACGCTTCGTCGCGAGTGTCCGTGGGACCGAGAGCAAACTCACCAAACGCTGACAACATATTTATTGGAAGAGACATACGAAGTTGTTGATGCGATCGCTGCACTTGACATCGATGATTCTCAGACTGATGATCATTTACTTGAAGAACTTGGTGACCTGCTCTACCAAATTGAATTTCATGCGGCAATCGCCGAACAGGAAGGCCGCTTCACAATGGGCGATGTCGCTCGCGGAATTCATGAAAAGTTGGTTCGGCGACACCCGCATGTGTTTGCCCCAACTGCTGATTCAGATGTTGATCCCGACGCTCTCGTGAAGTCGTGGGATGACATCAAGAAGGCCGAAAAAGCCGCCAAGGGAATCGTTGCTGGCCCATTTGATGGCATCCCTCAAGCAACCGGTTCATTGGCCTACGCCGCGGCAATTTTGAAACGAGTGTCCAAGGCCGGCATCCCTATTGAAGTACCAAGTCACGAGTCAGTAGCGCTTGGCGATATCGCCGACCTCGGAATGCATTTGTTAGAAGTTGTGGCCGAATGTTGCCGCCGCGGGGTTGATCCCGAGGTCGCCTTACGAAAAGTCAGCAATATTCACCGCCAAAATGCTGAACGACACACTGACGCCTGATGAGTTTGGGCTTTGGCTTCACTAGTTTGTTCTTATGACCGAGATCATCAGTATTTTTGGACGTGAAGTTCTTGACTCCCGGGGCAACCCCACAGTTGAGGTTGAAGTCGAACTTGACTCCGGAGCACGCGGACGCGCCATGGTGCCATCAGGTGCAAGTACTGGTGAACACGAAGCCGTCGAATTGCGTGACGGCGGTCGTCGCTATGGCGGCAAAGGAGTTCTCACCGCGGTCGGTTTTGTGAACGGCGAAATTGAAAGTGCACTTGTTGGCTGCGACGCTCTTGAACAGCGCATGGTTGACATCGTGCTTAAAGATCTTGATGACACCCCTAACAAAGCCCGCCTCGGTGCCAATGCAATGTTGGGCACAAGTTTGGCAGTTGCAAAAGCCGCCGCAAATTCACTCGGACTTCCG
Organism: Actinomycetes bacterium; assembly: GCA_037138315.1. Classification (GTDB taxonomy): domain Bacteria; phylum Actinomycetota; class Acidimicrobiia; order Acidimicrobiales; family Ilumatobacteraceae; genus Casp-actino8. The sequence goes on from JBAXIP010000074.1 coordinate 3,780, forward strand.
TTGTGGCGTTATGTCGGTGGACCGAACTCGCATGTTCTTCCCGTTCCCATGATGAATGTCATTAACGGTGGTGCTCACGCCGACAACACCATCGACCTTCAAGAGTTCATGATCATGCCCATCGGTGCGCCGAGTTTCCGCGAAGCTCTTCGTTGGGGCGCCGAGACATATCACCAACTCAAAAAGATTCTGAATGGCAAGAGTTTGTCAACGGCAGTTGGTGACGAAGGTGGCTTTGCCCCGAACCTCTCGACTAACGAAGATGCCATCAAAATTTTGGTTGAAGCAATTACCGCCTCTGGTTTTACTCCCGGCACCGATATTGCAATTGCCCTTGATCCAGCGATGAGCGAACTGTACAAAGACGGTCGTTATCACTTAGCCGGCGAAGGCAAAGTGTTGTCGAGTGATGAACTCGTTGCCTATTGGGCTCGACTTGTGAACACTTACCCCATCGTGTCGATTGAAGATGGCATGGCCGAAGACGACTGGGACGGCTGGAGTTCACTCACCAAAGAACTCGGCAACAAGGTTCAACTTGTTGGTGACGATTTGTTCGTGACGAATGCGGCTCGCCTCGCAATGGGTATCGAACGCAAAGTTGGCAACAGCGTGCTGATCAAGGTCAACCAAATCGGAACACTCACCGAAACACTTGAAACCGTCGAACTTGCTTCACGTCACCGCTATACAAGCGTGATGAGTCACCGCAGTGGCGAAACCGAAGACGCAACGATTGCCGACCTTGCTGTTGCTACTAACTGCGGCCAAATCAAAACTGGCGCTCCTGCTCGTAGCGATCGTGTTGCGAAGTACAACCAGTTGTTGCGTATCGAAGAACAGCTCGGCGAAACCGCGGCTTTCCGTGGTCGCGCTGCGCTGGCACCCCTCGCCTGAGTTCATTCAGCAGAACCTCCCAAAAGTGGGTCCCCGGAGGGATGATCCCACTCGCACGGCCAAAACGGGCAGAATAGAGGGATGGCCCGCGGTAACAAGACCTCAAGTATTCCGCGTTCACCAAGTCGGGTGCGTCAAGCAGGCAAGAAGGGCGCTGCAAAAAGTGCCCGTGCCAAGTTGGCTGCCGTTTCAGACCTCACCCGCCCGACCCCACGGTCCGAGCGCATCGTCCCAAAATTTCTCGGACGGGCAGCCCTACTTGTCGGCTTCTTGGTGGTTGTGTTTTCTTTCGGGAACTCATTTTTGGTACTACCTCTGACTTCGTGGTTTGGCCAGCGCACCGAAATTGATAGTCGCCAGGCTGAACTCGACACCATCAAAAATGCCACCGACGAACTGCAGACCGAAGTTGACCGACTCAAGACTCCCGAGGGTGTTCAAGACGCCGCTCGTGAAGAATTGGGATTCGTGGTCGCTGGCGAGGCCCGCCAGCAAATCGTCGGAGACTCAGCCGCACCTATCGACCTGCCCGCGGGTTGGCCCTACGATCTCGTGACTCAGATCATCTCGGTCAAGGTCAACGAAGCCGCGGCGAAGGCTGCCGAAGAAGCCGCCAAGAACGCTCCCGAAGTTCCGGTCTCCCTGGCAACCTCGATCAGCACTCCCTAAACCTGGTCTCGACCGTGACACGGTCAGCCTGCTCAGAGTAAGGTCGCAGGTGCTGAGAGCAGTTCTCAGTTGATGTACACGGGGGTTTTGACGTGACCGGTAGCAGCATTCTTGGCACACGAGTTCTTCGCAAAGAAGATCCAAAGTTCTTGACGACGGGCGGCAAGTATGTCGACGACTTGTTCGAAGAAGAGCGCCTTGTCGGCGCTGTCCATGTGACCTACGCGCGATCATCCGCTGCGCATGCTCGCATCAATTCAATTGACACGTCCGAGGCCGAATCAATGCCCGGTGTCATCGCGGTCTTCACTGCTGAATCGCTGGCGCTACAGCCAGTCCCCGCAGCCTTCAACCCGATGGTTGCCCGCACACTCTTGGCGAGCGACAAAGTTCGTTACGTCGGCGAGCCAGTTGTTGCCATCGTGACCGAAACTCGCGAACAAGGCGAAGATGCTTCTGAAGCAATCATCATCGATTATGACTATCTCGAAGCATTCGTTGATGTTGAAGCAGCGATGGTCAGCACAACACTCATTTACGAATCAGCTGGCAGCAACGTTGTGTTTGACACGACTGTTCTTGGAATTCCCGAAAATACCGGCGACGCATACTTTGAAGGTTGCGAAGTAGTTGTCAAGGGTCGCTTCATGAACCAGCGCGTCGCTCCTTGCCCGCTTGAAGTTCGTGGTGCTGCTGCCGTGTGGGGCACCGACGGACGCTTGACCCAGTGGTTGTCAACTCAGCACGCACAAGGTGGTGTTGAACCCATTGCTGCGGCAAATGGCGTTGACAAAGAACTCGTACACATTTTGACACCTGATGTCGGTGGTGGCTTTGGCGCAAAGATTGGCGCATACCCCGAAGAGTTGTTGCTCGGTGTGATCGCTAAGAAGATTGGTCGTGCCGTGAAGTGGCGCGAAACTCGCACCGAATCGATGATGGCTCTTGGCCACGGTCGCGCGCAGTTGCAGTACGTCACCATCGGCGGCACTAAGGCTGGCAAAGTGACTCACTACCAGTTGCACGCCATTCAAGATTCCGGCGGATTCGCCGACATGGGAACCATCTTGGCCCCGTTCATGACCCGCCCAATGTCAAGTGGCGTGTACGCCATCCCGAACATTGAATGCCGTACTACTTCGGTTGTCACTAACACCACGCCAATCGTTGCGTATCGCGGTGCCGGCCGACCCGAAGCCACCGCCGCTATCGAGCGCGCCATGGACTTGTTCGCACTTGAGATTGGCAAGGATGCTGCCGAAGTTCGTCGGATGAACCTCATTCCGAAGTTCCTCGAACCACACACCACTGTCGTCGGTCAGACCTACGACGTTGGCGACTACGAAACAGCGCTTGATAAGGCACTTGATGCCGCCGATTACAAGGCTCTTCGTGCCGAACAAGCCAAACGTCGTGCAAGCGGAGATGTCAAACAACTCGGCATCGGTGTGAGTGTGTACGTTGAAATCACCGGTGGTGTTGGCAACGGCGAATCAGCCAAAGTCGAAGTTCTTGAGGATGGTCGCGCTGTTGTCTACACCGGCACTTCGCCGCATGGTCAGGGTCACGACACCGCATGGTCAATGCTCGTGCAAGAACAGACCGGCATCCCGATGGACCGCATTGAACTGGTCTGGGGAGACACCGATCTCGTTCCGATCGGAACCGGAACAATGGGTTCGCGTTCATTGCAGCAGGGTGGAAATGCTGTCTTCCAAGTCGCAGGCACATTGGCCGAAAAAGCCAAGTCAGTTGCAGCTCGTTTGCTTGAAGTCAGCGAAGCCGATGTTGTACTTGATAAGGCTCGAGGCGCATTCCATGTTGTTGGAACTCCAGCAGTCACCAAGACCTGGGCCGATCTCGCAGTTGCCGAAAAGAGCAGCGGTGGACTTTTGCACGACGAAGTGATCAACGTTTCCGGAGCAACATTCCCGTTCGGTGCTCACATTGCTGTTGTTGAAGTTGACACCGAGACTGGTCGCGTCAAGCACTTGCGTCAAGTTGCGTGTGACGATGCTGGCAAGGTTCTCAACCCAATGTTGCTTGACGGACAGATTCATGGCGGAGTTGCACAAGGTGTTGCTCAAGCGCTTCTTGAAGAAGTTCTGTACGACGCCGACGGCAACCCGACGACATCTAACTTGGCTGACTACGGATTTATCTCCGCTGCCGAATTGCCAAGTGTTGAAGTCATTCATATGGAGACACCAACACCTATCAACGCCATCGGCGCTAAGGGAATCGGCGAATCCGGAACGATCGGATCAACACCGGCTATTCAGTCAGCAGTTGTTGATGCCGTATCGCACCTTGGTGTGAAGCACATCGAAATGCCCTGCACCGCCGAGCGCGTGTGGCGTGCAATTCAGGCTGCCCAGTAATTCAATTCAGTCATTCAGGCCAGAACTCGTTCAGACCCGATGATCAACGGTCACGTTGATCATCGGGTCTTTTCATATATCGACCTATACAACTTGTAGAGTGCAACCTTGTGACTCAAGCCCCCATTATCGCTACCGGACTCTCACGCTATTTCGGAACTGGTGACAACGCCATCAAAGCCGTCGACGGCGTCGATCTCGAAGTTCAGCAAGGTGAAATTTTCGGATTTCTTGGACCGAACGGTGCGGGCAAGAGCACGACAGTGCGCATGCTGACAACGCTTTTGAAACCAACAGCCGGAACAGCATTTGTTGCCGGTTATGACGTCGTCAAAGATGCTGACAAAGTGCGCCGATCCATTGGCGTCGCACTTCAAGATGCAGCCATCGACCCGCTCATGACTGGTCGCGAACTTCTCACACTTCAAGCGGTGCTCTATGGCTTGTCCAAAATTGCTGGGAAAAATCGTGGCGAAGAACTTCTTGAACGAGTTGGACTCACAGCAGCAGCCGATCGACGAGTGGGCACGTACTCAGGTGGCATGCGTCGTCGCCTCGATCTTGCGCTTTCGCTCGTGCACGAACCAACCGTGCTCTTCTTAGATGAACCCACCACTGGTCTTGACCCCATGAGTCGCCTCACATTATGGGAAGAAGTGAAGCGACTCAACGCCGGCGGAACCACGGTGTTGTTGACTACTCAATATCTTGAAGAAGCCGATCAACTTGCTGATCGCATCGCCATCATCGATCACGGACATATCGTGCGCCAGGGTGCACCTCGTGAACTGAAGGCCATGGTGGGTTCACCGACATTGAGCATCAGTGTTGCAAGTAGCGAAACCGATGAGGCTCGCGTGATCTTGGCGCGCTTTGGTGATTTACGCCCGACATCAGAAGGAACGCTCGGAGTCGGACTGGCTCGCGGGGCCGAAGATGTTGCGTCAGTGATTCGTGCTCTCGACGAGGCTGGCCTCAAAGTCCGCCACCTTGAACTTGATGAGCCAAGTCTTGACGATGTTTTTGCCGAAGCAACGGGCTATCGGCTTGAAGGCGCAGATGCAGCCAACAAACCCGTTGAAACTGAAGCCGTTCTGGAAACGAAGAAGTCTCGTCGAGGACGTAAATGAGCATCGCTGTCGCTGATCCAAAAATGATGGCGTCTTCCAGTTCGAGTCGCTCACTCTTTCGTCACACATTTGCACTGACTCGCCGAAGCGTGGTTGGGCGTTTGCGTCAGCCCGCAGTACTTGCTCCTGCATTTATTTTTCCACTGTTTTTCGCCGCACTTGGTTCTGCCAGTTTCAACAAACTCGCCGGCGACCCTTACTTCACTGCGAACATCGCCAAATCGTTTATGAACTACGCAGTTGCTGGCGCAGTATTGCAGGGCGTTTTGTTTGGTTCAACATCGGCAGCCGGCGATCTTGCAACCGATATTGAGCAAGGTTTCTTCGAGCGGCTACTTGCCTCGCCCATCAGCCGAACTGCAATCGTCCTCGGGCGATTGGCCGGCAGCATGGTTGTCGCGGTTGTACAAGTAGTGATTTTCTTAATTATCTTCTTGTCTGCTGGCGCTCGAGTTGAAAGTGGTCCGATCGGTTACATAGGTCTTATCGGTGGAGGCGCACTGCTCGCTCTCGCAATGAGTGGTCTCATGGCCGGTCTCGCCATCAAGTCCGGAAGTCCCGAAGTCGTTCAGGGCGCCTTCCCATTGGTCTTTGTGTTGATGTTTTTGTCATCAGCATTCTTCCCGCGTCACTACATGAAGGGCTGGTATCGCACGGTCGCCGACTGGAACCCAATGTCGCACATTGTTGAAGGTATGCAGGGCTTCATGAATCACGATCTCAGCGCTTCGCAGTTTGCTAAGAGTTGGCTACTACCACTCGTCATTGCGATCATCAGTATTGCGTTTGCGCTTCGTGCGCTGAATAACCGATTGGCTGCATCATGAGCAACCTCACCGCGGAACAACCAATGAATGTCCGAACAATCTCCGACGGCGCCCGGGCCATGGAAGTCGTCGCTATTTTGGTGAAACGCTCGATGATCAGAGTGCGCCGCATGCCCTCGGCGTTCATCCCGTCACTCATCATGCCCGTTTTCCAACTCATCGCGTTTAGTGGTGCGTTTGGATTTGC
>JBAXIP010000075.1:0-9682 GCA_037138315.1 Actinomycetes bacterium
CGAGCGTCACCGCGGTCAACCTTGTTGATGACCACAATGGCGGGCAAGTTCAGGGAAAGAGCCTTTTGTAAAACATAACGAGTTTGCGGAAGAGGGCCCTCGGCGGCGTCAACGAGCAACAAAATGCCGTCAACCATCGTCAGAGCTCGCTCGACTTCTCCACCAAAGTCAGCGTGACCAGGCGTGTCTACCAAGTTGATCTTGGTGTCTTTGTAGATCACCGAAGCGGCTTTAGCCAAAATGGTGATACCCCGCTCACGTTCTTGATCATTCGAGTCCATGACACGATCGACCACCGCTTGGTGAGCAGCAAATGTTCCGGTGGCCCGCAACAGAGCGTCCACAAGAGTTGTTTTTCCATGGTCAACGTGCGCGACTAACGCGACATTACGTAGTTGTGTATACATATCAGTTGTGGACGACCGGCTTAGGCCAGGTCGTCTCCTTCGTCCTCAGCCTCAATCTCGTCTTCATCGTCAAAAACGACTCCGTACTTTTCGGCTAAGGCTGCGTACTCATCATCTTGAGAACGCGGTTGCGAGTCTCCGCCACCAAGGCCGAGATCCAAGGCGCTGGGGCCTGCTTGCTTCAATTTTCTCGCTTCTTCGAAACGACGGTGACGACCCTTTTTCACGGCAGGGCTCCGAACTTGTGAGAGGGGTAGGCGATGGTTACGAAAGTGGGTGGCACCGACCTGAAAACAAGACGCACCGACTCACATTCGGCCAAGTCACGTGACTGCTCACACGACAGGGCGAGAAGAGTGTAGGACTAAATGACCTAGGTTTGTGGGAACTTCAGGCTCTTTCGTGATTTTTCAGTGTGCCATCGGTAGCCCGATACCCGAGAAATCAAGACGAACCGTCGATTTTGCCCTCATTTAGGCCAATGCGCTATTTAGCGGGGATCGCCGAGATCATTTTAAGACCGCCCTTGCCATCAAAGGACAAGCCAGCCCGACCGTGTATCAAATCATCAAGTTGTTCACCAATCAGATCGTGACGCCAGCCGGTTGACAGCCGGGCATTGTCGTCTTTGCGCAAAAAGGCCTCAATGTCATGGCGGGTCGCTAACAAGGCCGTATCGACATGCTCAATTCGAGCAACTTCGCTGATCCAGGCTGAAATCAGGGTGATGGCCGGACGTAATTGGCGGTCGACTTCTTCGCCATCGTTCGATGAAATCTCCATTGGGTTTTCCTTGCCCCGAGCAACGGCGGCCAAGATTTCTTGACCAATGGCTCCCCTCGTGTGGCGATCGTCGACACCTCGGGCTTGAGACAGGTCCCCCAAGTTGGAAGGCTCACGTTGCGCAATTCCCTGGAGAGCTAAATCGGGTAGTACCTGACGAGGGGGTATGTCGCTGGCCATCGCACGTCGTTCGCGCCATTCGGCAAGGGCCGCCAAAACTCCGCGAGTTCGGGGTTTGAGCGCCCGAACATCTTTCTGTTTTTGCCAAGCATCGGCCGGATTTCCTGGCCCCACTTTGCGATTGCGCAATTCTTCACACGCATCAAGCGCCCATGACAATCGATTGCGATCATCAAGTTTGGAAGTGAGCAGGTCATGAATTTCTAAAAGATGTTCAACATCTGATGCGGCATACGACTTCTGCCCATCGGTAAGAGGACGACGCAACCAATCGGTGAGTCGGTCACCTTTGGGCAAAACCAGTTTAAGTTCTGAATTAACAAGTGAAGCGAGAGACGGAGTTGAGTATCCAAGGAAACCCGCAGCGATTTGGGTGTCAAATATTTTCGCCGGAATTGTGCCCATCGCGTGCGACATCACATCAAGGTCTTGCTGAGCGGCATGCAACACGATGAGATGATTTGCTCCGAAGATGCGTCTAAGTTTTGCCGCATCGCACGCAAGAGGATCAACGATTGCAAGACCATCCAACCAAGCCAACTGAATGAGGGCTAAGCGTGGGAAATAAGTTTTCTCTCGATGAAATTCGGTGTCAAGCGCAACTCGGTCGTGAGATTGCAAACGGTCAAGTAATTCATCAAGGGCTTGATCATTGTCAATCCATTCATAGCTCACACGATCAACACTCACCGGGGTTGACTTCCTTCAACGACATCGTGACCCTGCATGATCCATCCCATGGTCCCACCAGCGATATTAATGACATTCAAGGATTTCTGTGCCAAATAGTCGCACGCGCTTGCGCTACGTCCACCGACTTTGCAAATCACGTAGGTGACTCCCCCTTGTGGGTTTCGAAATTCTTCGACTCGATTGGGAACCTCGGTCAACGGAATGTGAATTGCGCCTGGAACATGTCCATCGAGGTACTCGTCGTTTTCACGAACATCAATGAGAAAGACTTGATCATTGAATAAATCAGCGAATTCGGTAACGGTGATTTCTGAATACTTCGACGACATAGTTCCAAACTAGCCTTTTGCTCGGCGATAGTTCTCATAATCGCCTGGTGAGTTGATGTTGATCAGGCGTGCTTCAGGAATGGCAACTCCTTGACGTGCGAGTGCCAGCCAAGCCTTCATGACTGAACGTTGGCCGTCAGAAAACTGTCGACTCAAGACCGATAACGATGTCTTGGTCCTCCAAGCGGCGCAGAGTGGTTGAGCACCATGTTCGGATTTGTCTTGTTGGCTTTGGGCGAAGAACACATCGGACTCGGTGTACAAGTCTTGAGAACTTGCAGATATCAACGCAGTGATGTCAACCTGACCGAGCGCGACTAAGTCAACGGCAATGATCAGAGCGATTCCATGCGTGGATTGACGATTCATTTCAGCGTGTTGTAAGGCCGCGACGATGCCCGACAATGGACCTTGATCCTGATGGGCGTCTTGAACAACTGTCCAACGTAAGCCATGTAACTCTTTCGATCGGGCACCGGCAATGAAAACCCCTTGAGAGCAACAAGATTCAAGTAGTTCGCATTGACGCTCAATGGAAGTGTGCTCATCTACCGATAACAGCGCTTTATCAGAACCCATACGACTGCTCTGTCCACCAGCAAGTACGTATCCGCGAATATCAGTCATCGGTGAGATCTACCGTGATGGTCTTACTGATGAACAGCGAGAAATTCGTGAGGAACGCCAGAAGGGTCAAGCTGCAAAAGAAAAAGGTGACAACGTTCGGCTTCATCTGATTCACCAATGGCTTCGGCCAATTTTTGCAGACCAAGCAAGCATCTCAAGAAACCATGATTTGATTCTTGGTTCCATCTGACATAGCCAGAACCACGCCAACCGTTTTGGCGCAACGTGTCGAGTCCTCGGTGATAGCCAATTCGGTAATACGCATAACGCTCAAGATCGTCTCTTCCTAAATCACCGATATTGGCCCACGAAATGAGTGAACGTGGATGGTGACTCACCACGACTGCGACAGCCCCTCGGCGTGATTCTGGGGCCGCTGCTAGTGCTTGCGACAATTCATGACGGATGGCTGGGTCCTCGAGCGGGAGCACAGTGGTCGGTGGACCTTGTGGAGTCAAGCTGATGGGATTTTGCGATGCTGGAGTGGGACTTGACATGTCGTAACAGTATCGCTGAATGGGTTGGTATACCTGACGCTGGGGTCAAGAGTTGCATAGTCTGAACAAATGACCAGCCTCGTTTCATTCGGTGTGTGGGCTTTAGATGACGCCCAGTTGAAGAACTTCACGACATACGGTGCCTTGTTGCCGATTGTGATTGGCCTCATCATCTTCAAGTTTGCGGTGAGTGCAATGGTTCGTTCAATCGTCTTGATCGTCGCTCTTGCCTTAGGAGTGCTGGTCTACAGCCAACGCTCCGAAATTTCACATTGTGTCGATAGTGCGAAGGCCAACGCTGAAGTGTCGCTGGGCAAAGTTCAGTGCAAGGTTTTAGGTCTCAACATCGACCTTGATCTTCACGACCAGATTCCCTGAGCAACGCGTCGTAACAGCGGTTGAACGAGTAATTCAACGAACTTTTCAGGTGACCCTGAATGGGCATTGTGATGTGCGCCTTCAATCATGACTGAACGACAGTCGGGAAGATTTCCGAGAAGTTCGGCACTGGCTAGCAAATGGGGTTTTGAAAGTGACCCAAATCCAGCCATGAGCGGACCTCTCACGAGATTGATGTCCCAAGGTTTGGCGCGTCGTATATCGCCAAGTTCCCCAACGAGGGCTTCTCCTTCGGAACGTCGCTGAGTCTTTGTTGAATCTGGAAGGGACTCCCAACGCCGATGACCGATGAAACGGCGCATAAAGGTTTCGGCTGCGAGTTCGGGATCGTCAGCAACAGCGACTGCTGCGCTACCACCCGAGTCTTTAGGCCACCACGGTTCCCAACTCATTGGGCTTTCGTAAACGACAAGTCCGGCAATTGCATCTGGGAATCGCTGGGCGTACGACAAAGCCACGACTCCCCCAAAACTGTGTCCCACCAAAATCACTTGTTGATGAGCGGCAAATTGCTCAAGGATTTCTCCGAGATCTCCGACTTGTTCATCAACAGAAAAGGTTCCGCGTTGTTCGACTGACTTTCCATATCCTCGTCGATCAAAAGTAATGACGTGGTGTGTTGCACTCAAAAGACGGGCCATTCGAGCGTAGGCCGCCTGGCGGTCCATGCTTCCGTGAATGAGCACGATGACTGGACTCAACGTGTCTCGAGATTTGTCTTGGGTGTCACGTCGATCGTGAAGTCGGACGCTCTCGATTACCGTGTTCCGACCCATACAAGTCCATCTTGGCACGCGTATCCTGAAGAGTGATGGAAGTACTACTGATTCGACACGCCATACCTATCCGACGCGAACTTGAAACTGGTATCGCCAACCCCGAGTTAGCTTTGGAAGGTCTCAAGCAAGCCGACTTGATGGCCCAGTATTTAGCTTCTGAAAAACTTCATGCCATTTATGCCAGTCCGATGCAACGGGCCCAGCAGACTGCACAACCTTTAGCCGCGGTACAAGGACTCACCATCACAACAGTTGATGGTGTCGCTGAATATGACAAAAATAGCAATCAATATGTGCCTGTTGAAGAACTCAAGGCTAAGAACGATCCGCGTTGGCAAGAAATGTTGCGTGGTGAATGGACTTCAACAGATGAGACTGAAGAAGAATTCATCAGTCGAACAGTGAGTTCAATTGAGGAAATCATCGCCAACCATGCATCGCAGCGAGTTGCGATTGTGTGTCATGGTGGAGTCATTAACGCATACATCTGTCATGTTTTAGGGCTCAAAAACCAACGTGGCTTCTTCTACCCCAACTACACGTCGATTCATCGAATTGCTGCAGCGGGTAGCGGAGAACGCAGCATTGTCACGCTCAATGAAACCTCACACTTGCGCGGAACTGGATTGCCAATGGGGCTTTTTCAGAAATAAAGATTGAACGACAAGGACGGAGGCACAATCAATGAGTTCATTTTCGGATTTGTCAGTTGACGGTCTGATTCGTCACCTCAATGCTTCGGTGTCACCGGCACATTCGGTTGAGTATTCAGCATCTCGTCTTCTCGGCGCCGGGTTTGTTGAAACCTCTTTCGCAAGCCTCAATGGAGGCTTGCCGTCGCAGGGATTTATTGCCGATGCTGGAATTCTGTTGGCGTGGAAACTTCCGAAACAGGCAATTCGTCAGTTCCGTATTGTTGGAGCACATACTGATTCGCCGTGTCTGAAGGTAAAGCCCCTTCCCGATTCGGGAGCATTTGGCTGGAAACAAATTGGCGTCGAGGTGTATGGCGGAATTTTGAACAACTCTTGGCTTGACCGCGATCTCGGATTAGCCGGACGTGTTGTGCTGAACGATGGCTCGGTGAAGAATGTTCGCGTCGATCAAGCCATCGCCCGCATTCCGCAACTAGCAATCCATCTTGATCGTGAAGTGAATGAACGCGGTCTTGTTCTTGATCGGCAAGTTCATCTCGCTCCAATTTGGGGGCTCGGTCACTATCGATCCGGCGAATTCTCAGAATTTCTAGCCGAACATCTGTCAGTACCTGTGAGTGAGATTTCTTTTTGGGATATTGGTCTCTTCGATCTGACACCGGCGTCGTTACTTGGACATGATCAATCGCTTCTGGCGAGTGGTCGGTTAGACAATCAAGTGTCTTGCTGGTCAGCTACCGAGGGATTGATTGCCGGGAGCGATAATTCGGGCGACACCGCATCAGTCATTGCTCTGTTTGACCATGAGGAAGTTGGTTCTGAAAGCACCCATGGAGCTGCAGGACCCCGATTGGCTTGGCTGCTTGAGGCGTTACATGCAGGCACCAGAACCGAATTTCATGAGGCCTTATCAAGGTCTCATTGCATTTCAGCCGATAACGCCCATGCTGTTCACCCGAATTATCCCGACCGCCATGAACCAACACATCGTCCTTTGCCGAACTTGGGTCCGGTACTGAAAGTCAACGCGAATCAGCGGTACGCAACTAGCCCTGAATCGGCTGCGGTCTTCTTGCAGACTTGTGTTCTTGCTGGCGTACCTCATCAAGTGTTCGTGAGCAAAAACAGCATGCCGTGTGGATCGACAATTGGACCGATTACTTCAACCCAACTCGGCATTCCGACGGTTGATGTTGGTGTGGCGCAACTCTCGATGCACTCAGCTCGCGAACTTTGCGGAGCCAACGACCCAGCGTTATTGGCTCGAGTCATCGCCCGCTATTTCGCGGAGTAACCAGCTTTGATTTGTGCTTCATCAAAAAGTTTTTGCAACTGGTCGTACAGTTGCTCGGTCACTTCTTTAACTGCCGCACGAGGCATTCGCCCCTCAACTGATGCGGGAACAGGGATGGGCTGACCAATAATGACAACGAGTTTTCTCGGGTAGATGAATTTCGCTCCTTTGCCCATGACTCGTTCACTGCCACCAATACCTACTGGAATGATTGGAACTCCCGCCTTGCAGGCGACATATGCCGCTCCGTCCATTAATGGTTGAACGACTGCACCTGATTTGCGTTCGCCTTCCGGAAATAGAACTAACGGTTCTCCTGACTTGAGAACTTTTATCGCCCGCAAAATTGCTTCTCGATCTGCACTTCCACGGGTGACTGGGAACGCGCCGAGAGCAGACAACATCCAGTTCAGTGGCTGGTGTTTCCACATTGAGTCCTTGCCCATAAAACGCATTCGACGACGCGTGCAACCAGATGCAATGGGAGTGTCGATATAGCTGCGGTGAATAGGAGCCAAAATGAATGGACCAGTTGTCGGAATGTTTTCTTGACCGGTCACGGTCATTCGGCAATAGATACGACAAATTGATACGACAAGAAACCGAATGAATTGATAGAAGGAACGACTTCCGAGATCGTCTCCGGCCAATTTTGATTCGACGGCGCTCATCTCAATCGCTCCCTGACTAGTTCAACGATTGATTTCACGATGTCATCAATCGTTCGATTGCTGGTATCGACGACAATAGAGTCAGCTGATTCTTGCAGCGGACTATCAGCTCGAGTTGAATCCTTTAAATCTCTTTCGGTAATCGAGCGTTCAATCTCAGCAATGTTCCCGCCGGCTTCAGCGACTCTTCGTTCGGCACGTACACGGGGTGAGGCAGTGAGGTACACCTTAAGAACCGCGTCAGGAAACACGACAGTTCCAATGTCGCGACCTTCAATGACTCCCCCATTGTTGAAGTCACTCCATGCTCGTTGACGGTCGCGCATATTTGCGCGAACGAGAGAATTGGCGGCCACGGTACTGACCGCACCGGTGACAGCCCCTGATCGTATATCTGCGGTGACATCAGTTCCGTTGGCGACGACAGTGCCGTTCTCCATCACGAGGTTCATCGACTCAGCAATCAAACCTACGGCTATCTCGTCATGTGTATTTAGTCCAGAACTTAAAACCAAGCTTGTCACCGCGCGAAACATTGCTCCGGTGTCGAGATATTTCAATTTCAGAGCATCGGCAAGAGCTTTCGCAACAGTTGACTTACCAGCTCCAGCAGGTCCATCAATTGCTACAACAACATCTTTGTTCATGAGTGAGTTACCAGCTTGTCCCAACTGGACGACCTTCGTCATAACCAGCCGATCCTTGAATACCTACGACTGCTCGCTCGCGGAATTCGCTCACTGTGTCAGCACCTGCATATGTAAACGAGCTGCGAACACCGGCGACAATCTGATCAATGATGTCTTCAACGCCGGGACGTTCGGGATCGAGATACATGCGTGAAGTTGAGATCCCTTCTTCAAACAATTCTTTGCGAGCACGATCAAATAGACCTTCGCGCCGGGTGCGATTTCGCACGGCACGGTTGGAAGCCATGCCGAAGTTTTCTTTATACAAACGGCCTTCAGGGTCGCGCATTGTGTCAGCCGCAGATTCATATGTTCCAGCAAGCCATGAACCGAACATGACATTGCCGGCACCAGCAGCCAACGCCAAAGCAACATCACGCGGATAACGCACGCCACCATCGGCCCACACTGATCCGCCCAAACGACGCGCTTCATCTGAACATTCAAGAACCGCAGAGAACTGGGGACGACCAACACCAGTCATCATGCGGGTGGTGCACATTGCTCCTGGCCCAACACCGACCTTGACGATATTTGCGCCTGCATTAATGAGATCTCGGGTGCCCCCAGCAGTCACAACATTGCCGGCAACGATGATTGCTTGAGGGGCTGCTTTGCGGGCCTCTTCAACTGCAGTGATCATGCGAATTTGATGACCATGAGCCGTATCAACTACCAAAACGTCGACACCCATGGCATGCAATTGTTTGGCCTTAATTCCAGGATCGCCATTGACACCAATGGCGACTGCGGTCAGGAACTCTTTGTTCTGGTTGAGTGCAGGTGTGTACAAAGTTGAACGCAAGGCGCCACGACGAGTCACACAGCCAATCATTCGACCTTCTTTGTTTGTGACTGGAGCAGCCGTCAACCGTTGGTTGGACAAAGCATGAAAAATCTCTTCTAAATCTGTGCCCTCTTGAATACACAACAATTCAGTTGACATCACATTGTGCAACTGAGTGAAACGGTCGTAGCCATTGGCGTCGGCTTCGGTGAAAATCCCGAGTGGGCGTTGATCATTGTCAGTCACAATGACAACGCCATGTGCTCGCTTGTGAATCAGGCTGAGGGCTTCGCCAACTGTGTCCGTCGGGGCGAGAGTGATGGGTGTCTCATATATCGGGTGGCGGGTCTTCACGAAATCGACAACAGACTCAATGACGTCAAGAGGTATATCTTGTGGAAGAACGACGAGGCCGCCCCGACGGGACACGGTTTCGGCCATTCTGCGACCAGCAACTGCTGTCATGTTGGCAACAACAAGAGGAATTGTCGTGCCGATGTCGTCTGGAGTCGACAGATCAACATCGAGACGCGATCCGACATCGGACATGCTGGGAACCATGAAAACGTCGTTGTACGTCAAGTCGTACGGCGGTGGAGTTTCGTTTAAGAATTTCATGGGCAGAAGCCTGCTCTCTGGGTGCGCGCCAATGGGCTCAATCAGGCTAGGCGGTATCTTGACCTACATGGGGCATCTCTCGTCAATAGGAAACACAGGCTCGGTACCAGTCATCTTGGTTCACGGCTGGGGCGGCTCATTTGAGTCCACGTGGCGGTCAAGTGGCTTTGCGGACCTGCTCGAAGACTCTGGTCGAGACGTCATCGGCGTCGACCTATTGGGACATGGCATGGCGCCTAAACCCCATGATCCTGAGGCTTATAGCGATCTAAC
>JBAXIP010000076.1:0-9602 GCA_037138315.1 Actinomycetes bacterium
ACTGACTTCTGGCAAGTCCAACCCTTCGCGCAAAAGATTGATACCTACCAACACGTCGAACTCACCAAGTCGTAATGCCCGCAGAATTTCAATTCGTTGAATCGTGTCAATATTTGAGTGGAGATACCTCACTCGCATTCCCTGTTCAAGTAAATATTCGGTGAGGTCTTCGGCCATCTTCTTAGTCAAGGTCGTCACCAATACACGGTCACCCATCGTCACACGTTTATTCACCTGATCCATCAGGTCGTCGATTTGGCCTTTGGTCGGTTTGATAATGACCTCAGGGTCGACAAGACCGGTGGGACGAACAATTTGCTCGACAACTTGAGAAGAAATACCAATCTCATACGGACTTGGAGTCGCCGACAAGAAAACACACTGATTGACCCGTTCAATCACTTCTTCAAAATGGAGAGGGCGGTTATCGCGCGCACTCGGCAAACGAAATCCGTGATCGACCAATATATTTTTTCGGCTGCGATCACCAGCAAACTGGCCGTGTAACTGCGGCACCGCAACATGGCTTTCGTCTATGACTAACAGGAAGTCTTTCGGGAAGTAATCAATCAGTGTGAATGGGGGTTCACCTGGTTGACGACCATCAATATGCATTGAGTAGTTCTCAATACCGTTGCAGTATCCAACCTCTTGCATCATTTCAAGGTCGTACTGAGTGCGCATACGTAAACGTTGAGCTTCAAGAAGTTTTCCTTCACCTTCAAAAAAAGCTAAACGTTCTTGCAGCTCACTTTCAATGCCCAACACTGCTCGACGCATTCGCTCGTCACCGGCCACGTAATGAGTCGCCGGAAAAACAAGGGTTTGTGTCAACTCGCGCAGAGTTTCGCCGGTCAAAGGATCAATCATTGTCAACCGTTCAACTGTGTCGCCAAACATTTCTACTCGTAAAACGGATTCTTCGTAAGCGGGATGGATTTCGATTGTGTCGCCTCGAACCCTAAATTTTCCTCGACCGAGACTCATGTCGTTTCGGTCGTACTGTAAATCAACGAGACGCCGCAAAATACTGCGCATGTCGTAATCAACGTTCGCGTGAAGTTCTAAAAGTTGACCGCGGTACTCATCAGGGTCGCCCATTCCGTAAATACAAGACACCGACGCAACAACAATGGTGTCTCTACGGGTCAGTAAAGCCGCAGTAGCTGAATGACGCAAACGATCGATGTCATCGTTGATCGACGAATCCTTTTCAATAAAAGTATCAGAAGACGCGATGTATGCCTCTGGCTGGTAATAGTCGTAGTAACTAACGAAGTACTCCACACGATTATCAGGAAAAAATTCCATCATCTCTTGAGCCAACTGAGCAGCAAGACTCTTGTTGGGCGCGAGAATCAAAGTGGGACGTTGAGTCTTTTCAATCGTCCAGGCAATCGTGGCGCTTTTACCTGACCCAGTGATGCCTAAGAGGGTCTGGAATCTCAAACCTGAGTCGAGACCAGCCGATAATTCGGAAATAGCCTTTGGTTGATCTCCTGCTGGCGAATAATCAGAAACAACTCTGAATGGAATGTTTGATAACTCATTCATGTTGGATCAGGATTTTGCATCAGATGACTTTGATCCAGCATTCGGAACTGGTGTCACTGGTTCGTAATCCGGAGGAAGTTGTGGCAGCGAGATCAACCATGCCCACAACTTTTCAATCTGAGGTTCAAGTTCCTGAAGACCACCACTGTTATCAACGACAAAATCAGCCGTCGCCAGCCGTTGTTCGCGTGACGCTTGTCGACTCATACGGGCTCGCGCATCGGTTTCATCAAATCCACGAAATTTGACCAGACGTTCAACCTGGATTTCCACAGGAACGTCGACGACGATCTTTCCCTGCAGACCTTCCCTCGGGTTCTCGGTCAAGAGAGGAATATCAAGAATGACCACGTGCTGAGTAGTGCGCTGTTCAATCATGCGCCGATTCATTTCTTTTCCGACCGCTGGATGGACTATCGAGTTGAGCGCCTTGAGTGCATCAGGATCAGAAAAAACGATATTGGCGACTGCTTGGCGATCTAATGAGCCGTCTTCAGCAAGAACCTCTTGCCCAAACTTCGCAGCCAATTCTGCCAATACCGGAGAACCCGGCAGTTGAACCTCACGAACGATTGCATCCGCGTCAAGAATGATCGCTCCTTTGCCTTCGAGCAAAGAAGAAACAGTCGATTTTCCTGATCCGATACCACCGGTTAGTCCAACAAGAATCACAACATCACGCTACGGCATTGGTCGCCAGGTACTCTAACTAATCGTGGACGAACGCAAGATTGCACGGGGTCGCAAACGACCCGCAGCCAATCACCCCTCGATGAGGGTCGTCACAGGCCAAGATCAGACCGGCGAACTGTCGTGGCCATTGGTCGATCGTCGCCAGCTGCAGATTCAACCGCCCACCGGCGTCGAGCGACGACAACTAGCCACTAGCGATGACCTTGAGCGATTATCAGCAGCAAATCAAATTCTCCTGTCACTGCAAAAGATCGCCATTACCCTTCCATCTTCATTCGACCTCGAAAAAGTTTTGGATCAAGGTGTCACCCAAGTACAAGAACTCATCAAGGCCGACATCGTCACAGTTTTACTCGCATCACCTGGTGCTACAGAAATGTCAATTGTGCGCGGCCGCGGTTCTGCTCAGAAAACGTTGCTTGATACTGGTTCACTTCCTCTCCACATCGTTCAGGCTCTTGCTTATAACCACAGCGTGTCCTCAGAATTGTCTCAAACGGTACGCGGGTTCGCCGATGAAGCAAGTACCGGTTCTTATTGCGCTCTGCGTTCACGTGGATTCGTTGTCGGCCTGATTGCCGCTGAATGGCGCGAAAAAAGAAGTGTCTCACAGCAAACTCAGATACTCACTGGAATCGCCGACGCTCTAGGAGTCGCCGTTGACAATGCGAGGTTGTTTCGCGATATTCGTCAACAGAGTGCATCTGAAGAACGTTTGCGGATAGCCCGAGATTTACACGACCGCACCGGAAGTACGTTGGCCTTCATTGGCATTGAACTTGATCGCCTGATTCGGAATGAGAATGAATCACCGAAGCAGGTAGAACTCACTGAGATTCGCGGGCAAGTGACTAAAACAATCAGTGAAGTTCGAGAAATGCTGTACGACCTGAGAACCGGACAAAACGGTCAAAACTCATTGAGTCAAACGGTTCAGGATTTCGCCGAGCGAGTCAACACTCGATCTCCCATTGATGTCGAATGCGACTTTCATGTTCCCGATATCGCAGATACTTATCTGGCAAATGAAATTTGGGAAATGATTAAAGAAGCAATTCTGAATGCCGAAAACCATTCGCAAGGATCACATCTACTGATTTCAACATCAACTGATGAAGAATTTTGGACTGTGTCAATTAGTGACAACGGAATCGGGATGAATTCCAAAATTATGCGTATTGATGCCTATGGCTTAACTGGCATGTTCGAGCGGGCCGAAAGCATCGGTGCGGAAGTCTCAATTGTTTCGCCATTTGCTGAAAGAAGTGACGGTACCCAAATTGTCATCAGCATTCCTCTTGAACTCATGGACCAACTACATTCGGACCACAAGCAATGAGAATTATGTTGGTAGATGATCATCACTTGTTACGGCAGTCGCTGAAACGTCAATTCGAAGAACTTGGACACGAAGTTGTAGCCGATGTGGCAGATGGACCAAATGCTGTCGCGGCTGCTCTCAACACCAAGCCCGACATCATCTTGATGGATATCTCTATGGGCGGAGGCGATGGAATCACTGCCTGTCGAGCCATCATGGAAGCCGACGCCCGGCAGCGCGTTCTCATGCTGACCATGCATGCCGACATTGATTTGATCCAAAAATCATTGAAAGCAGGAGCGGTTGGATACCTCACCAAAGATGCCACGTTCGACGAAGTCTTAGAGGCTCTTCACTTGGCGTGCAACGGAGATGTCATCATCTCACCTGAATTCGCTCACGCATTGCTTCAAGAAGCTGAAGCTCAGCAAGTCACTCAACATTCGGCGTTGAGTGAGCGCGAAATGGAGGTTCTGCAACTTCTTGCAGACGGCCAGTCAACCCCTGAGATCTCGATCAGTCTGTTCATCAGCCAAAAGACGGTTAAGAACCATCTCGCTTCAATCTATGAAAAAATTGACGCCCGGGACCGCACTCATGCAGTCATCCGGGCGGTCAAAATGGGAATCATTAAAATCGGGCCGTAAGCCCAGTTGATCAGGCCTCTGGTGCGGCTTCAGCGGCGGCAGCAGCGGCAGCTGCGCCTTCTTCACCTTCGCCGTAGTACTCGGCCCACGTTGCTTCACGTGAAGCATCATCGGCACCAGCTGACCAATTACCGTGCTCATCAACTTCGAAATGCTTGCGGTATTCCTCAGCGAGTTCTCCACCTTCGGCAGCCTGCTTGATGCTGAGGCTGATGCGACGACGAGCGAGATCGAGATCGATGATCTTGACCCACAACTCTTCGCCTGGTGTCACAACTTGCTCGGGAGCTTCGACGTGTTGAGTGCTCATTTCGGAGATGTGCACCAAACCTTCGATACCTTCGCCGACCTGCACGAAACCACCGAATGGAACCAGTTTGGTGACACGGCCGTACACAAGCTGACCAACTTCGTGGCCTGATGCGAAGACTTCCCACGGATCTTTTTCAGTCTGCTTGCGTGACAAGCTGATGCGCTCACGCTCGTAATCGATGTCGAGAACTTTGACGGTGACCTTGTCTCCGATGGCAACAACCGAACCTGGGTGATCGACATGGTTCCATGACAATTCGCTGACGTGGATGAGTCCGTCCATGCCTCCGAGGTCAACGAATGCACCGAAAGCAACAACGCTTGAAACGACACCCTCGCGGACATCGCCAACCTTAAGGTTCGTCAAGAAGCCATCGCGAGCTTCTTTCTGTGTCTCTTCGAGGAAGGCACGACGTGACAACACAACGTTGTTGCGGTTCTTGTCGAGTTCAATGATCTTGGCCTGCAACACCTTGCCGACGTATGGCAACAGGTCGCGAACACGGC
Organism: Actinomycetes bacterium; assembly: GCA_037138315.1. Lineage (GTDB taxonomy): Bacteria > Actinomycetota > Acidimicrobiia > Acidimicrobiales > Ilumatobacteraceae > Casp-actino8. Next base: position 5,035 of record JBAXIP010000076.1, read on the forward strand.
GCAATTCAACGAGTGATGCCGGCAAGAAGCCGCGCAAGCCGATGTCAACGATGAGTCCACCTTTGACGACCTCGATAACGAGGCCTTCGACCATTTCTTCGTTTTCTTTCTTCTTTTCAATCGTTCCCCAGGCACGCTCGTACTGAGCACGCTTCTTGGAAAGGATCAAACGACCTTCTTTGTCTTCTTTAGTCAGAACTAAAGCTTCGACCTGTTCGCCGAGCTTGACGATTTCGCCGGGATCAACATCGTTACGAATGCTGAGTTCTCGTGATGGAATAACACCTTCACTCTTGTAGCCAATATCGAGAAGAACTTCGTCCTTATCGATCTTTACAACGATTCCGAAAACGACTTGGCCGTCTTCGACTTCAACCATGGTTCCCTCAATCGCATCGGCGAATGAACCAACAAGGTCGTTTTCAGTAATTTGGCGGGGAACGTAATTTCCTTCAGCGTCAAAGGTTCCCATTGCAGAGGAAACGGACGTGGAGGGGCTCAAAGTGTCGGACAAGGGATATTCACTTTCATAAGAACTTCACAGCCATTAGTTGGTCACGAAGTTGATTGGACAGGGACAGTTCCACCGAACGGCAGAACCCTGCAAAGTTACCAGCCCAGGGGCACTATTCCCCCGCCTGATCGATTTTCTAGAGGCGTTTAGTCCCTGGTTGCTCTCACCAAAAACTCTGGTGATTCGACAGTCGGATCTGACTTTTCATAGGCGCCAGGTTCGACAGATGAGATCGAGTTCACGGTGAAACCACATTTTGAGAGCAAAAGTCTCAACTCCCGGGGCGTGTAACAGCCAGTCCAGAGGTCAACTTGTCGAACCTCTCCGGCAGTATTGCGGATTTCCGTGACTTCGTGAGACACTCCACTTAAGGCATCAAAAGTGGCGTCTAGGTGGTACTTCACTGCGAAATAGCCGTTGAAAGCCGACAGGGCAAGGAGTCCACCCTGACGAAGTGTCGCCGCCATTCCCTGAACCACAATTTCGTCGTCTCCGAGAGCAGTCATTAACCCAAAGGCACCCTGACACAGGCAGATCACCGCATCAAATCCCCGAAGATGCTCTGCGCCTCGCAGAGAACGAGCGTCAAAACGTTCAAAGGTGGATCCATCGACAGCATCCTCATTCGCGATGTCGATGAAATCTTGGCTGATATCGATTCCATGGACTAGGACCCCGCGACGGGCTAGTTCATGGGCGTGGCGACCTGGACCACACCCCACGTCAAGAACTCGTTGACCGGGCTTGAGTTCAAGATACTGAGTCAAAAAGTCGATTTCTTGAACTGTTCCTTTGGTGAATGAATACCTCAGGTAGGCGCGACCCATGTGGCTCGCCATCGGTTCAAACCAGTGATCAGTCATCAACAATCACCGATATTTACGACTTCGCCTCAGCCCAAGTTGCTCCCCACGCCGAATTGACAGCGAGCGGCACATCAAGAGCAGTTGCATTCTGCATGATCTCCAGAACGAGCGACTCAACTATCAACCTTTCGCTACTCGGTGCTTCCACGATGACTTCATCGTGTACTTGCAAGACCAGGCGACTCGATAATGCAGCGTCACTAAGTGCAGCATCAATTCGGATGAGGGCAATCTTGAAGATGTCTGCGGCCAATCCTTGAATCGCTGCATTCATCGCTTGTCGTTCGCCCGCTTGTCGTATTCGGAAATTCGCGTTTTCAAGTTCGGGTATTCGTCGACGACGCCCGAAAAGTGTTTCGGTATATCCCCGAGTTTTGGCTTCGGCGACGGTGCGATCCATGTACGCCTGAACATTCGGAAAGGCTTTGAAATACGCATCAAGGATTTCAGCAGCTTCATCGGTTCTAATACCGAGGCGTTGACCGAGGCCGAACGCCTCCATGCCGTACGCAAGACCGTACGAAACCATCTTGGCTTTGGAACGCTGTTCGTAGGTGACAGCACTTTGTAAAATACCGAATACTCGCGCTGCAGTTGCACTATGAACGTCTTGACCACTCGTGAACGCTTCAATTAATCCTGGATCGTTAGCCAAATGCGCAATACAACGAAGTTCGATCTGGTTGTAGTCCGCGACCATCAACTCGCAACCGGGAGACGCCACAAAGGCAGTTCGGAATACGCGACCTTCTTCGGTACGCGTCGGAATGTTGTGGAGGTTCGGTTGGTCACTTGAAAGTCGACCTGTACGCGCGACGGTCTGATTAAACGTTGCGTGGATGCGACCATCGGCCGCGACTTCTGCAAGAAGACCTTCTCCGTAGGTGCCACGAAGCTTTTCAATTTCGCGATAACGCATCAATGGATCAATGAACTCTGGCCATTCATCCCGTAATTTTTCAAGCGTGGCAGCATCAGTTGAATAACCGGTTTTAGTTTTCTTCGGTGGAGTCAGACCACGTTCGTCGAACAGAATCTTTCCGAGTTGAGCAGTCGAATTCGGGTTAAACGGATAACCAGCAAGTGTTTGAATGTGTTCTGACAACTCTCGGGCCTCAGCGGTGAGGCGTGCCGCAATAGCTTTCAATTGCTCACGATCAACTGCGATTCCCAAATACTCCATTCGAGCTAGCACTCGTACGAGCGGATTCTCCATGTCGTCGTAGAGAGCCCGCATGCCTTGTGCATCGAGGGCCTTCAACAACTCTTCACTCACATGATGAGTCGCGAGGGCATCTCTTCCGGCCCGCTGAGCTTCATCAACACCTGTCGCATCTAAATCAAGTTGTCCCGAACTCGCGGCGTCGTCATCGGGATAACGAACCCCTGAATATTTGATGACCAGATCAGCGAGTGAATACTTCGTCTGCGCCGGATCGATGAGATACGCGGCTATCGCGGTATCGAGCACCAGGCCCTGTAAATCAATACCCAGATGCAACAAACTACGCATGATTGGTTTTGCATCATGGGCTCTAAATGCACACAACTCCAAGGCCTTTTGCACTCCACTGTCACCAAGTAGCGAAACGGGAACCCACATTGTCGATGACTGTTCAACTGAATTCGTGATGCCGAGACCAATTACGTCTGACCGACCTGGCTCTCCATTCCATTGTGCCGAGACATTGAAAACGCGATCAGAAGTCAGTAATGCAATGATTTCAGCGGTTGATTCAGCATGAGTGACTTCGGCGTGAAGCACTTGAGTCTCGGTGACAGATGTATCTGCGACGAAAGTTTCAATGACGGCGCTGTGTCCTAATAACTGCAGAACATCACGGAATCGATTGTGCATTGATTTGAACTCGAGGAAGTCAAACATTCGCGCGACTTCTGGGGCATTTGGCGTAACGGCCAAGTTGGTGAGGTCGACATCGATCGGTGCATCGTGACGCAGTGTCATTAAGTCTTCGTTCTTGCGAGCCAACTGCTCATTTTCCAAGAGTGACGACTTCAACTTTGGAGTTTGCTCGTGAGCGTGAGCGAAAATCCCATCAAGTCCGCCATAGGTTGCGATTAGTTTGGCGGCGGTCTTTTCGCCGACTCCCGGAACTCCAGGCAAGTTGTCACTTGGATCACCACGCAACGCGGCGTATGCGATGTACTGCTTCGGAGTTACTCCGGTTCGTTCAAAAATGCCCGCCTCGTCGTACAACGCATAATCAGATACACCGCGTTTGTTGTAGAGAACTCGTACATGTGGATCTCGAACGAGTTGATAACTATCACGATCTCCGGTGACGATGATGACCTTGAAACCAACGTCAACCGCTTGATCGGCGACTGTGGCAATCACATCATCGGCCTCGAAGCCAGATAGCTCACAAATTGAAACGCCCATGGCCGTGAGTAACTCTTTGACGATGCCCATTTGCTGACGCAAAATGTCGGGACTCGCCTCGCGCTGCGCCTTATAAGACGGTTCAGCGATGTGACGAAAGGTTGGTTCTGGCCGGTCGAACGCCACCACAATCCCGCTTGGTCGATGGTCCTTCAACAATGTCAGCAACATTGAGGTCATGCCATACACGGCGTTGGTCACCTGACCACTAGCAGTCACCATGTCGGTGGGTATTCCGTAGAAGGCACGGTAAGTCAGTGAGTTGCCATCCAGAACGAGCAATGTCTTATCTGCGTCACTCAAGGCTGGAGGTCTCCCGACAAAATCTTTTCGGCTACGTCACGCATACGTGAACGATCTTTCATGGCAGTTCGCTGAATAAACGAAAATGCTTCTTGCTCTTTCATACCGAAGTCATCGATGAGACGCCCTTTGGCTTTATCGATAATTTTGCGGGCTTCTAATTGCTCGCCGAGAACTTCCATTTGCCCGTTGAGTGCTTGCAGTTCGCGGAATCGTCCAATAGCCACTTCAATCGCCGGGATGAGGTCGCTCTTTTGGAAAGGCTTCACGAGATAAGCCAACGCTCCTGCATCGCGCGCTTGTTCAATGATTTCGCGCTGACTAAAAGCTGTAAGAACTAAAACGCCACAAATCTTTTCGTCACCAATCATGCGGGCGACTTCGAGCCCATCCATTCCTGGCATCTTCACATCAAGAATGGCCAAGTCGGGTTTGAGTTCTCGAATGAGTTCGAGGGCCACGTCTCCACGCCCTGCTTCAC
>JBAXIP010000077.1:0-9589 GCA_037138315.1 Actinomycetes bacterium
TCTAGAAATCGGGCCAATCCTCATTAACGCTGAGCGACCATTGCGGTTCACGTCGTTCAAGAAATGAGTTGACACCTTCTCGCGCGTCGGCTTTCCCCATCAGGTGCACATGCAAATCACTTTCAGCCTGATTCATTTGCTCAGCCGTCATCGCAAAGGACTCCCACAACAAACGTTTACTGAGCGCCACCGAAACTGGAGCGGTATTCACAGCAATGTCATGAGCAACTTCTAAAGCGTGCGGCAAAACTTCGTCATTTGCAAAAACACCCGATGCAATCCCCAACTCGACGGCTTCAGTTCCATCAAAAGTTCGACCGGTCAGCAAGATGTCGGCGGCCTTGGCGACACCTACCAGTCGCGGCAAAGTCCAGTGGCTCATCGCGTCGGGCAAGATTCCTCGGCGAACTTGCACTACTCCGTATTTAGCATCGCGTGCAACAAAGCGCAGATCGCAGTGCAGAGCAAGGGTGAGTCCGATACCAATCGCATGACCATTGATTGCAGCAATCACTGGTTTACGAATTTTCCATGCTGGTGGGTTGACCGGGCTTGAACTGAACTCTGCGCTTTCAGTTCGTTCAAAGACTTCAGCACCATGAGAAAAATCTGCGCCGGCGCAGAATGCGGGCGGAGTTCCAGTGACAACGACAACTCGCACGGCATCATTGGTGTCGGCCATTTCGTAAATGTCGCCGAGCGCTCGACCCATGGCAGCACTAAATGCATTACGTGTCTCTGGTCGATTCAGAGTCGCGATAAGAACGCCATCGTCGCGAAGTTCACACAGAAGATCAGTTGTACCGGTATCTAACTTCACTCTCGAATCTTAGGTGCCTTTTGTAGAGCCGATGTGATTACTAGAAATTGCAATCGCCTATCTCGCTAGGCTGAATCGCATGGACGGTCGCCGAGCAAGACGCGTGGTCAATCGTCAAAATATCCTTTCTGTGGCTCGAACAATGATTGATACAGACGGGGTCGAAAAACTCTCGATGCGCGCACTTGCAGAGAAAGTCGGTGTCAGCGTCGCAACCCTCTACAACCTTTTTGAGACACGCGAGGCGATCGTGAGAGCCGCACTTGATCAGGTCCTTGCCGATATCAAACCAATCGTCGGTTCGCTTGAACCAAGAATGACCCTCGGCCAGATATGCCAAAGTGCAGTAAGCATTAGTGACATCGTTTTTCGAGCCATATCACCATCACTTCTTCTCGCCGTCATGAATGACGCCGCCAACCCTCGCGAATTTTTTGTTGAGCACCACGCATCTGATGGCATCGCACCGTTCTTGAAGCAAGCCCAACTTGATGGCGAACTTTCTCAGACGGCTGATCTTGCAGAAATTTCCACCACCTTTGAAGCAGTTGTCTATTCAGCCTCCAGATTTTGGGCCATGGAACTCATCAATGCTGAAGAACGTAATCAACGAATTCACACAGGCCTGAAATTGGCATTGCTTGCCTACGCAACACCACAAGGACGCACATCGCTGACCGATTGATCACTTACCCAATTGGGTAGCGAACCATTCCAAATGCCGTGCCGTGCAAGATGTGTCCCTCGTCGTCAATAAAGAGCCCGGCAAAGACAGTGTTGTAACGCGAACTACCAGTGATCCACGTCAGAACAGATTCACCAGTTGTCCAATCAATACCTTCTAAGGCCCACTTGCCGTCACGTCCTCCAACTGTGTACAAAGTGTTTGAGCCAAGACTCACCAACGGAACTCCGTTAGCCGATGAGACTTCTTGATTCACCCAAGACGAAGCAAACACTCGAGTTGATGGATCCCAGGCAAATTTCTGCATACCGTGTGGCGCAAAGGCTGGATCAGCGCCCGAATAGGCAACGAGCAGTCGCGCTGCCTTGACCGGGTAGCCATCAGGAATAGTCGGCGAATCGTTATTGACAACAAGCGCTCCGTATCCGCCGACAACAACACCTTGTTCACTTTGAATCGCTGTCAGATTTGGGTCGTCCATTGTGACGAGTGCATTCCCTGCAACTCGAGGGTTCGTTTGCCCCTCAATATTTTCCCAACCTTGCGGAATCGCGTCTCGCCAAAACAACATGACATGCATTTGCACATCGCCATCGGTCACGACAACAAATCGATCATTGCAATTGCCCATCAGCGCAGGAGTCGCACCACTGCCCTTGCCATTGCCATTTGAATATGGCACCGACCATGCACCATCGTCGGGTGAAATTGAAAGCTTTGTTCCATCCCAAACAACCTTGTTAATGGTGTCGAGTGAAACCGCATAAATTCCACCGTTGTCGTCGACAGCAATCGAGTTGCGCACCCAACTTGCACTAGCAAGAGTGATCCCACCCGCCACAACCTCTGCATTATGAGCCGCAGCCGCTTCTTGACCAGGTAAGGCAATGGCGACATAATGAGAAAAATCGCGATCGAGAACGACAATCCAACCTTCGTCGGTGACCACCACTAACTTGCCGTCGAAAGTCATGTTCACACCAACAAATCCGCCGGTGATTTCAGGAGGTCGCTTCCATTCATTTCGCAAGACGATCGGTGAATGCGAATCTCCTGCAGTTTCATCTTGATAGGCAAGAACTGAATCTTCACCGCCTATAAACATTGTGTTGTCAGAATCAAGCGCGTAGTAGATACCCGTGAGACCAAGCAGATATTTTGCACCGAGCCCCAAGCCCGTCGTCGCCAATTCGGCACCGGTCTGTTGGTCAAGCAACGCAATATTCGCATCTGCTTCAGCGCTCGTTACTAAAACTTTGTCGGCTCGCGGTAGTTCGGCGAGCACCTCAAAAGTGTCCGCATCAATTTTGCTGATGCGATCTGCACCATTGCTCCAGATCACTCGCGATCCATCGGGATACTTTGATGAAAGCGCCAACCCCGCATGACCAGGGCCGAGGTCGGCGTACTGCAGATCAGTTGACGCCAGGGTTTTTGTTGAATCACGAGGGCCAACGATTGGTGAACCGTTTGATTGAGCCGAATCGATGTGGCCGATCGGGGCACCGCTGTCGGCCAGATACGGGTTCTTCGGAGGGTCAACACATGCGCTGGAATCTGGAGCGAGTGTTGTCGTTGTTTGTTCGGTCGTCGTCGGAGTCGCCGTCGCCGACGGTTCAGTGACAACTGAAGATTCAGACGAGGTCGAACTTGAACTGCAGGCAGCAGTGACGAGACCAAGAGTTGCGAGAACTGCGAAATTGAAAGTCCGGCGAAGTGGGTTCATTCACGCAATATAGTCCGAAAAAACAACTATATGGAACAATGTTATAAAAACATTTTGGGACCCGGACCAGCGTATGGTGATCTCATGAAATGTTCCGAGATCCCCGTCGCCCACACCCCAGCCGGTGGTTACGGAACTTCTTTTCCACCGCTCATTCTTGGCAACTGCACTGAACCACTTGTTGACGGCGCTCCCGACTTACGTGGCATATGGAAAGTTGTCACCGCAACTCGAGGTGGCGAAACAGTTCCTGCCGATGATCGATTGATGTCGTACACCGAACGCATTGAACAATGTGGAAATCGCATCGTTGATTGTGGTGGCGGAACTATTGCTGACGCACTCGCCGACGGCACTGAAGAGAACGGCGTGCACGACGTCTCGGTTTTTGACTACACGACACCAATCCACGTGATCGCTTCGTACGAAGATCAAGTCTTCATACTTCGACCGGTTGGCATGCCAGGGATTCAAGTGACACGCCAGCTCAATGAACATGGCCAGATGATCTGGACTCGGCCCGACATGGGCGGAGTGGTCGTCACTCTCGACCGAGTCAGCGAACCCCGGTAGGCCACGGCCACACAACTTACGGCTGTATGTAACTTAGAAATACAAGGGGTGCTACAGTTTCGCCATGCGTATATTTCGAAACATCTCTCGTCCCCTCGCCCTAATCGCCCTCGCTGCCACCCCGCTTGTTGCGGTCGCTTGTGGAAACAGTTCAACTCGTTTAAGCGACGAAGAATTTTGTGCAAAGTTGTCCGACTTTCAATCGGCAAGCGATGTCAACTCTGACGCCAGCTCCCCCGAGGCATTGAAAGCGGTGCTTCCGCTCATAGCCGATCTTGCGAAGAACGCTCCTAATGATGAGCTGAAGAAGGCTTTGGAAACCATGGGACCGATTATCGAAAAAATGTCTTCGCTCGACGAGAACGATCCAGATGCATTTGGCGAAGTGATGTCGTTGATGTTCGATCCTGCGGTCGCGTCTGCCGGGAAAGTCATTGAGACCTATAGCACCGATGTCTGCAAATTTCCTCCGACAACTGATGCATCTTCAATTGATGATTCATCAATGACCTTCCCGCCGTCGGCTATGGACGATATGACTTACGAAGATGTCAACGCTGCTGTTGAGCCTTTGAAGTCGACCAACTACCCCAATGGCTACATTAGTTCTGCTGGCCTCGAAGGAACTGGGGACGGTGGCACTCTTGTAACGGTTGATTTTGCCGACACAGATACTGTTGATGCGGTCGCCGTGTGTGAAGCAATTGATGCAATGATTACCGAAAAGACCACTGACACAAATGTTTCAATCAAGGTCTCGGTGAACGGAAAAGAAGTCGGCGGACGACCGGTCGGCGGAACTTGTAGCGCAAAATAGTCGCTACTCGTTACCTCACTCTCCGGTGAGTTCTTTCTTCAGTTCACGCTTCAAGAATTTTCCACTCGCGTTTCGGGGAATTGGTTCATCACGGAACCAGATCTTCGTCGGAATCTTGTGTTTGGCAATCGTGCCTGACAAGAAGTCTTGAAGTTCTTTCTCGGTGAGTGAACGACCAGGACGTAACACAATCACGGCCGCAACTTCTTCGCCAAGTCGCTCTTCGGGGATACCGAAAACACATGCTTCAGCGATGGCATCGTGGTTGTAGATCACAGTTTCAACTTCACTGCAATACACATTTTCACCGCCACGAATCACCATGTCTTTTGCACGATCGACGATGTACACGAATCCGTCTTCATCGATGCGAGCAATGTCGCCCGTGTTCAACCATCCGTCACGAATACTGTCGGCCGTTGCTTCTTCACGATTGAGGTAACCCTTAATCACGACAGAACCGCGTACACACAAAACACCAACGGTGCTAGGTCCGGCGGGCAAATCGTTACCGTCTTCATCAACGAGTTTGCCTTCAAGGGTTGGCACTAATGGCCCACACGACTCTGGCTTAGCAATGAACCAACGAGCCGAGTTAGCGGTGATGATTCCGTGTGTTTCGGTCATGCCATAACCAGTTGACGGCTGACCACCCTTCAACGCTCCGGCAATTTTGTGCACGAGGTCGGGCTGCAATGCTGCGCCACCCCCACCCATTCCTTGTACTGACGATGTGTCGCGCTTTTCCCAATCGGGGTGCAATAACATTTCGCGACTCATCGTCGGCACACCAGAGAAGCTCGTGACTTTTTCACGTTCGATGAGTTCAAGTGCACGACCTGGGTCCCACTTGTACATCAAAACAACTTTGGCGCCACTCGCGGTAGCCGCGTGCAAAATGCAGTTACACGCAGTCACATGGAACAACGGAGTCGGCGCCATGAAGCAAGGAGGTAGCGCTGGCTTAGGTTCACCAGTCGGCGCCGGAACATCGCCAGCAGCGATCGCCTTTTGTTCAGCCAACGCCGCCGCCATATTCATGACCACCAAGTTAAAAATGTTGGCAACCGAACCACGATGAGTTAATTGTGCACCCTTCGGGAAACCAGTGGTACCCGACGTGTAGAAAATAGTTGCATCATCATCGGGATCAAATTCGATATTCGGCAAAACGCCGGGGTCGGTAGTTGCCATGACATCAGTCCAGCGCGCTCCACCTGCAGGCAATGCACGATCGGTGCGCACCGAAATGACATGCATCTTGGGCGTGTTCGCAATTTGGCTCAATCGCTCTAACCGCTCATCGTCAACAATCATTACGCCTGGCTGACTGTCATTGAGTGCATACTCCATTTCTGACGGAGTCCACCATGCATTCATACCAACGACTGCTGCGCCAATTGAAACGGTGGCCCAATAACCCACAACCCACTCGGGGTAGTTGCGCATCGACAACGCAACTCGGCTATGTCGACTAATTCCTTGGCTCACCAAGTACTGGGCCAGCTTGCGAACCTGGGCATGAATTTCGGCGTAGGAGTAACGCTCGTCTTCATAGACCAAGTAGTCCTTGTCGCCATGGACCGCTGTCGCTTCCCACATGACCCGCATATTGGGAGGTGCGGTGGTGTACACCTTCACGGGAATCCCCCGTACCTCGGCAATCGAGGTCGCCAAAGGCGATCCGGGGGCATCAAGTTCGGCACGAGCAGCTAGGTAATGGTGAATCACGAACCTATCTTTACCGATGACGGGTACGAATTACGATCCCCAGCCGCCATTTCCCTACACCACCTATTTATGACAACATGGCTTGTGCTTTCTGTGCCGATCGTTGATATTTCTCACCCAACCGCAACCTCGCTTGATGCCCTTGACGCCGCCTGCCGAGACCACGGATTCTTCCTTTTGAGCGGTCATGGGCTTGACGATCTCATTGCCCGCACCTGGCAGCAAACTGCTCGGTTTTTTGACACCGATCGCTCAATCAAAAATGAGATCACGCGCGATATCGATAATCCCATGGGCTACTACGACCGTGAACTCACCAAGCGCAAGCGAGATAACAAAGAAGTATTCGATTTCTTAGATCCGACCATCGAGCAAATCGATGCTCGCAATCGCTGGCCCCGCGACCTGCCCGGATTTCGTGACACGTTGGTTGAGGCATATGACGAATTCAGCAAGCTCGCCGATCGAACGCTGTCCCTCATCCATTCAGCCCTCCAATTATCGGAAGGCTCGCAAAGAGAAATGATGGGTAGTCGCTACGGAAGCATGATGCGACTCAACCATTATCCTGTCGGCGATCCCGTGCCCGAATCTGAGCGTGAAGGGCTTCCCGAACTTGGCCCCACCGCCCTCGGTTATCACACCGACCCTGGCACCATCACTTTGTTGTTGCAAGACAACGTTGGTGGACTACAAACAGAATCACTCAACAGTGGTTGGATCGATGTTCCACCGACCGACGGAACGATTGTGATCAATCTCGGTGATTGCATGCAGGCCTGGACGAATGATCGATATCGCGCCGCAGTTCATCGCGTTGTGCCGATGACCCAGCAACGCCGATTTAGCATTCCGTACTTCCAAAATCCTGCTCGCGATTCCACCATTAAGCCAATTCATGAACTATGCGCTGACGGGGCCCGTTACCGCGAGTTTTCATGGAAAGAGTTCATGGCCGCTCGGGCATACGACAACTTCACCGATCTGGGTACAGAAGACACTCAAGTCACCGACTTTCGAGTCAACGCGTAAACACATCATGATTTCGTTGTGATGACGCAACCAACGACTTGGCACATCAACGCAGCAAATCTTGCCGAGCATGCGCGCAACCCAATACATACTGACGCTGGTGCACAAGCTGCTGGATTTCCACGTGCACTCGTCGCCGGAGTAACGACATATTCGTATCTGACTCATCCCTTGATCGTTGCCTGGGGAGAAAACTGGTTGCACAACGGTGGAGGTGAAGTGAGATTTCGTCGCCCAGTTTTTGATGGCGACGTCTTACGATGCGTACCGACCAATGTTGACGATGCCACAACGATCGATGCAATCACTGATGAACCCGATCAACCTCGCGCTCAATTTGATGCGGTTAAGGATTCGGGTCCGGTCGCACCAATGCGCGCTGGCGAACCATTGCCCGCGATTGAGATCCCCCTGATTGGAGAATGGGGATCTGATTATGGCCAACGCGCTGGCGACGATCTCGACTTCTGTTTAACGAACAATTATGTACATCCAGCGGTGTGGCCAGCGCTTGCCAACAACGCCGTTCATCAATTCGTTGCTCGGGGAAGTTGGATTCACACCCGCAGCATCATTCGCCACCACGGAGTTGCCCATGGCGGATCCGTCGCAACCGTCAAATCAACGGTGGTTAGGCGGTTGCAATCACGTGGCGAGCGGGCCATTCTTGATGTACACATTGAAATTGATGGACGCATCGTGGCAACGCTCGAACATGAGGCAATCGTCGCTCTTCCTTGACTTTCACGGTTAGTTTGTCGTCATGGCATCAACCACTGTTTCAACTGGCATGACCCTTGAGTACGAAGTACACGGCGACGGCGACCCGTTACTTCTCGTAATGGGTCTTGGTGGGCAACTGGTCGCCTGGCCAAGTTCTTTCATTGCTGGTCTCGTTGACCGAGGTTTCAAGGTCATCACTTTCGACAACCGTGACATCGGACTATCCACCAAAATTGACGCTGCCCCTCCGACCAAAGTGCAGTCGGCGATGTTCTCCATTTCTCGTCGATTCGCGAAGTCGGCATACCTGTTGAGCGATATGGCTAAGGACGCAGTCGGTCTTCTTGATGCACTCAACATTGAACGAGCCCACGTCGTAGGTATGTCAATGGGCGGAATGATCGCTCAGACAATGGCCATTGAACACCCGAGTCGGGTGCGTTCGTTGACATCAATTATGTCAACCACTGGCAATCCTCGCGTTGGGCGCCCAAAGACATCAGTCGTTGTGCGTGCCCTCAAGTTGACGGGCGGAAGTAAGGAAACTTTTGCCGATCGTCAAGCAGCACTTTTTAAATTGTTCTCTGGTTCGTTGTATGACGAATTAGAGATTCGCGAAGTTGCCAAGCTTTCAGTCGAGCGCAACTTCACTCCCGACGGAACCGCACGACAAATGGCCGCGATTATGGCGAGCCCCGACCGCACGCCACAGTTAAAGAAACTCAATGTGCCCACGCTCGTCGTGCACGGTCTCGAAGATGGACTCGTGCAACCTTCTGGTGGACATGCGACTACCAAGGCCATACCTGGCGCACGACTCTTGGCGTTCCCCGACATGGGGCATAACTTGCCGCAAGCGCGTATTCCAGAAATCTTGGATGAGATCAAGCGCAATACGTTGCGCTCGTAAACTTCTTCAACTCGCCATTACGGCGCAGTTGCCTCAAGTAATTCCCACGAGTTCTCGGGGCTATATCCACCAGCGGCCATGATGATCGAGTTCGCTCCGGCATCGATGTGTTCTTGCATACGGTTGCGAATGGTCTCAATACTTCCCCAAGCAACATAGGTATCGACCAACCGATCGCTTCCACCGTTGGTCCAGTCTGATTCATCGAAACCTTGTGATGCCCATTGACGTTGGTAAGCCGGTAGCGGCAAATAGATCGAGACCATCGCTCGGCCGACGGCGCGACCAATTGTGGGATCAGTTGTTAAACAGCACGGAAGAACCACGTTCAGAACTTTGTCTGCACCAACTAATTGGCGCGCATGGGTGGTGTGCTTTGGGGTTTGCATATATGTATTGACACCATCGGCCACTTCGCCAGCAACTGCCAACATCTTGGGTCCGTGGGCAGCAATATAAATCGGCACTGGTTCATACACCGCCGGAGCCATGATGGGCAATGGACCGCGCAGCGCATTGACATACTCGCGTGTCTTCTGCACCGGGTTTTCCCACGGGATACCGCGCATTTC
>JBAXIP010000078.1:0-9422 GCA_037138315.1 Actinomycetes bacterium
TGCCCATCGCTAGAAACTAGCGAGTCGGGCGACCGCCAACGATGCTGGCGCGTTCCATGATGCGGATCTCGGGCCAGTAATCGCTACTTGCATAGTGCTGGCAAGCTCTGTTGTCCCAAAAGGCAATGGAATCTGGCTCCCAATGGAAGCGGCATTGATATTCAACGTTGTCGCTCTCGCCCCACAGTTCGGTCAACCAACGATCGTTTTCTGCCTCATCAACACCGATGATGCGGCTGAGAAAAACGGGATTGCAATACAGGTACTTGCGACCAGTCACAGAGTGGGTCGGAGCTAAAGGATGAACGACGACTGGATATTTGGCGCGCATTGCCTCCATTTGATCGGGGGCAACTTGTTTACCGAATGACTGCACGAAGTCGTGTTCGGCGTCATGTGTGTCAACAAACTCTCGTTGCTCGTCGGTGAGTCCCTCATACGCGGCATACATATCGCAGAACAAAGTGTCACCACCAGATTCAGGTACTTGTATGGCATGAAGCACTGCTCCAAGACTTGGGCATTCTCTCCATGTGACGTCTTGGTGCCAGGTGTTTTCGTAGCCCTTGACATCGAATGATTTTTCAAAGCGAACGAGTTCTGGTTGGCCAGTATTTGAAGGAATGAATGGATGAATTTCTAGTTCCCCGAATCGGGCGGCGAAACAGACATGTTGCTGAGATGTCACCGGTTGATTGCGAAAGAAGATGACCTTGTATTCATGGAGGGCCTGCCGAATGTCATCGATGACCTCTTGGGGGAGATTGGTCGTGAGATCGACTCCGCTGATCTCGGCACCGATGGTTGCACCTAGGCGTTTGATCTCAAAGTTGTCCCAGGTCAACTGGGCGAGACGAGCCCGTTCTTCTGCAAGATGGAGAATTGGCCCGACCCGCTTACCGCGAAGGGTTTGCCGATCTTTGGTGATGTACGCGCTCGGGTCTTTGCTGGCGATGATGTCGGAATGCGCAGTCGTCGATGTCATAAGTCTCCCTTGGATTCAGGTTTCTGACTGGTCGTCAGAAACCCTACCCGAAAAAGGTCCTGTGAATTGTGGGCTGAGGTCCCTGCTGTTTTGGTGAGTCTGATGAGGCACAATAGAAATACGTCAGCAAGCAAGGGGAAGTTATGTCAGATCGTCAGCCAACCAATGTCGAAGAAGCCGGATACGCCTTCGTCATCCCAGATTCGTATGCCGATGAAGACTTCTTCTATCAAGCTTGCGCCATGTTGCGTGAACAAGATCCTGTTCACTGGGTGAACGGTGATGGGCTCGGCTTCAATTCGTTTTGGGCGATTACGAAATCGGCTGACATATTCGACATCGAGGCCCGAAACAAGATCTTCCTCAATGAGCCACGTCCAGTTTTGAGTGACGCCGAATCTGATCGCCGTCGTATTGAAGAAGGGGACATGCTGCGCACCTTGATTCATGTTGATGATCCAGAGCACCGTGACTTGCGCGGAGTGACGTCGGAGTGGTTCTTGCCTAAGAACTTGGCAAAGCTTGAGGGCATGCTCGATATGTACGCGAATCGTTACGTCGACAAGATGTACTCACTTGGCGGCCAATGCGACTTTGCTCGAGACATTGCAATGATGTTTCCCCTCAACGTAATTTTGTCAATCTTGGGTTTGCCCGAGAGTGACTACGCGCGAATGTTGACGCTGACTCAAGAATTGTTTGGTGCGTCAGATGAAGACATGCAACGCGGTTCGGATCCGATTGACATCATCGCCGTCATTGAAGACATCTTTGCCTATTTCACGAAGCTGACTGAAGAACGTCGTGCCAACCCGACCGACGACATGGCCTCAGTTGTTGCCAACGCGCGAATTAACGGTGAAGAACTCTCAATGATCCAGACGATCTCGTATTACGGGATTATTGCAACCGCAGGCCATGACACCACAGCCTCGGCCATCGCTGGTGGTATTCACGCGTTGATCGAAAATCCAGATCAACTCGCACGATTGAAAAATGATCTGAGTCTGTTGAACACGGCCGCCGACGAAATCATTCGTTGGGTGACGCCAGTGAAGCATTTCATGCGCACGGCGACAGAAGATTTCCCCTTGCGCGACAAAGTCATTAAGGCTGGCGACTCGGTGTTGCTGTCATATCCATCGGGCAACCGGGATACCGACGCGTTTACTGATCCTGACAAGTTTGATATTGGGCGTTCGCCGAACAAGCATTTATCTTTCGGTTTCGGCGTGCACTATTGCCTCGGAGCGATGTTGGCCCGTATGGAAATCAAAGCCTTCTTGAAGGCTTTGCTGCCGCGACTTGAAAACATTGAACTTGCGGGCGAGCCGAAGTGGACGAAAACAATTTTCGTCGGTGGGCTGAAGACTTTGCCCATCAAGTACACAATGACAGCGTAGTTATCTGTGAAACTGGTGTCGTTTGAGTTGGTATTACCGACTCAAACGACACCAGAATCTCAACGAAGGCTTGGTTTGACCAGTCGGCCGGGTAACGAGTCAAGAGCTGGTTGTAACAACTTGCCGTCACGTTGCACTTCGATACCGTTCACGAATAAGTGATGCATTCCAGTTGGTTGATCGGCAGTTAATCGTTCGCCATTGGCGGGAAAGTCGACAACCCGGCGTACCGGTCCAGGCGCAACAGTCTCGGCGTCAAAGACCACGATGTCTGCCAAGGCGCCTACTCGTAAAACTCCACGGTCGGTAAAGCCAAATAGATCTGCTTGCACCTGGGTGAGTTTGTGAACGGCATTTTCTAACGTCAAGACCTTCTTGTCTCGTACCCAAGTTCCGAGAAGATCGGTTGACAACACTGCATCACACAGTTGACCCACATGGGCACCAGCGTCCGACAAACCAAGTGTGCAGCCTTCGGTGTTCAATAACATCGCGACACCTTCGGCATCGTCGTTCGCCAACATGGCTTTCACTCGTAATTTGAGATCGGGTTCATGAAGAGCGAGTTCAAGCAAAAGGTCAAATGGATCTGCTCCAGTTTCGTCGGCGACATCGGTGAGTCGGCGACCCACTACATCGGGTGATGACGGTGCATCCATGATTTCGTAACTATCCCAACGGGGGACTAGTCCTTGCTTATTTTCCCAGCCGACACGTACTCGGTTGCGCCATTCGTGGCTCGCAAACGCATCACGGCGTTCTTCAATTGACTTTGGCATCAACTCGGCGAAGATAGGGCTCGTGTTCAAAGTGAAAGGTTCAACCATCGTCATCGAGAATGAGAGCGGACGACACGAAACTTGTGGCCAGACATCTATGCCACGAGCAAGACCTTCTTGGTGAACCTCAACTGCTTTGAGATGAGTTCCCTGTGATGTTGTGAGCAATGCCGTATATGTAATTGGTGCTCCAACTTTGGGTTGCAGTTCGTAACACTCGGCGAAACTCAGGTTCTCGCCACCGTTGACACCAATCACGCCACGACCAGAATCACCAACTGCTTTGCACAACGCTTCAATTTCCTCAGCGTCAGCCCAGCGACTCGGGATCGGTTTCCCGTCAGCGCCGCGGTGAGTTACAGCGAAACTTGTCGCGAATCCGGCTGCGCCAGCTTCCATGGCTTCGGTCACGAGGTCGGCCATTTGTGTTACTTCATCGGCAGTAGCTACGCGGCCAACTGATTCGTCGCCCATGACAAAAATGCGAAGGGGGGTATGACCGACATAAGCCGCAAAGTTCAACAACGTGCCGTGCTGTTCGATTGAGGCGAGATATTCGGGGAATGATTCAAAGTCCCAGGGGATACCCGCGTTGAGTGTCGCCGGGTCCATGTCTTCTACTTTTTCCATGGTGTTCGCGATCAACGCACGATCTTGTGGTTTCGTAGGTGCAATTGAAAAGCCACAGTTGCCGGCGACCACAGTGGTGACACCGTGATAGCACGACGGAGTAAGAGCAGGATCCCAAAAGGCTTGAGCGTCGTAATGAGTATGAATGTCAATGAATCCGGGCGCAACAACTCGACCACTTGCGTCGATGATGTCATCGCCATGCAGGTTGGATCCGATCGCAATAACGCGATCGCCTTCAATCAGAACATCAGCATGAAAACCTGATGAGCCGGTTCCATCAACGACAAAACCATTCTTAATGACCGTTGTTTTCCCCATTCAGACAGTGTTTCACATGTGTCTCAGGCAGTTGTTGTCCAGTGATCAGTCTTTTGACTCAATCGTGACGGCCAATTTGTATTGATCGCCGACCGAACTATCTAGTCCAACTGGGGCAGAGTCATCGCCAAACCAGAAACGCAATTGAGCTGTTACTGCATGCTTGATGATGGGGAAACCGAGTTCAACTGGTTGGGCGGGGGCAAGACAACCATCTTGTCCCAAGTTCTTAAGTTGCGGCTGGGCTTCGAGCAATGGTCCAAGTCCCGAGGCGAGGGCGACGCCGATGATTCCGGAGCCGTTACCGAAAGTACAGAAGTCATCGAACCCGTTGTGGCCGACTCCGTCGATCACCCACAAGCGACTAGGTCCTGGAACAGCCTCGAACGATGGACGTGACACCGTGTCTACCGGTACGACGCCATCGGCGGCACCAGCAATGAAGAATGATGGCTTGTTAATAAAGGTCGGAGGAGCCGTAGACGTGGCATTGGCTCCACCCATTCCGATGACACCCGAAGCCATGGAGATGTAGCCGTCAACGCGATCGTCGGCTGCTGCACCAACAATGGTTCCACCGCCTGCAGAGTGTCCAAGTGCGATGACACGTGAGGTGTCGAGGTGACCTTGGAAAAGCGATGCTGGATCGTCATTGCCGGCGGTTACTAGATCGAGTGATGCGAGTAATTCAGTGACTGATGATTCGCGGTCGCCAACGGGAGCGCTTAAAACATGGTTGAGGTCGCGTGACCAATGATCAGGAGCTATGACAATCATTCCCCAACTTGCGAGATGAGATGTGAGGAATGTGCTTTGCAAACGGATGCCGCTGTAACCGTGACTGAAAAGAACGATAGGGAAGGTGCCATCAGCAACTGCTGCATCGCGGCCTGCGGTGTATGTGTAACTCGCAGGAATATCAGCTGTTAATAGAGCGCGGATGGCTTCGGGAACAAAATCACGGACGTCATAGGATTCGGTTCCGGTTGTTCCAGCGATTGCTGGATACCAAACTTCAACTTTGTTACCTGCTGCAAGTTCGAGTGTGGTGACTCCGACGGGGTATGGGCCGGCTTCGGTGTACATCATTGCTTCAGCAGCGGGATCAAGGGTTGTGGTTGGAGCCTCGGTCGCTGGAGTTTCCGTTGTTGGAGTCTCGGTTGTGGGCGTGGGTGCATCTGAGACTGAGGTTGAAGTATTGTCGCCTCCGCACCCTGATAGCGAAATGGCGGCGACAAGGGTGCTGATCATTAAAGTACGGCGAATCCACATGCTGATCAGTCTCTCACGGGCAGTCCATGGTCTTAAAGTTGGGACGGAGAGATTTGGACAAGGCGAGAACTGACTATCGCAGGTAGGCTTGCCATTCCGATTTGGTCCGCTAGATCGGTTGGCGACGTGGCCGAGTGGTTTAGGCAAGGGCCTGCAAAGCCCTCCACCTGGGTTCGATTCCCAGCGTCGCCTCTCTGTGAGGGTTTCTTAGCTGGATTATTGGTACATCGTGCCGTCAGGCATGATCGCCTGCGTCAATGTTGCGCCCGTGATATCGCAGCCAGAGAAGTTGGCGCCCGTCATGATGGCCGCTGTGAGATTCGCTCCCCGAAGATCGGCATTGGAGAGATTGGCATTGCGTAAATCGGCGCCCGTCAAATTCGCTCCACGTAAATCGGCCCCTGTGAGGTTCGCTTGTGTGAGGTTTGCGCCATTCATCGTTGCTGAACCAAGGGCCGCTCCAGTGAGATCTGCCCCCACTAGAGAAGCATTTGTGAGGTCGGCGCCAAAAAATGACACCAGCATCATTTTTGCGTTCACTAAATTCGCCTGAACCATTTTCATAGTCGGGTTCGCTGAGGCACCGGCCAACACAGCATCACTCAAATTGGCGCCTGTGAAATCTGATGTTCCCAAAAATGATCCGCTGAGATCGGCTCGGACCATCGAGGCATTCGTAAAATTAGTTCCGAGAAGTGATGCACTTTTCAGAATCGCATCAACCAGATTGGCGTCACTGAGATTGAGGTTCTGCTTGCTATTGGCGCCTTCGAGGTTGGCCGAAGTTAGGACCGCTCCGGTCATGATGGCATCGTCAAGACTTGATCCCGACAGGACAGCGCCGCGCAGGTTTGCCTGAGTGAAATTTGATCCAGCCAATTTCGCTCCGGTCAAATTTGCCCCGCTCAGTGAAGCTCCCGTGAAGTCTGAACCCAGCATGCTGGCGGTCGTCAACGTGGCAGAGTCTAAGTTCGCACGTTTCAGAACTGTGTCTTTATTCGCTGTCACTCGGGTCAAATTGGCGTTTGTAAGTAATGAACCAGAGAGATCAACTGAGTTGATATTCGCATCAGTCAGGTTTGCGCCGGTGAGGTCTTTGTTTGAGAAACCCTTTTTACCAAAAACAATCCCGTGTAAATCAGCTTTTGGTTCAATTGTGTATTTCGCTGCGCTGTCTTTGCACGCTGCAAGACTGAGAACCAACGGCACACAGAACAATAATAGTTTGCTCTTTTTCTGGAAGTCGTCGATCCGCCGTGTGCTCACCTGCGAGACATTACCTCAATCAACGAACATCATTGGAGACAATCATGACAAAAGATTTCGTCGACTTTTGCCACGCAACCGGGACAGACCAGCGTTCGGCGGCGGCACAGCAAGTCTGAACAGTTGTGGTACTCATTGGTCGGGGATAAGCACATGTGGCAAGAACTCAACACCTTGGTGTCTTTGCTGTAGTCCAACTTGAAGCGTCGATCGAAGACATACAGCGAACCTTCCCATAATCCCGCGTCTTTGTATTTCTCGGCGTAACGAACGATTCCGCCGTCAATTTGATAAACCTCGTTGAATCCCCGGTT
The DNA here is from genome assembly GCA_037138315.1 of Actinomycetes bacterium. Taxonomy (GTDB): domain Bacteria; phylum Actinomycetota; class Acidimicrobiia; order Acidimicrobiales; family Ilumatobacteraceae; genus Casp-actino8. The sequence continues at coordinate 6,971 of JBAXIP010000078.1, forward strand.
CTTCATGATGAGCGATAGAACCTCGCACCTAATTCCACCGGTGCAATAAGTGACGATAGGCCTGTCTTTGAGATGATCGTATGCGCCACTCTCGAGAACATCGATGAATTCGGGTGTTGTTTCAATTGGAGGAACAACGGCGTTTTTGAATTTGCCGATTGCTGCTTCGTATTCGTTACGACCATCAAAAAACACCACGTCGTCGCCACGGGATGCAACTAGTTCGTTGACTTCGGCTGGCGACAGGTGAATACCGCCGCCAACGATTCCATTTTCATCAACGACTATTTCTTCTGGAACACCAAATGTCACAATCTCGTCGCGCACTCGAACCTGCAGGCGAGGAAACTCATCTCCGTGTCCTTCTGACCACTTGTATTCCATGTCTTTGAAGGGGGCGAAATCTTTCATGACCCTGATGTAGCGCTTGACCTGATTGAGCGAACCGCCCACTGTTCCGTTGATGCCGTCTTTGGAGATCAATATCCGACCACGCAGGTCGTTGGCCTCACAGAGCGTGCGCTGCCACAGGCGGATCGCTTCAGGATCTGCAAGTGGAGTGAATTTGTAAAAGAGGATGATCTTTTGCGGCCCGATAAATCAGAATTTATCGGAATAAACGACTGGTCTTTGCCTGAACTCATCAATCTCCAACCCCGATGATTTTGGTCCTCTTTATTAGAGTGTGAGAAGACGTTTGATATGTCGGCGTTCTGAGGGGGACAGATGTTGTCAGATAAGTGGATTATTGATCGCACTCCGACCCAAAGATTTCCTTTTTATACGCGTGGTAACGCTGCCGATGTTCTTGCAGATCCGGTTAGTCCGCTCGGATGGACTTTTTGTTGGGAGTCCGGAATCGTCATCGGTTGCCGCGACGGTTTCGTGACATTTGGAGTTTTTGATGCCGACGACTACGGAACCCCTCCCGAGACTTTTGGTTGTTTTGGTGGTTACTTCTACAACTCACTGATGCAAGCCCGCTTAATGGGTGTTCGTATGCCTGGTGCGAGTCCCGAAGCTATTGACGCTGCGTACTTTGATGATCGACCTGATGTGCCTCCGTATGTTCCTGAACCGTGGCACGATTCTCCTCGACACGCCGAGAAGTTGGCAGAGACACAGGCCTACATCATGAGTGCAGTCACTCACCAACCAGTTGAGGATCAGCATGCAATCGCGCTCAAGATTCGACGTAATCGTCCCGACCTCTCGAAGTTGTCTAATGAAGAACTCGTGGCCCGTGCTCGGACGATGCAACCACATCTCGTAGCGATGTTTGAACAGCATGCATGGGCGAGCCTTGGTGCATCATTTGGTCCCGGAGGAATCTTGGCGATCGCTGAGGGTCTTGGTCGCGCCGAAGACGGTGTGCGCATGATTGGAGCAGTCGGCAACGTTGACTCGGCAAATATTGCAACTCAGTTGTGGGATTTGTCGCGAATCGTGCGATCTGATACTTCTCTCACGAAATTATTTGATCAGAGTTTCGCTGGAGGGACCATCAATTCGGAGACCGCCAACGTGATGTTGAGGAAGATTGCAGCAAAAAGATTTCGAATGTTTCGGAAAAGTCGCAAACGAATCCCTGTCAAATTCGCGTCTGCATTGCAGACTTTCATGATTGATCATGGTGGTCGCGCACCGAATGAGTGGGATCCGGCCGCATTTAGCTACGAGTCAAGGCCATCGCTCGCCTTTATTCAGATTGATCGACTCCGTCGTCAAGATGACTCGGCCGATCCGCATAAGGCTCATGAACGTAACTCGGCTGAGCGCGAACGCCTTTATAACGAATTTATGGATCTTTTGAGCGGCGATCCAGAGTCGAGTGGTGCTTTCGCAGCGTCGTATGCGTCTTCCGGAGTTTGGCAAGCAACCCGCGAGCGTTGCAAGAGCAACAACATCGCGGCGATTCACGAAGTACGAGTGTGTTTCGATGAAATTGGTCGTCGCATGGTGGCGGCAGGTCATCTGTCCGCTACCGAACAGATCTATATGTTGGTTGAGTCTGAACTCGAGCAGTATCTCAGTAACCCTGCTTCCTTCAGAGAAGTGCTCGCTGAACGATTCATTGATCACCAAGCGTTGGCAGAGTTGGATCCGCCCTACATCATCGGCATGGATGTTCCGCCATTGTCGCAATGGAAGCGTCGCGATAATTCGGCGGCTGAGACAGTCAAGGTTGGAGATGTCTTGAAAGGCGTGGCGTGTTCGGCTGGTGAGTACACCGGAACTGCTCGCATCATTCTCGATCCTTTTGATCCGAGTGGTCTCGAAGCTGGCGACATTTTGGTGACTCTTAATACAGATCCGTCGTGGACACCGCTGTTCTTGGCCTCTGGAGCTGTTGTCGTGAACCTCGGCGCGGTTGGTTCGCATGCGAGCATTGTGAGTCGCGAATTGGGAATTCCGTGTGTTGCTTCTGTTGCTGATGCAACCAAGAAGATTC
>JBAXIP010000079.1:0-9408 GCA_037138315.1 Actinomycetes bacterium
AGACCCCGCATTTTTGGGTCGAGTGGCATCCCGTGTATCCGGCGCGCAACTTTGCAGATATTGACGACCAAGTCAGCCGAACGTTCAATGTCGGCAGACATTTTCATGATCGTGACTGCATGACGAAGTTCGCTGGCAACCGGGGCATGCAACGCCATCAATGTCACACAGCGATCCTCAAGATCTAAAGTTCGCGAGTCCATTTCGTCATCGGCCAAAATTTGATATTCGGCACCTTCGAGATCTTGATCAAGCAAGATTTGGGTGGCTCGAGGAATGCTTTCAACCAGGCTCGCGGTGACCCGAAGAAGCTCAGAGCGAAGTTCCATGAGTTCGTCGTGCGCCAAGCGATTCATGTCTTAACAATCCGCCCATTGAGTGAACTCACGGTAAATAAACCTAGGTAAGTCATATGTACCTGCATTCACCATTTCGTAAAATCGCGGTGAACAAAGGGGAAACTCATTCACTAGTTGGTGGAGTTTCCTGAGGTCTTTGAATGCCGCTGAATGGCGTCGGATCGCCAGTCAGGCGCTGACGATGGCGAGCAGCACCCGAGCGATCTGGGGGCAGACCAGTTACCTGGAAACGCACCTTTTCACCAATGTTGACTGCATGATCACCAATTCGCTCGTAAAAGCGCGCCACAACGGCCAACTGAATGGCAACTTGCAGGTCGATGCGTCCGGCTGCATGCGATTCAAAAATCGCCTGGATGAACTGCCGTTGCAGATCATCCAAGAACGAGTCCATATCGTCAATTGCTCCCGCTCGAGAGGCATCCATCGTCATGTAGGCACTTGTCGCCTCACTAAAAAGGTGTCGCGCCTGCTCGGACATCCTCAGCACGAGCCCACGAAGTCGCGGGTCGAAATCGTGTCCATATATGCGCCGAGCGGCTTTGCAGATATTGACGACCAAGTCGGCTGAACGTTCAATTTCGGCACAAATTTTGAGAGCGGAAATCACTTGGCGTAATTCACCCGCTACTGGTGCCTGTAACGCCAAGATCTGGATACAACGGTCTTCAAGATCAATTGTTCGGGCATCGATTTCATCGTCAGCGCTAATCATGGTTTCGGCACCAGCGAGGTCTTGTTCAAGTAAGACAGCGGTGCATTTCGGGATGCTTTCCACGACCCCAGCCGAAATACGTATCAATTCTTGTTGTACATCATCTAAGTCACGATGGAATGTTTTGCGAGCGTCATTCATCTTTGCCTCCTCAGCCGAACCTTCCGGTTACGTACGCCTCGGTTCGCTCATCTGAGGGAACCGAGAAAATCTTTTGTGTCAGATCAAATTCAACCATGACACCAGTGCGGCGGTCGCTCTGGGTATTGACTTCATATGTCTCCTTGGGTTGGTTGCACTCGATTTCAGCTGCCGTGCGTCACCGACCTTAGAAATGTCATCTGTCGTTTACCTGTTGTTCAGATGAACGAGAGATTAACTCAAGGAAACATCTTGGTGCCAAACTACTCGCGACTGATCCGGCGAGTTTGTTGGTGGGCCGCCCATTCATACAGGATTCGTTGGGGGTGCGGCTCGAAAAGTGCTGGTCCGACGCGTGTCCACGAATCATCGGGCAATAATTCGTACGCCGCGGCGGTCTCAGAGAGCAAAGTTTCGAAAGTTTTGTTGAGCCAGTCTTGGTGTTTGGGATGTGTCAAGGGGGTTAACACTTCAACTCGCTTGTCTAAATTGCGTCCCATGAGGTCGGCCGAACCAATGAGATGCAGCGGCACCCCAGCTCCTTGCCCGTTGGCAAAGCGGAAGACGCGCGAGTGCTCGAGATAACGACCCAAAACTGAACGCACTCGGATGTTCTCGCTTAAACCCGGCACTCCGGCTCGCAAACAACATAAGCCACGAATAATCAGATCAACTTTGGCGCCCTTCTGACTGGCGGCATACAACTCCTCGGCCATTTCGGCGTCGGCCAGCGAGTTGACCTTGATCGTGATATGCCCCTTGTCGCCCATGGCGCCTTCACCACGAATGAGATCGACCAGACCGCTACGCAAATAATCCGGGGCAACGAGAAGTCGTTTGTATTCAACATCGCGGCTGTAACCAGTGAGGTGATTAAACAATTGCGCGGCGTCAGTAGTGATGTCGGGTTCGCTCGTGATGTACCCGAGGTCTTCATACATACGGGCAGTACGAGAGTTGTAGTTACCAGTGCCGAGGTGCACATAACGCCGTAAGCCATCACTGTCTTCGCGCACTACCAACACACACTTGGCATGGGTCTTTAATCCGACGACGCCGTACACAACGTGTACTCCGGCTCGTTCAAAGGCTTTCGCCCACGTCACATTGGTGGCTTCATCGAAACGAGCCTTTAATTCAACAACCACAGCAACTTGTACACCACGTTCGGCGGCCCGAATGAGGTGACGCGCAATGGGGCTATCGCCACTCGTGCGATACAAGGTCATCTTGATACTTTGCACCCGCGGATCGTCGGCGGCTTGCGACAAGAATTCTTCAACTGAACTAGCAAAGCTTTCGTACGGGTGATGAAGTAGCAACGCGCGTTCACGCACAACAGCAAAGATTGAGCGGTCTAGTTCTTCTGCAGCAGCTAAACGACCTGCTGTTACTGGCTGCCACTGATCATCTTTTAGATCAGGGCGATCGACAGCATGCATTTGCCACAAACAAGTGACATCGACGAGACCGTTTACTGGGACCACATCAACTTCGGTCAGGTCATGTTCTTCAATCAAAAGCGACAACATTTCGGGTGAAACATTGTGATCAATTTCAAGTCGTACAGCCCGACCAAATCGACGACGACGCAATTCGAGTTCAACGGCCTGCAACAAATCGTCGGCGTCTTCGTCTTCAAGCGAGAGGTCGGCATTACGAGTAACGCGGAACGTCGTTGAATGCGCAACTTTCATTCCGGGGAAAAGTGATTCAAGATTTTGAATAATCACTTGTTCAACGGGCACGAATCGCAGACCACCGGGTAGCGCTAAAAGCCTGGGGAAAAGCGTGGGGACCTTGACGCGAGCGAATCGTTCTTCATCGGTTGATGGATCACGCACAATTGTGGCGACACTTAACGCAAGGTTTGACACATAAGGAAAAGGATGTGCGGGGTCGACGGCAAGCGGTGTGAGAACTGGGAAGATTCGCCGTTGATAAAAGTCGTCAAGGTACACAATTTCTTCTGCAGTGAGATCGGTCCACGTACACAGTTCAACGCCTTCGCGCTTCAACTGCGGCAACAACACATCATTCAAGAGTCGCTGTTGGCGTTGGGAAAGTTCTAGTACTCGCGCTAATACTTTCGAAAGTTGTAAGGCTGGAGTCATGCCATCAGGTAGTCGCGAAGTGATGCCCGCTGCTTCTTGATCTTTCATTGCGGCAATGCGGACTTGGAAAAACTCATCAAGGTTGGACGAGAAAATGGCGCAGAACTTCAAACGCTCAAGGAGCGGGATTCCGGGCTCGGTTGCGAGACGCAAGACGCGCTCGTTGAAATCAAGCCAACTCAGTTCTCGGTTCAGTAAACGATGATCCACGCGGATCCCATTCAATAGTCAGCACCGACATGAAGTCGGCGTATTCACCTGATGTTCAGGAAAGATTTTCGTCGAAGCCGAGATCCCACTCGACTGTCACGTTTTCGCGCTCACCATCACGCATGATGCGCTCACGATTGCGCTTGAACTGCGGATCGGTGTAGGGCAATAGAACCAAACGTGCCAGGGCACGCGTGCGGAATTCTTCGACGACTGTTCGATCGCCAAAGTCGCCAACGACGTCCCAGTGCGGAGCTACTGGGCCGAGAAACACGATGCGGACATGTGCTCGAGATTGTGCTGAGGTGTGTAGATCGGACATAGAACTCCTTGAGTAAGAAATGCCGTTGGTCGGGCAAGATTTCGGACAGTTCTCGGGCTTTCGCCAAAAAACTTACTGATTTCTCACCAGGAAAACCGCTGGTCAGGCAAACCCTATCGGCGATACTTGCGTGTCAGAACTAGCCCTGACTGGTTCTCTTCGGCCAGGCATGGTTAACTGAAAGCGGTTGGGAACGACAACAACCCCAGTGAACGTCTCACTGGGGTCAAGGAGAACTCAACTTCTCATAGGGCGAAGCGGGCGGAAACCACCTTCGCACAAGGAGAAATACCCATGAATGAAGACTCAATAGCCTCGTGGATGGCCGATGGCGCTTGTCGCGCCTTCCCGCCGAACACCTTTTTCCCCAGCGATGGCGTCGGAGTTGATAAGGCCCGCAAGATTTGCGCCACCTGCTCAGTAACCGCCGCTTGCCTGGAATATGCCCTCCACAACCACATCGATCACGGTGTGTGGGGCGGATGCAGCGAACGCGAGCGTCGTCGTATCAACAAACGCCGCCGAATCGCCGTACGGGCAGTCTGAACGCTCAAACAGTACAGATCTGATCTGAGCCCGTGTGGGTTCGGATCAGTGAATCATTCTGACTGGGGGTTTATTCGGACTTTGAGTCGTCTTCTTCCTTGGCGCCTTCGGCCAAGCCCTTCTTAAATTCTTTCTGTGCCTGGCCGAGGTTTTTGGCCAACTTCGGAATGCGTGAGCCTCCGAAAAGCACCAAAATCACGACGAGTACAACAATGACCTCAGGTCCATCAAATAAGCCAGCAAGCATGTTTTGAGGGTAGCACCATTTGAGTGCAGAGCATTCAGCGCGGCGCAAGTTAACCCTTTGCCCACAAGAAGTAACCGCCAAAAGCCCGTGTGCCAAAGTAGTTATGTGCTTGAGTGCGTCGTCAATATCAGCGAGGGGCGTGATGCCAACACACTTCTTCAACTCGCAGAAGTGTGCGCCGATGACCTTCTCGACGTTCATTTTGACACCGAACACAATCGCAGTGTTTTCACATTGACCGGAGTCGATGCTCCTCAACGGTTAACCAAACTTGCAGTGCAACTTCTTCAACTGGATACACATCAAGGTGTTCATCCCCGACTTGGTGTCGTTGATGTTGTTCCTTTCGTTCCTCTCGAAGAATCAACATTGGAGGATGCTCAGTTAGCACGTGATGAATTTGCTCGCTGGGCAAGCTCTGAATTATCGGTGCCATGTTTTGTTTATGGCACCGAGCGATCGCTTCCAGAATTACGTCGTGATGCGTGGACAAATCTTCAACCGCAATACGGACCAGTTGTCCCCCATGCAACCGCCGGCGCGATGTGTGTTGGCGCCCGCAATTTATTAGTCGCCTACAACGTCTGGCTTGACCCAAAGACATCTGAAAAAGATGCCCGTTCTATTGCCCATTCAGTACGCGGCGACGGAATTCGTACATTGGCACTTCAGGTGGGAAATCATTGGCAAATCAGCATGAATCTGATTGGTCCCAGCCGCGTTGGTCCCGACATTGCAACCGACCGCGTCAATTACTTTGCCGGACTAAACAATGTCAAGATTGAACGTTGTGAACTCGTTGGTTTGATATCGCAGAACGCGCTGAACAAGATTTCACAGCAACGTTGGAATGAACTCGATCTCAGTGCAGAACGAACAATTGAATTTCGCCGTCAACACGGCTACACATTTACCGCGTAACGAAAAACTCAGGCTGTTGCGATACGACGATTTGACTGCGCACGCTGACGACGCAGACGACGACGTTCGCGCTCTGACAAGCCGCCCCAAATACCAAACTTCTCACCATTCACCAAGGCGTACTCAAGACAATCCATGCGTACAACGCATCCACGGCACACTTCTTTGGCCTCACGGGTGGAAGCTCCACGCTCGGGGAAAAAGAGGTCGGGGTCGACGCCCAAGCAGTTCGCTTGGTCCTGCCAGTTGTTGTTCTCGCTCATCGATTCGTTCATGTGGCTGCCTGCCATCTTGACCCTTAGGTCACTCGTGTGTGGTTCTTGTCCGCGCATTGCGCAGGGCAGTTCCACACGTGTAACTACATGCTTGTCATTCTGCTCTAAACAAGACCCCTAATGCAAGGGGAAATCTGACAAAAGCCCTGAGAGATGGCAGCGCGCAAGGCATTTGATCGGTCGTGCTACCCAGTCGAGTTCTTCAGCTACGAACGAAGTATGGATTGCTCGGTTGCCCGCCGCCGAGATGTTCAAGAATTGCGAGCGACTGCGTCGGAGACGCCGAACCTCGCTCGAGCGCAGCCAGCGTGGCTTGATGATTATTTCGGTAGACCGCCTCGGCGTCGTCGGCCTCCGGATTGACCCACACCGCTGTGAGCAGGACAAATGCATCACTTTGGCCTAATTCTGCGAACCTATGAGCCGCGTATTCAGTGACTCCATGGGCGACACCCGCTTGTGCCGCACCCCATGTGAGTTCACCGTGACGGTCATTGGCGATGGCTGCTTTGTTGACAAACAGCGTCGCTGGAGTGACTGGCACATTGGGTTTCCACACCACCAAAAACGGAATGTGGCCCACTGTTGGTGATCCCAAAATGTTGACAAAAGCACCACCAACTGCTCCAGATTTTTTTCCTAAAACAGTGTTGATATGCGCTGCATTGGTACCGTCGCCCGCAAATCCTTCACCAACTTCGAAACCTACGTCGCTCGTTCCACTCATGCAGTAACTCCGTTTGCTCGGCTCGCAAGTCGTCCGTAGCGCGACATCTTCAGTGTGTCAGTCGAGTCAGTACCGGGTTTGGTGTCGTAAGCCAAGAGCGCGACATAACGCGGTACATCGCCTTCAATGCTCGTCACTCGATGCATGCTCCAGCGGCCATTGAACAACATCAAGGTTCCTGGGGTCATCGGTTCGGTGCGTATTAACTCTGGTGATTGACCCTGAAGCACGTTTTGAATCGATTCGTAATTCGGCTGATCGCTTGAGCGAATCTGCTTCGCATTTTCAAAATGTCCACCACGCGAAGAGGACTGAATGGCAATTGACACAACAAAATCAGTCATATCGAAGTGCCAACCGAGCGAGTCTCCATCGCGCATGACCGCAAGATTAAGCGCTCCAAAGGGATCGGCGTAACGGAAAAGTCGCTCGAGACCCAAGCATTCACGGATGAATGCAAGTAGCGGATCCCACTCGTAAAGCGCACGCAATCCGTCTTCGTGAGCAAACTGGTCGTAAGCAACAACTTCAACCGAACTCTGAGTGATGGTGTTGCACGGGTGCCCCTCTGCGAACGACTCGTCGGCTGGACCGAGGTAAGGGGTTGCGCGCGAAGCCGAACGAAAAGCTTGAGATGCCAACGCATCAGATTGTCGGCGTAAAACTTCGACCGCTTCCGCCGTCAAAAAATCGGGCAAAACGCACACGCCCTGCGTTGACATTTGCTGCACGCACGACGCAATCAAGGCCCGATCGTTCAGGTCGTAGCGGCGAGTATTGATCATTTGCGCAGGGAGCACAGTATGAGAGTAACTGACTCGCCTACGCTGAAAACATGCCCATTCATTTACGAGCCGAACCAGGCGACTACGCCCCCGCCGTTTTGTGCCCTGGCGACCCCCGCCGTGCCACCTACATCGCTCAGACCTTCTTTGATCCAGGCGCCCGTTTAGTGAATGAAGAGCGGGGCATGTTGGGCTACACCGGCACTTTTGAGGGGAAACCCATCAGCGTGCAAACAACCGGCATGGGCGCTCCAAGCGCCGGAATTGTTTTTGAGGAACTGTGCATGCTCGGGGCTCAGCGATTAGTCCGAGTTGGCACGTGCGGCGGATTGCAAAAACACCTGCGCATGGCCGACACGGTGATCGCCATCAGCGCCTCGGCCGACGATCAAACTCCCATTCGCTATTGCGGTATGACTGGTTTTGCACCGACCGCAACATTCTCGTTGGTCGAGGAGGCTGCTCGTCTCAGCCGCGCCCTCAGCGATCGTGTGTTTGTTGGACCCATCGTGACAAGTGGTTTGTTCTATGACCCAGATCCCAACACCTTTGGTACATGGCGGCGTTTAGGTCACCTTGGAGTCGAGATGGAAGCGTCGATGATGTACACCATTGCCACGCTCAAAGGAATTGAAGCGCTGGCGATCATGACCGTGAGCGACGTGATTGACCCCGACGGTGGCAATGTTGAACGAATTTCTGACGAAGACTTGAAAAAAGGCGTCGATCAAATGATGCGCATCGCCTGCCAAGTCGCGGTCAGCTAGATCAAGCTGTATTAAATCAGACCCAGTTCGCGGACTGCGTCGCGCTCTTCGGCGAGTTCGGCCGTTGATGCATCAATCTTGGTGCGGCTGTACGCATCAATGTCGAGACCCTGAACGATTTCGTACTTGCCGTCCTTGCATACGCACGGGAAGCTAGAAATCAAACCGGCGGGCACGCCGTAGCTGCCATCGCTCGGGATAGCCATCGACACCCAATCGCCAGGTGCGGTTCCGAGTGCCCAACTACGAACGTGATCAATTGCTGCGTTAGCGGCCGAAGCAGCCGACGATGCTCCACGAGCTTCAATGATTGCGGCGCCGCGCTTAGCAACGGTCGGGATGAAGGTTGTGTCAACCCACGCGTGATCGTTCACTGCCTGGTAGGCGTTCTTGCCGCTCACTTCGCAATGGAACAAGTCGGGATACTGCGTTGTTGAGTGGTTGCCCCAAATTGTCATCTTCTTCACATCTGAAACCGTTGCGCCAAGCTTCTGCGCAATCTGACTGACGGCACGGTTGTGGTCGAGACGGGTCATCGCAGTGAAGCGGCCCGGATCGAGATCTTTGGCGTTCTGCTGAGCAATCAAAGCATTGGTGTTGGCCGGGTTACCGACAACAAGAATCTTGATATCGCGCTTGGCCGAACGTGACAATGCTTCGCCTTGCGGCTTGAAGATGCCACCGTTGGCGCTCAAGAGGTCGGCACGCTCCATCCCGGCTTTACGAGGCATAGCGCCCACGAGCAAAGCAACATCGGCGTCACCGAAAGCAACATCAGCGTCATCGGTGCCGACGACACCAGCGAGCAACGGGAATGCGCAGTCGTCAAGTTCCATCTTCACGCCTTCAAGTGCCTTGAGGGCCGGCGTGATTTCGAGGAGCTGCAAGATGACCGGAGTATCGGGTCCGAGCATGGCGCCTGAAGCAATACGGAAGAGGAGGCTGTAACCAATTTGGCCGGCAGCACCGGTGACGGCAACACGTACGGGAGTTTGAGAAGTCATGACTAGATCGTATGTCGCCCGCACCCAAATCCCGAAAAGCAAACCCGAAAAATCGATAATAAAATAGTCAGTGACGGCAGGAAAAATTCTCGATCTGACTCGATTTAGCGCCCGAGGGCTTTCCAGATTTCCTCGGCGTAGTACGTGATGCCATCCCGCTCTAAGTGAATACCGTCGGCAGTCAAACAGTTACCTGGACACAACGTCGCGAGTAGTTGCCAATCAAGCACTGTCACATTCGGATACGTCGCTGGCAAGGCCCGAATCTTTTCGTT
>JBAXIP010000080.1:0-9099 GCA_037138315.1 Actinomycetes bacterium
GGAGTCGGAGCAGTGTCACTCAACGTCACCGCCGTCAACACCGAAGCACCTAACGAAGGTGGCTACGTCACCGTGTACCCATGCGGCACCCGACCCAACGCCAGCAACCTCAACTTCACCAGCGGACAAATCATCCCCAACGCCGTCATCGCACCCGTCAGCGCCAACGGCAAAGTGTGCTTCTACGTGTACGGCAAAGCCCACCTCCTCGCCGACGTCAACGGCTGGTACCCCGGCTAGGTACGCATCTGGTTGGCCGACTGTTTCAAGTTGCGGGGTTACGCAACCTGAGACGGTCGGTCGGTCGGCAACGCGTCACAAGTAAATCCGAGGGCCAACCACATTTCGCCTCGCAACCGATCGGCCAGTGGTGGTGTGAGCTGGTTGGCCACGACCAGCCCTTCAATCATGTCGGCCAACACCGCGACCCACGGTCGACCTTTCACCCGAACCGCCACCGTGACACCGCCATCAAAACGACGAATTGATCGATCGGCCCCGACGATACGCGGCGGGCAACGAAATCCAGGAACGACCAACCCCCGAGTACGGGCCTCTCGCCCCAAAGTACGGGCGGCGGTGGCAAAGTGAACGGTCGTGGCTTCCATGAGAAAGATCACTCTAAAAAAGGGGTATGGCACAGAACATTCCGAAGAACGCCGAGACTTGATCAACCGTTCTTGCCTCACCCCCGACCTAAGGTTTCGCCGTGAGGAGCCACCATGTCTGAGACCTATAACCCCGCCCAACAGAGGGTGATCGACATGCTCGGCAAGGCCGAGGTTCGTCCAGATATTCCACCGTCGCTGGCCGACGAAATTCGGGCCAATCTCGAACAAGCCCTCTTGCCTGTCGCTCATTTTCTCCCCGATATCGCCACCTATGAAAATCGCTTTTATCTCAGCAAACAAAGCCTCACAAATGCACTCTCTTGCGAAGGCTTTTTTCTCGATGGTCAAGGACCCTTCGAGTGGACCAACGCCAACTGCAAAGGCACCATCGTTCATAAAGCCATTGAGGTCTCCATCAACTTGCGTCACCCCATGCCGCCAACTGATCTCGTTGAAGAATCGATTTCACGGCTCAGCAATGACGCCGGCAAATCAATCAGCGAATTCTTAATCACTCTTGACGAATTTGCTCGTGCCGAATTGGTCGGCGAATGCAGCGCGCTCTTCACGCGCTTCACCGAATGTTTTCCGCCCATCAAAAGTTCATGGATTCCGCAAGTAGAAAGTTCGTTGGCACTCAATCTTTCAAATAATCGAATTCGCATCGGCGGCAAAGTCGATCTCGCACTTGGTAAACCGCCCGACAAAGTCATCATCGATCTCAAAACTGGTCGCTGGTCGCCGGCGCATTATGACGATTTACGATTGTATGCACTCATTGATTTCTTAGCAATTGGAAATGCTCCCAGAAAAGTTGCCAGCTATTACCTCGATACTGCCGAAGTACATCAAGAAGATATTTCCGAAGCAGTCCTGCGCTCAACGGCGCGCCGCTTACAAGACGGACTCGTGCGCGCCATCGAACTCAAACTCGGCCAGGCCGAACCGGTGTTACGTCCCGCAGGACATTGCAATTGGTGCGCAATGAGCAATGACTGTTCCGCTGGCATTGAGTACCTTGCGAAAAAGCATGAAGAAGACGGCTGGTAAAACGTCAGCGCTCGTGTGGCGACATCAATGCCACCGGCAAACCAAGTCCAACTTCTTTTTTGATTGACGCGATGCGTCGACCATTTTGTACCGCATCACGAGTCGCACCGACTGCATCAGGTCCAAGCCAAGAAACTGTGGCGTCAAGATCGTCAACCACAAAAACAACTCCCCAAACTTCTGCTGGAGTTTCCGCCCCCAAGTCGGGACGCTCGACAATTTCGAGAATCAGCGAACCAGCTCGATGAAATCCTTGACGTACTCCATGTCCCGCATCACGAATTCGTTTGAGTGGCAGCCCAAGTTGTTCGGTGATGGCGCCACAGGTTCGCTCGAGTGATCCGGTCGTAATGACAATGTGATCAATCGCAGTGACCGCTATTTCATGCGTCAGTTCGGGCGCAGGTTCTAGTTCGGCAATCACTCGGGTTGCGACGCCATCGACCGAATTGGTGGTGGCGTCATCAGACCGCACAGTCCAGCCAGTCACACAACTCCCCAACACCGATGGTTCAACGAGTTGTGGCAAGAATCGAAAACCCAAACCAGCAACGGAAATACAAGGGACGACCAAACCATCTGGCTGAGTTACTGAATAATCAGAAAAACCCAAGTGCCTCCATGGGTCAATGGACGAAGACAACCACACATCAGCGATTGTTGTCATGATGATGACATCCCTTGAACAGGTGAATGATTTGATGAGTCCAAACGAGACTCGGTGAGACATCTACCCCGTACCTTGGTACCGGGAAACCGGACGATCAGGTGAAACGAGAAAGAGTGACCTCAGCCGCGACCCATGTTGGGGCGCTTGCCGTGGTTCGCCTTTGAGCGGCGGAGCCGGGCCTTACGCTTCTTGGTCTTCTTTGACATAGGTATGAAAGCCTACAGCCCGAGTCGCCAGAACGAACTCGAGCGGACATGAATCCATAATTTTTACCGCTCGACCGACGCAGCTTGATGTCCGCGACCCATTGCGAGACCAATCCCCACCCCAAATATGACCACCGACAGCATCAAGACTCCGCCGGAAACCGGTCCCGTATGCGCAAGTGCGGTGGCAGAAACTTCAGACTTTGAGGTTGGAAACGGGTTGATCAATCCAAGATCGCCCAATTCATTCGTGTTCGGTGTTAACTCGAAGATGTCGTCGTACGTCACGCCCTGATCTAGGCCCACTGGCCCATCCACCGAGGGTTGAACCAGAATCGTTGCGGCGACAATGACGGGTTCGTACGCCACTTCTGCGTTCGCTGCGCAATTCTCTGATCCTGGACTTTCAGTCATAAACGCAACGGTGACTGCACCTTGAAGCACCTCAACGGTTGCTCGGCCAAGTTCATCAGTCATGAGTAAGACTGGTTCTCCCAAAATCTCACCTAAGGCTCCCGTGAAACTCGCGAAAACTTGGTGACGCACTAGAGGCTTGTCGCCAAAATGCACATACACCTCAGCCTCACGCATTTGGTCGAGGGACAGGGTCTCAGGGGTATCAATCGTGCCTTCAATTTGATACGTCACACACGGCTGAGGTTCGGCGAACACTGGCCGCTCCGCACCGATCTGTGCAATCGTCAGCAGTCCAAAGGTTGAGGCAATTGTTGTCACCACTAAAGAGTTGAGTTTCATGTTCAACTGTGTGGATGCCTTGACCGAGTGCGGTGGTCGGTAGTCTGCCTAGCGTCATGGAACGCTTCGGATTAGTCGGTCTCCCCAACGCGGGCAAAAGTTCGCTGTACAACGCTCTCACTGGCGGTGGCGCACTTGCTGCCCCGTACGCCTTTGCGACCAAAGATCCCAATATCGGAGTCGCCAAAGTCCCCGACGATCGTCTTGACCGAATCGGTGTCATGTCTAAAACAAAATCGCTGATCCATGCTTCGGTTCAAGTTGTTGACATTGGTGGACTCGTTGAGGGCGCCAGCAAAGGTGAAGGCCTTGGCAATAAGTTCTTGGCCAACATTCGTGAAGTTGATGCAATCGTTCTTGTCCTGCGTGCTTTTGAAGATGATGATGTGCCTGGTCCGTCTGATCCGCTCGAACACTTACGTGTCGTTGAAATTGAACTTGCCTTGGCCGACCTTGAAACTGTTGAGAAGCGACTCAATCAAGCGACCCGCCAAGCCAAACTCGATAAATCTGCCGCTGCCGAACTTGAGGCACTTCAAGCTGCTTACGACGCACTCAGTCAAGGGCTCCCCTTGTACCGCGCCGGTCTCAAAGAAGAATGGCGCGAAACGCTCAAGCCATATTTCTTATTGACCAACCGCTCAGTGTTAGCCGTTGTGAATGTCGGTGAAAACGAACTCGACAAAATTCCGGCAGTTGAAAAAATTGTGCGCGATGAATTCTCAACAGCCGGCGCCAATGTTGAAGTCATCGGTATGTGCGTGCAACTTGAAGCCGAAGCAGCAACAATTGTTGATCCGGTCGAGCGCGCCGAAATGCTTGAAGGTTTCGGACTCGGCGAGGGCGCACTGTTCCGAATGGTGCGTAGCGCCTATCACTTGCTCGGATTACGCACCTATTTCACTACGGGCGAAAAAGAAACTCGTGCCTGGACTTTTTACGCTGGTTCAAGCGCCCCCGAATGCGCCGGCCGAATTCACACCGACTTCCAACGCGGCTTCATTAAGGCAGAAGTCATCCACTGGGATGAGCTGCTCGAGATTGGTGCCTGGAACAAAGCCAAAGACGTGGGCAAAATTCGCATTGAAGGCAAGGAATATCACCCCGAAGATGGTGACGTGATGGAGTTCCGCTTCAACGTCTAAATTTGTCTGAGGTTCAACTTTCACGAGCCGAATACTGCACGATCAAGGAGGCGAGTCATGACAGCACATTCAGCTTGGCTCGTCACTGATGGGCGCGTATTAGCAAGTGCCGACATTGCTCACGATCGTGCGACTCGTCGCAAAGGATTATCCGGACAAACCCGCATCGAAGGTGCCCTCGTTATACCTAACTGTCGTTGGGTACATACTTTTGGTATGCGCGTTCCTATTGATGTCGCATATCTCGATGCCGATGGCAATGTCATCAAAACTGTGCAAATGTCCAAAATGCGACTTGGTGCGCCAGTGTGGCACGCTCAAACAATTGTCGAAGCCGAAAAAGGGGCATTCGCACGGTGGGGCATCCACGTCGGCAACAAAATTGAAGTGCGCGACAGCGAAAATAATCACGACAACGTTGAACCGACTTCACAATGAGCAATCTCATTCTTGTCGCAACACCACTTGGAAATATGGGTGATATTTCGCCCCGCGCGATTGAAGCACTGACCAATGCTGGTTTGGTGTGTTGCGAAGATACGCGTCGCACTGGTTTACTTCTGCACAATCTTGGCATTGCGGCCACGCTGATGCGCGTTGACGATCACACCGAACATGCAGCAATTCCGCGAGTGCTTGATGCGCTGAACGAAGGTCGTGACGTTTGCTTGGTCACCGATGCAGGAACACCCGGAATCAGCGATCCTGGATCACGCTTAGTACGCGCCGCCATTGATACTTCGCACAACGTGAGCGCCATCCCAGGTCCGGCTGCACTGATCATGGCGCTGATCATCAGTGGCCTGCCGACCGACCGATTTATCTTTGATGGCTTTATTGCTCGCAGTGGCCAGGAGCGCTCCGCTCACATCAATGAACTTGCGCTACAAAGGCGCACCGTCCTCTTGTACGAGGCCCCACATCGCTTGCATCGCACACTCGTCGATCTTTCAGTTGCTTGTGGCCCAGAACGCCAAGTTGCGTTGTGTCGAGAACTCACCAAGATTCATGAAGAAGTGTGGCGCGGAACTTTGGGAGAAGCCGTCGACCATTACGGGACCAACGAACCGCAAGGTGAATTCGTCCTGGTTTTGCAAGGAGCCCCCGATGCTCCACCACCCACCGCGGATGACATTGACCGTTTGCTCAATGCCGAACTAGCCGGCGGCGCTTCGACCAAAGACGCATCAACTGCTGTCTCGCACATTTTGGGCGTACCAAAAAAGTCGGTCTACAACCGGGCTGTCGAGATTGCAAACAACCGCAAAATTGCAGATTAAGTACAAGTAACAAATTGGATTTCCTCCCATAGAAGTCCTCCAACTTGTGGCTTAATCTAAGCGTGGACACTCGACGAGTCACCAATCAGATTCCAGCAGATCCCGACCTGAATCAAGACCCATCAATTCAAGGTGCGGCGTTTTTCGATCTTGACCGCACGATGATTCCTGGGTCGTCGGTTTTTACCTTGGCCGGCGTTGCTTGGAAATCAGGGCACCTCAGCACGAAACAAATGATGAGTGACGCCTGGGAGGCTTTGACATTTCGCACCTCTGGAGCAACTGATGGGAAAACGTTGAAGGTGCGCCAACGAATTTTGGGAGCAATCAAGGGTCAAGATGCCCAGACGCTTCAAAGTCTTGCCGCTGACGTCATCCCAAAAATCGTGTCCAAAGTTCGGCCCGAGACTCTTGAGATCATCCGTTCACATCACAGCGTCGGCCGTCCCACGTATATCGTTTCCGCATCTCCTGCAGAAATCGTTGAACCACTTGCCGCAGCACTCGGCATGACTGGCGGAATCGGAACTCAAAGCGAGATTGTCAACGGGCGTTACACCGGCGAGATCATTGGCCCATTTTGCTACGGAAGTGGAAAGGTTGTGGCGATTATGGAACTCGCTCGTGACCTCGGCTACGACTTGTCGCACAGCTATTCATATAGCGACGCAGCAAGTGACCTACCGATGCTCGAATCAACTAAATACTCAGTTGCCATTAACCCAGATGCTGAACTTGAACATATTGCGCTTGAGCGTTCGTACCCCATAGTGCGATTTTCGGGAATGCGGATTCGTTCGCAATCACGCTTTCGTTATTCGCCCAAGAAAATATGTCTAGCGCTTGGACTCTGTTTCAGCATTCTTGCCGTTGGCCGCAAGGACAACCGCAAAGCCGCCCAACTTTTATTGTCGCGGAGCTAATGCAAGTTGCCGACTTTGAGCAACTAAGACGCCGTTTGAGTCCCACATCTCGCCGTCTTCTTCAAGTAATCCATTCTGTATATAGCGCGTAGAGAAAATACACGCCACCGGACCAGGTGCCGGAATGGCTCGCGTATGCACCGTCAGTTCAATGGTTGGCACCCATGCAGTGGGTAAGTCAAGATTGAAAACTGATGGAGGAAATGCGTCGCTTGCCAACAGCAGCGCTCGCGTATCAATCGGACGTTCATCATTAAACGCGAACCACCCACGAATCAAAGCCTGACCAGATTTCAAGCCGTCACGGAAATGAATATCGCCAGGATTTACTCGAGTGCCAAGTCGTCCGTGGATATACGCAAAATTGGTCGTTGCCAATTCGGCCATACCGACACATTCTTCAAATGGCAGTAATCCTCGAGGTGGAAATGTTGTCTGCTCATCCATACGCGACGGTCCACCCGGATCATGAGCCAGATCGCCCAAAGTGGCCAGCACCCGAATGATTTCTTTCTCACCAGTATCTGTCAATAAAAACAATGATGCAGTTGCTGTCGCAAAACGTCGACCAGATCGCACTGGCGTCACCACGATGCGCGCGTCACCAGCCGGACACGGAGCTAGATAATGCGCAGTAATGGTGATGCAGTCAGGGCGTCCAGTTGCATCTGACAGGGCGTGGCCAACTAACGCCAACAAATATCCTCCGTTGGCGTTGCCCATAATGTCCCAACCGGGATGCACTTTGGTCGAATACGCCACTGAAATATCTTGTGATTCTTCGCGAAAAATCTGGGTAGCGCGATCAAACTCAAACCGAGGGTCGGTCTTGTCTGCTTCCCCAACAACATTCCCCAGATCCTCAATTGACATGAAAGTCACGCTAGTGAGGTCGTAGCCTCAAGGTCGTGGTCACACCCTCTGAAAATTCGTCACACGGCTTTTACGCCACGACGCCGATCTACTACGTCAATGCCAAGCCACACCTCGGCCACGCTTACACCACCATCATTGGTGATGCCCTCGCGCGGTGGCACCGCCTCAGTGGAGACCAAGTCCATTTCTTGACTGGCACCGACGAGCATGGCCTGAAAATTCAACAGGCGGCCGATGCTGCAGGCATGGCACCACAAGCTTTCGCCGATTCAATTGCACCACTTTTCGCAGATGCATGGCAGAAACTCAACATCAGTAATGACGACTTCATTCGCACGACCGAACAGCGTCACCGCGTCGGTGTACAAAAACTCTTACAAGCGTGTTACGACAGCGGAGACATAGAACTCGACAAGTACAGCGGGCTGTACTGCGTTCCTTGTGAGGCGTATTTCACCGAAGACGATCTTGTTGAAGGAAACTGCCCAATCCACAAAAAACCAGTTGAGCATGTCGAAGAAGAGAACTATTTCTTCCGCTTGTCGCGCTACGGCGATCGTTTATTGCAGTGGTATGCCGATCATCCGAACAGCATCGTGCCCGACTATCGCATGAACGAAGTCATCGGCTTCATCAAACAAGGCCTTCTTGATTTCAGTATTAGCCGCACGAGTTTCTCGTGGGGAATTCCACTGCCTTGGGACGACAAGCACATCACGTACGTTTGGTTTGATGCTTTAGCGAACTACATCACGGCAATTGGATACGGAACTGACGACGCCAACTTCAACAAACATTGGCCCGTTGATTATCACCTCATCGGCAAAGACATCATTCGTTTCCACTGTGTGTACTGGCCCGCGATGTTGATGTCGGCTGGCATTGAACCACCGAAGGGTTGGGCTGTCGGTGGCTGGCTACTTGTGGGTGGCGAAAAAATGTCGAAGACAACGGGCAATGTGGTCAATCCGCTCGATCTCATTGACGACATCGGTCTCGATGGATTCCGTTATTACGTTCTTGCCGAAACTCCTTACGGTGCCGATGGCGATTTCACCTATGAAGGCCTCATTGGTCGTTACAACTCTGACCTCGCCAACAACCTCGGCAACTTATTGAGCCGTGTCGCAACTGTGGTTGGCAAAAAGTGCAACGGAATCGCGCCAGCACCACGCGCTGATAGTCCATTGGCAAGTGCTGCCGCCGAGGCCGTAACAGAAACAATGTCTCGTTGGGCTGATGTTCAACCGAGCCGAGCACTTGAAGCAACGTGGCAACTCATCCGTGCAACGAACTCGCATCTCGAGAACAACGAACCGTGGAAGGCCGAACCAGGTCCCGAGGTAGACGCAGTAATGGGCGATGCACTTGAAGCGTTGCGCATCGTGTGCATCCTTGCATCACCCGCGATTCCCGACACCATGCAAACGATTTGGGAACGTATCGGAATGCCTGGGCAAGTGAGTGATCAACGCGTACCGACATCGGTGACGTGGGGCGGCTATCCCGGCGGAGCAACAATCGATAAAGGCGAACCACTCTTCCCTCGTCGCAAACTCGACTGAACTGATTCGCTGAACTT
>JBAXIP010000081.1:0-9054 GCA_037138315.1 Actinomycetes bacterium
GCTCAGGCAATCACTCGGACATGGTGGCCCTTCGCACTCGTGCTCGCATTGTTCAGTCGTCGCGGTCGTCGTGTCGTTCTTGTCGCCAGCATTCTTCCGGCACTCACACAGTGGTTTGAAAAGAAACCAAAGGTTGATCCGATTTCATATTGTGCGCTCAAACTTGCTGATGACGTCGCTTACGGAACCGGCGTCTGGAAAGGCATCATCGCAACTCGCGATCTCGGCGCGCTTGCTCCCAAGTTTGACTAACTCCCCTTAGTTTTTCTGGTGGCAAAACATGCAGAAAACTCCGCATTTCTGCCACCAGAAAAACTAAGGGGTTAGACGTTAGGGCGTACGAGTCGGCGTGAAATGTCATTGCAGTCTTCGCATACCGATTCGGGAATAACGCCCCATCGCATCAACTGACCAAAAATCACGCAGCCCAAGCAGTAGCCCACGAATGCTTCAAGACTTGCGGCAATAGTGAGTCCGGCGATCAGGACAATGGCGACAACGTGCACTCCACCGAACCAGGCGATACATGCGCCAACTGAAAACACCAAGCCAACGCCCTGAGCAAAACGCTTGGGCGGGCCGGGAACAAATCGACCCTCGCCTTTCATCATTGGCGTGAGAACTCGAGTGGACAATTGCCCGAGTGGGCTCAGTTTTGGACCCGTCAAAACTCGAGCTGTAAAGCCGTAGGCCAACGGAATCAGTACCCAACCTTGACGCACGATCAGAAACAACACCGCTTGAAGTACGACTCCGGTGGCAACCCAGCGCGCCGACCGTTCATTCACAGGATTGGGGAAACCAAAGAGGCGGCTAGTCATGGCGTCAGGCTAGAAGCCAATACCCGACTTAACAAGTCGGATTTAAAAAGACCAGCATGAAACGCCCATTCGACATCATTCGGTAGCGTCTTGCCCGTGGCTCTCGTTCTGACCGTTCAATCTGATGCCTGGAACAACCACGTCACTTCTCTCGCCAACTCTGTTCATGGTCTCGTGCCCGTGGTCAAAGGCAATGGCTACGGATTTGGTCGCGACTGGCTCGCAACTCGCGCCAGCGAGCTAGCCCCCACCATCGCCGTCGGAACGATCTTCGAAGTGTCATCGGTACCGGCACATTGCACGCCTGTCGTGCTCACTCCAAGTCTTGAACTTCCCGAAGATCTTCGTGACGACACGATCTTGACCGTGGGCTCGGTGGCTCATATTGAAGCAGCGGCCTCATCAAACAAGTCACGACAGGTCGTTATCAAAATTCGCTCGTCCATGAATCGTTACGGTGCCGAAGTTAGCGTTGTAGATCAACTATTTGAGAAATGCCGAACAACAAACCTTCAAGTTCGTGGCGTTTCCATTCATCCCCCGCTGACCGGTACTTCTGCAGATCACATTCGTGAGATTGAAAACTTAGTCGCCACGATTGACCCATCGTGGCCGGCCTGGATTAGCCATGTTGAGCCTCAAGATTTCGCCGATCTGCAGTCGCGCCATCCCGAACGACAATGGTTTTTACGTCTCGGTACTTCTCTGTGGCACGGAGACAAGCGTGCTTTTCAACTATCGGCTGATGTCATTGAAACTGTTGCGGTAATGGCAGGACAAAAAATTGGCTATCACGGCGTGGAGATTTCACAGAACGGGACCTTGGTCATGATCGGATGTGGATCGGCCCACGGGGTATCTCCACTTGCTGATGGTCTGAGTCCATTCCATTTTTCGCGCCAACGAATTCAGCTCGTTGAATTGCCACATATGCACACATCAATGTGCTTTATTCCTAATGGTCAACCAACACCAGTTGTTGGAGACCAGGTTGATGTGCAACGCCCGCTCATCACCACCACGGTTGATCACATTCACTGGATCTAGTTATCTGTGCATGATTTCAATCATCCGGCTGCCGGCACAACAAGACTCGGCACATCTCGTCTGATTGGCCTGGACGTCACGAGAGCAATCGCCCTCATTGGCGTTGTCGTGATGAATTACCACGGCAACCTGAATGACCAATACATTGGGAACGATTTTTGGCACCGAGTCTTCAATGTGTACTCAGGGGTGCTCTCCACTCGATTCGCCGCGACATTTGTATTTATTGCCGGAATCGGCACTGCTCTCTTATCACGGCGAGCCTTCGAAGAGAAACACGAAGTCAGCAAACTACGCATACGGCTGATTCGCCGTGGTGCCTTGCTCTTGCTCGGTGGATATTTCCTCAACCATGCCTGGCCTGGAACCATATTGTTCTACTACGGCGCCTATTTCATTTTGAGTGCACTATTCATCATGTGGAAATCGCGTTCAATCATTCTTGTTGCGATCACCACGGCAATAACTGCAACGGTTGTGTCAAGCTGGGAAGCGAATCGCGCCCATCTTGGGTATTCCACAGACTGGATGCATCCGCCAAATATTCACAGCATTAAGGATCTTTTCTTACGAATCTTCATTGACTACACCCACCCAGTTTTCCCTTGGCTTGCATTCTTCTGCCTCGGGATCGTGATTGGTCGAAATCTAGAAGTAGTCAGGAAAAAGTGGCGCCAGATATCTGTCGTGAGTTGCGCAGTCATTTTCTTGTGTTATGTCGTCACCTCAATTTTGGATCATCAAGACGCGCGTTCAAACCCGGTCATTCGTATCGTCACTTCAATGCAACCTTTCACCAGAGGATTGTTTTACACCTTGACCAGTGCGGCCATCGCAGTCATCGCGTTTCTTGCCATCAGTCAAGTCGCCGACAAATATCACGAGAACCACCTCATTGTTCATCTGCAGCGCAGCGGCCAAGTAACGCTCAGCCTGTATCTATTGCATGTGCTGGTCTACTACACACTTGTGAAGTGGTCGCACTTCATTACTGCAACTGGGCTCGATACCGCTTTGATCTTCGCCGGTGTATTTTGGCTATTCGCCATCATGATTGCTTCGTGGTGGCAACACCACTTTGGGCAAGCACCCGCCGAGCGTCTGTACCGCGCGATTGGTGGCTAACTTTCTGCTGGCGTTTGTCTATTCAGTCCGCGCCAACCAACTGCAGCCGCACCAACAATTGGGCTGCGATCGCCTAAGCGAGCCGGCACAATTCGTGCACCTTGCGAAAAGCTCAAACGGCAATGCTGATCCATTACTTCTTGTGCTGCCGCAAAAAATGTTGGTCCAAAGCCGAGAGCGACCGATCCACCAACAACTGCCAGATTCAAATCGAAGAAATTGCACATGCTCGCGACTGCTAGACCAACCATACGACCCGTGCGTTGCATGGTCTCATAAGTCGGCTCAGATGCCGGTCGGCCAGTAATCATTTCAATTGCCGTACCCGAAGCTTCAGCTTCTAAACATCCGCGCGCACCACATACACAACGATTGCCATCAGGGTTCACAATCACATGACCGATATGTCCCGCATTGCCCGATGCCCCGTCAAGCATCCGGCCATCAATCACAATGCCGCCACCGACACCGGTGCTCACGACCATGCCGATGAAATTTGATTCGCCCTTAGCCGCACCAAGCCATCCCTCGGCAAGAGCAAACGCTTTCGCATCAAGGTCGCCAAAAACTGGGACGTCAACCAGGTCTTGAACTGCTTCACGCAGAGGGAAACGTCGCCATGCTGGAATATTGAGTGGTGACACCGTCGCACAATCAGTTTCAATTGGCCCAGCCGACCCAATACCGACAACGACAACTTTTCCACCATGACGTTCTTCAGCGCGCAACAACTGACGCTTCACCAGCACCGCCAATATTTCAAACAAGTCATTGGCGTTCTTATCTTTATCGGTCCGCGCAATTTCACGATCGAGTAAATCACCGCGGCGATTCACCAATCCGACCGCGATTTTTGAACCACCGATATCTATCGCTAAAGCAATGTCAATAAGTTCATTAGGTGTTTCAGAATTTTCAATCCCCAACACGTCGAGCATCTTCAATCAAATTAATTTGATACAACACTTCATCAAGCGCGTCGGCTGCACTGATCGTTGAATATCTTTGTGGATTCTCTGGGGTGCAGCAAGTGGCTACCGGTGCCAGCATCGTCCACGGACGTGGATGGCAAAACTGCACCACGCTGTAACGCTCATCATCAAAACCTGGTGAAGCGATCACTCGATGCCAGCCGACAGGCAGAACGCCATTGGTCAATCGTTCAAGCATGATTCCGGTATTGATAATCATCTTTCCATCTGGCGGAATCGCATCAATCCACTGACCATCAACTTCAACTTGCAATCCTGGTGCGGTCGCGCGTGGCAGCGCTGTAATTAAGTTGATATCGCCATGTGCTCCGGCCCAAATGTGACCACCCTGCGGCGCACCTTTCATTGATGGATAGCGAATCGCTCGCGTGAGAGTTGGCCCGTCAGTGACCATGTCATCAAAAAACGATTCATGACAACCAATTCCGAGCGCAATGATTCGCAGGAAACGCTTTTGAATTTCGGCGATGGCATCATGAAATGCATAAAGCACCTGTGAAATACCTGGGACAACCGCATCGGGTAATAACTGCTCGGGATACGAACCAGGAAACTTGCGCTTCAATGGATGACCAGCAGCAACCGGTGAGGCCCAATTGAGCATTTCTTTCCAATCTGGCTTGTCACTCGACGCAGCAGTCTCAACAAGTAGCCCCGTGTAACCAGTTTGTCCATGAGCTCCTGGCGCAATACAACTGGTCTTAGTCTCTTGATCTTTCGAAAAGAACTCAACGAGCATGCCGTATGCCGAATCAAGTAGGTCTTCGGAGATGTCGGTGCTTGTATAAACGAACCCGGTCGCCAAGCTTCGACGCACTCCATCAACGACGGCTCGACGAGTCGCCTCAGAGCCACTTTCAAAAGCTAAAAGGTCGACGTCAAGGATTTGATCGCTCATCTTCATGACGCTAACGCCTTCTCAAGATCGGACCAGATATCTTCCACATCTTCAATGCCCACACTCATGCGAATCAGACCCGGATTGACATGAGCATCGCCTGCATACTTTTGACGTCGCTCCATGGTGGTCTCAACGCCACCCAAACTAGTGGCCGTAATAATCATTGAAGTTGATGCACACACATTGTCTGCTGCTTTGGCTCCGCCTTTGACGATATAACTCAGCATTGGTCCGACATTCTTTGCCCACTCAATTGAAGTATGCGCCTTCAGTCGACGACAAATTTCATCGGCATTTTTACTCGCCGCTTCGTAGCGAAGCGGCAAGGTACGTAAGCCACGCAAAGCCAAGAAAGCTTCGAGCGCACCTGGCGTTGCTCCTTGCACAACTCGGGCCCGACTCAACTTTTCAAAAATGTCTTGCTGGTTTGTCACCGTCAAACCAATCATCAAGTCGCTGTGTCCACCGATGAACTTCGTTCCTGAATGCATCACAACCGACGCACCAAGTGTGAGAGGCTGCTGACCAATCGGCGAAGCGAATGTTGAATCAACCACTGTTTTCACATTGCTCGCATTCGCAGCAATGCACAATTTTTCTAGTTCAGCCTCATCAAGAGTTGGATTAGTGGGTGTTTCGATCCAGAGCACGACTCGTTCTGCGCTGACTTGTGCCACTGCATCGTTCATTGCTTGTGTCACTGATTTGGTATCAACGATGTCAACAGAGATCACTCGGACATGACCGTGGTCTTGCATGTCGCCCAATAAAGCTCGAACGCCCAAGTAACTCACACTTGGCACAACCACAACACTCGGATATAATGCAAACAAAATCGCCGAAGCTGCTGCCATCCCTGTCGCAAATGACAAACACTGACCGCCTTCTAATGCGCCAACTGCTGTTTCAAGCGCCGCCCACGTTGATGTTCCATGTGTGCGCGCGTAATCACCGCTGTCCTGGAAATTTGATGCCATGACAATAGATGCATTCAGAGGATCATTGTCATTTTGTGGACGACCAGCAGTCACTGCAACTGTTCGTGGTGAACGAGAAATATTTTCATCAGTCATGACGTACAAAAACCTCCGGTGAACCACCTGTATGAATAAAGATCACATTTTCGTCGCTAGCCCAGCGTCCTTGAGTCGCATTTCCTAAAAGTCCAGCCATTCCTTTTGCGGTGTACACATCGTCAAGTACCCAAGCACCGTTGTGAGCTGCCCAAGTAATCGCTGCTCGCGATGCATCAGTTGGGATCGCATAATCTTCGCCGAGCCAACGCGCATCCACTTCAATATCTTCGTCGACAACTTCGCCAGGCAAGCCCGTGATTGCTAATGATTCTTGAGCAAGTTCTTTGACCGATGGGTATCCGGCAACGACACCTTTGGCGACACCAATGGCCAACAAATTTGGCAAAACATCGGTACGCCCAAGCGCTCGCATGTGTGCTCGCCCAGCAACAAGACCAGCATGAGTGCCACCACTCGAAGATGTAAACACAATTGACTTCGGTGAAAGATTTTGCATAACCGCTTGTTCAACAATTTCTTGATACGCAACGATGTATCCAAGTGCACCAACTGCGGTTGATCCACCAATCGGAATCGAGTACGGCTTCACGCCTTGCGCTTGCAACTCTTCAGTCAAATCCTCACGAGCGATTTCTAATAGTCCCCACTCGGCCGGACCGGCACCCGTGAAATGTTGATGAGCTCCAAACCGCTCCGACAACAACTGATTTCCCTCAAGTACCGCTGGTCGATCTCCAGCCAACACCAGATGAACTTCCAATCCCAGCAACGCTCCGGCAGCGGCAGTCATCCGGCAATGGTTCGATTGCCCAGCCCCAACAGTGATGAGGCAATCTGCCCCAGCGGCCACCGCGGCCCCGCACAAGAACTCCAATTTGCGAGCCTTATTGCCACCCATACCTAAACCCGTGAGGTCATCGCGCTTGACCCATAACTGGCTCTGACCAGCCAAAACTGGTCCAGGTTCAAGGTGCGTGGGCAAAGTTGCTAATCGAACTCGAGGCTGACCCTGCCACATTTCGGTGACGACGCGTCGATTCGGATCTCTAGCCACCAGGTCAGGCTATTCCCCAATCACCCACGCCCTGACGATTTCTTGAAGAGTTACCAAACCATTTGTCTCAAGGGTTCGTGTCCTTGGCAGTGTTTACTACGTCGCCAACCGCTCTATCGTGGGAACAGGGAAAATCTCATTTCTCTGTATCTCCGTCGTGGACCTCCCGATGGGGTGGAACCACTGTGGACGACTTCACTCAACACTCCCTCTCGGCCCAAGCCGCCGACGTCACCACTTTGTTCAATCTTCATTACGCGCGCCTCGTGCGATCGCTCACCGTCATTTGCGGAAATTCAGAAGAAGCCGCCGATGCGGTACAAGAAGCCTTTGTGAAGGCCCACCTCAAATGGGGCAAAATCAGTACCTACGACGACCCCGTTGGCTGGATTCGTCGAGTGGCAATCAACAAGGTCCGCGACGGCCATCGCTCACGGGTTCGACGCGATCGAGCAGTTGAACGTATGGGACATCAAACAGCGCTTACTTCTGAACAACCCGCTATTGACGAAGTTGCTGAGTTACTGGCAACGCTTCCCAAGCAACAACGAGCCGCAGCCGCAATGTTTTATGTCGAGCAACTCTCCGTGATTGAAATTGCCGAGGCTCTCGAAGTATCCGAAGGTGCCGTAAAGTTTCACCTACATCAAGCACGACAAAAACTGCGTGCACATATTGAAGCCCGAGAGGAGATGTGATGGACGAGTTCAACGATTCTGATATTTCATCGCTCCTCAATCAATTGGCCGGCTCAAGTCCTGACACGATGATGGCGCACAAAGTGGTCCTGGGCAAAGTACGACGTGTGCGTCAGCGACGGGTTGCGACAGTGAGCGCCGCAGCATTCGTGATGGTCGTGTCTGGTGCAGTCGCCATGGTGCAAAAATCCAACGGTCGTGATGGCAGCTCAAATATTGCAGTTCCTCTTTCACCGAACGATTCGCAGCCGGTCAAAGTTGCAACCACGCTTGGTCTGTCGGTCACTACAACGACTATTGACGGTGCCATTTCTATTGACCCCATCGCCACTGATCCGCCCGTAGGGACACCTTCAACACAACCTTCGAGTAATTCAACGTCACCAAGCAACACCAGTGTCGTGATCACCACGCCGCCCACCAATACTCAAGCGCCGACTAACTCGCAAGGCCCGTCAATCACAACAACTCCATCCAACAATCCCGCACCTACGACGAGCCGACCACCTGCATCGACACCCGTGACAACACCCGTGACAACACCACCCGTGACGAAGGCTCCGATTGTGACAAGTCCACCTGTCACCTCACCACCTTCAACTCAAGCTCCAATCACGCAACCCCCTCTCACTTTGCCACCAACCACTGTTCCTGATGTCAAGACCTGGACCTGTGGCGGTGGGTCGGTGAAATATCGAGTGACCTCAAATGGTCTCGTACTGGTAGAAACCACATCTGCCCCCGGATTCACCATTTCCGAGAACAAGGTCAGAGCCGACGAAATCGTCATGAAGTTCGTCTCAAACAGCAAGAACGACGAACGAAAGTCGGCCCTCAAGATCAAGCGGTCAGGTTTGGTCTCAACCTCGTGCGACGACGAAGGTTTCGATCGCCGTTCGGATAGCGAAGATTCAGAATCAAACGACAACAATGAAGAGAGTGCTGACGACTGACTGGGACCACATTCTTGCTTCTGAGTTCGCTCAGTCGTATTGGCAGGCCTTACAAGACTTCGTCACCACTGAACGATCGCGGTATCAAGTATTTCCTTCAGGTGAAAACGTCTTCAACGCACTCGAACTGACACCCTTCGCCAAAACTCAAATCGTCATTTTGGGACAAGACCCGTATCACGAGCCGGGGCAAGCACACGGATTGGCTTTCTCTGTCCAACAAGGAACGCGTACTCCACCCTCGCTACGCAACATCTACAAAGAGCTCAACAACGACATCGGTTGTGAGGCACCGATTCACGGAAACCTCACTTCGTGGGCTCAACAAGGCGTGCTACTCCTCAATACAACTTTAACCGTGCGTTCTGGCCAAGCAGCCTCGCATCAAGGTCACGGCTGGGAAAAATTCACCGATCACATCATTCG
>JBAXIP010000082.1:0-9008 GCA_037138315.1 Actinomycetes bacterium
AAGAGCAAGATTAATGACCGTGAACGGCTCGAAATGAGTAAGTACTGCAGCCATGATCGCAAACACACCAGTCACAAGGAGACGCGCTAGTACTACTGGCGTCTGAGGGCAGTAGCTCAGCTGGTAGAGCATCGGTCTCCAAAACCGACGGTCGGGGGTTCGAATCCCTCCTGCCCTGCTCAGCGCCATCACTTGCGCAACTAACCTTTATCGCACTTTAAGAAACCGAGAACTCGCCATGACAGCGGATCTAAACCGAGAACAAAAGCGCACACTCAAGAAGATGGGTGCACTCGACGAGCAGGGCAACCCTGCTCGCCAAGCCCGCGCGCCCAAGGCTCGTAACGAACGCACCACTCCGGCGCAGTACTTGCGTGAAGTTCGCGAAGAAATGAACAAGGTGGCTTGGCCAAAGTGGCCTGAAGTTCGCCGTTACTCAATCGTGGTGCTGTTGACTGTTGCTGTCTTCACATCGATTATTGGTGTGACCGACACTGCCGTCGGTTTCATCACAGACTGGCTGTACAAGAGCTGATGAACGACGAGATGAACATGAACGACATCAATGATGAAGTAACACTCGATGTTGCTGACGAACCACAGATCATCGACCTCACCGAGCCCGATGACATCCTTGCTGATGAAGACGCGGCTCCGGTCACTAACCCGTGGCGTCGCCCCGGACAGTGGTTTGTTGTGCACACTCAGGCTGGCTACGAAAAGAAAGTCAAAGCCAACCTCGAAGCGCGTATTCAGTCGTTGAATATCGAAGATCGCATTTACGAAACCGTCATCCCGATGGAAGACGTTGTCGAGTTCAAGAACGGTCGCAAGCAGACCGTACAAAAGAAGGTTTTCCCCGGCTACATCTTGGTGCGTTGCATCATGGATGACGAGAGCTGGTACTGCATTCGCAACACACCAGGTATCACTGGCTTCGTTGGTCAAAGCCAAAAGGGTCAAAAGCCCACACCTTTGTCCCGCAAAGAAGTCGAAACCTTCTTGTCAGCGAAGGGTGACGGCCAAGAGGCTGCTAACCGTCGCAAGCCCAAGATGGAATACGAAGTTGGCGAAAGTGTCCGCGTTAAAGAGGGCCCATTCGCAGATTTCTCGGGTCAAGTGGCAGAAATCAATGCAGACCACATGAAGTTGAAGGTTTTAGTCAATATCTTTGGACGTGAAACCATGGTCGAAATGGACTTCAGCCAGGTCGCCAAGCTCTAACCGTTTTAGCAAGTTTTTTAAACAAGTCGTTCTACGAAGGGAAACGCCCCATGGCGAAGAAGAAACTCACCGCGATCGTCAAGATCCAGATTCCGGCCGGTAAGGCCACACCGGCTCCGCCGGTTGGTACCGCGCTCGGGCCGCATGGCGTCGCCATCATGGACTTCGTGAAGGCGTACAACGCTGCCACCGAAAGCCAAGTCGGCACCATCATTCCCGTCGAGATCTCGATTTTCGAAGATCGTACGTTCACCTTCATCTTGAAGACACCGCCAACACCCGTGTTGTTGCGTCAGAAGGCCGGACTCGACAAGGGCAGCCAGACTCCTGGTAAGGCCATTGTTGGTTCAGTTTCTGAGTCCGACATTGAAGAAGTCGCCAAGATCAAGATGCCCGACCTCAACGCATTCGACCTCGAAGCTGCCAAGCAGCAAGTTCGTGGCACCGCACGCTCGATGGGTCTCGTCGTTAAGTGATCTAGCTCAAAACATTTTTAGTCATACAAATTTAGTTATACAAATAAACCAACGCCTGGACCAAGAACACCTCACTTGGCCGGCATAACACCTTCGTGTGAATAGCGAAGGAGAGGGAGACAGTCATGTCCGGAAAGAAATTCACTGATGCATTGAAGCGTTACGACCGCGATGCACACTTCACACCAACTGAAGCAGTCGGTTTGGTGAAGACGTTGTCAACGGCGAAGTTCGATGAGACCATCGAAATCGCTTTGCGTCTCGGCGTCGATCCTCGTAAAGCCGAGCAGGCTGTGCGTGGAACTGTGGCGTTGCCATCAGGTACCGGTAAGAACATTCGCGTTGCAGTTTTCGCAACCGGTGAAGCTGCCGAAGAAGCTCGTAAGGCTGGTGCCGACATTGTTGGCGCCGAAGACCTCGCTGCCGAAATCGAAAAAGGTATTTTCGATTTCGACTTGGCCATTGCTACTCCCGACATGATGCCTTTGGTGGGTCGTATTGGTCGAGTGCTCGGACCTCGTGGTCTCATGCCTAACCCCAAGACCGGAACCGTGACCCAAGATGTTGGTAAAGCGGTTGGCGAATTCAAGGGCGGAAAAGTTGAATACCGCACCGACCGTTACGGCAACGTGCATGTACAGCTAGGCAAGGTGTCTTTCACCGTCGAGCAGATTGAAGCCAACTTCCGTGCCGTGCTTGACGAAATTCAGCGTGCCAAGCCGGCATCGGCCAAGGGTCGTTACTTGCGCAAGATCACGGTGTCATCAACCATGGGACCTGGCGTCAAAGTCGACCTCAACCGTCTCCGTCCCGAAACGGTCTGATTCGTTCAGGCTGAAAGAGATTCGTACAGTTTGAAAGACCTGGGTGGCGAGTCGGTGTTTGACCGATATCGTCACCCAACTAGTTCAAGTTTTTAAAATATTGCTTGCCAGAGACAGTCGGTCGACCGAAAGGTCAGTAAAGAACCCTCGGGTTCGCCAACCGAGGCGGAGACTGCACGGAGCCTTTCGCTCCTCGTGGTGTTCGCATCTGCGAGCCCCGAGTTGTAGCGAAAGGAGGAAAAACACGTGGAGAACCCCCGTCCAGAAAAAGTTTCGACCGTCAGTGAGATCACTGAAAAGTTGGCAGGCTCAGAAGTGGTATTCATTACTGAATATCGCGGCATGACTGTCGGCCAAATGGCAGACCTTCGAACCGCGCTTCGTGGCGTCAGTGCCGAGCACAAGGTGTACAAAAACACTTTGGCCCGTATTGCTGCTGTTGCGACCGGCAAGACAGTTTTGTCCGATCTACTCATCGGTCCGAGCTCATTGACTTTTGTTCATGGAGATGCCGCAGCCACCGCCAAGGTGTTACGCGAATTCGCCAAGACCAATCCGTTACTCGTGATCAAGGGTGGCACTTTGGGCAGCGCATTGCTGTCCGCAAAAGATGTCGAAGCCTTGGCCGATCTACCGCCGCGCGAAGTTTTGCTGGCCCAGTTCGCTGGAGCCCTGCAGGCCCCGCTCGTCAAAACCGCAGGTCTACTGCAAGCACTGCCGCGCAATATGGCCTATGGCCTCAAGGCATTGCTCGATCAAAAAGCTGCCTAATCAGCAGCTTGTTACAAACCGCATTAATTATTCATGTCAACACAATCTGAACCAAAAATCTGAACCAAAATAGGAGAAAACATCATGGCTCTCAACCAAACAGAGATCCTGGACGGCATTGCCGCCCTCACCGTTATCGAGCTCAAGGAACTACTTGACGCTTTTGAAGAGAAGTTCGGCGTGACCGCTGCTGCCCCCGTGGCCGTTGCTGTTGCCGGTGGTGGAGCTGCTCCGGCAGCAGCCGCTGAAGAGCAGGACGAATTCGACGTCATCTTGACCGATGCCGGCGCCCAGAAGATCCAGGTCATCAAGGTTGTGCGCGAGCTCACCAACCTCGGCCTCAAGGAAGCAAAAGACCTCGTTGACGCCGCACCCAAGGCCGTCCTCGAAAAGGCCAGCAAGGAAGATGCCGAGAAGGCAAAAGCCAAGTTGGTCGAAGCTGGAGCTTCAGTCGACGTCAAGTGATGATGGCCGGCTGAGCCGGTTTTCATACCTTAAGTACTGATTGACGAGTACTGATTGACCCGCAGTTTCCCCAGTTCAGACTGGGTGGGGCTGCGGGTCAGTCGCGTCCCGGGCCAAGAATTTCCGAATTTCCCCAAAATCTTGCCCCAGGGTGCTTGACCTGACCCCCGTTATCGGCTTACCGTTACCCCATCCCGAACGGGTCACACCGTTTCGGAAGAACTGCCCGACTCTTTTGTCGCCGGCGGTTGATAACTGTCGCCCTCGAGCGGTAGTCTCATCTGTTGCCGTGTGTCGCCTCTGTCTTTTTCGTTCCCCAAATTCGGTTCGACGCGCTTTTCGTATTCCCCCATATCAAACAACGTTTATCTAGGCATTTAGTCGTTATTTAGTCAGTTATTCAGTCCCACTTTCGCAATATCTCAGCCACTAGGAGTTCACCTTGGCCAGCAAAAGCAAGAGCAGCGAGCGTTTTTCCTTCGGAAGCCTCCCAGAAGTCGTTGAGATGCCTAATCTCCTCGATATTCAGAAAGTCAGTTTCGCCAACTTCTTAAAAGAAGGTTTGGCCGAAACGTTTAAGGACATCTCGCCCATTGAAGATTTCCACGGCAACTTGAGCCTTGAGCTCGAGTACGACCCGACTGACGAAGACTTGTTCCCCGAGCCTAAGTTCACGGTCGAAGAATGCCGCGAAAAAGGCCACACCTACCAGCGTTCAATTTTGGTGCGCGCTCGATTCAGTAATCGCAGCACCGGCGAATTGCGCGAGCAGTTGGTGTTCATGGGTGACTTCCCGATGATGACCGAAAAGGGAACCTTCATCGTGAACGGAACTGAGCGCGTCGTGGTGTCGCAGCTCGTTCGTAGCCCTGGCGTTATCTTTGAAGCCGGTGAGCGTTACCGTCTGCGTAACTTGTCGAAGCACCAATTGGTGAAGGGCACGGTTCACCCTCAGCGTGGTGAATGGCTCGAGTTCGACGTCGAGCACAAGCCTGGCAAGTACGTCACTGCCGGTACGCGCGTCGCACGTAAGCGTCGTATGGGCGTCTTCACATTGTTGCGGGCCATTGGCTACGACGAAGCCAACTTCCCCGGCTTCATTGACAAGTTTGTTGAGCACTTCAAAGAGCAAGATGGTGTGACTCCGTTGCTCGCCGATCAGTGGGACAAAGAGCGCGACATCGCGCCAACCCAAGACGAAGCCCTCGTTGAAATTTACAAGCGCGCTCGTCCCGGTGAGCCGCCGTCACTTGAATCGGCTCGCGCCTATTTCAAGAATGCATTCTTCGATTCGAAGCGTTACGACTTGTCACGCGTCGGTCGTTACAAGATCGATCGCAAGCTCGGTGAAGAACTCGCCAAGCTCGACGAATTCTTCGGTAAGGGAACCCGCAAGCACGGTGAATTCTTCAAGGTTCAACTTGACGACCCGAACAAGCGCCCCATCGAAAGCGATCCCGAAGACGGCAACGTATTGCGTCCGAACGAAATCCTCGCATCGGTCTCGTACATGTTGCACCTCGTGTCACAGACACCGGGCTACCGACTTGACGACCAAGATCACTTTGCAAACCGTCGTATTCGCTCCGTTGGTGAATTGATTCAGAACCAGGTTCGTATTGGTTTGTCACGTATGGAGCGCGTTGTTCGTGAACGCATGACCACACAAGATCCCGAATCAATTACTCCAGTCACCTTGGTGAACATTCGGCCCGTGTCGGCTGCGATCAAAGAGTTCTTCGGAACCAGCCAGTTGTCGCAGTTGATGGACCAAGTGAACCCGCTGTCGGGTATCACCCACCGTCGTCGTTTGTCGGCACTCGGACCGGGTGGACTCAGCCGTGAGCGCGCTGGCTTCGAAGTTCGAGACGTCCACTTCTCGCACTATGGCCGTATGTGCCCCATTGAAACTCCAGAAGGTCCAAACATTGGACTCATTGGTGCACTCAGTAACTACGCCCGTATCAACAGTTTTGGTTTCATCGAAACGCCATACCTCAAAGTTGAAAATGGCAAAGTCACCAAGAAGCACGAGTACATGCCCGCCGACGAAGAAGAGAAGTACGTTGTTGCTCAGGCCAACACTGCTCTGAATCCCGACGGAACATTCCGCGATGCCAAGATTTTGGTGCGTCAGTCGCCGCAGGCTGCCAGCCTCGCCGACTTGAAGCGCATGCTTGAGGCCGAAAGCTTCTTCGGTGCAACCACCGACATCAAGATGGTTCCGCCATCTGAAGTGCAACTCATTGACGTTTCACCAAAGCAGATTGTTTCTGTTGCGACCGCGTTGATTCCGTTCCTCGAACACGACGACGCTAACCGTGCCCTCATGGGAGCGAACATGCAACGTCAGGCTGTTCCCTTGGTGCGCACTGAAGCTCCTTATGTCGGAACCGGCATGGAGCGCAAGGCTGCATCAGACGGTGCCGATCTCATCTTGGCAACCGACGACGGTGAAGTCACCGAAGTTTCAGGTGCACAGATCACGGTGCAGTACAAGACGACTGGCAAGCGCGTGTACAACTTGCTTAAGTTCCGTCGTTCAAATCACAACACGTGTGTCAACCAGATCCCACGCGTTCTTGAAGGACAGCAGCTCAAGAAGGGCGATCTCATCGCTGACGGTCCGAGCACCGACAACGGCGAACTCGCGCTTGGTAAGAACTTGCTCGTGGCTTTCATGCCTTGGGAGGGTTACAACTTCGAAGACGCCATCATCTTGTCCGACCGCTTGGTTCGCGACGACGTGTTGACATCAATTCATATTCACGAGTACTCAGTTGACGCACGTGACACCAAACTCGGACCCGAAGAAATCACTCGCGACATCCCCAACTTGTCTGATGACATTTTGCGCGACCTCGACGAGCGTGGAGTCATCCGCGTTGGTGCCGAAGTTGGTCCTGGCGATGTGTTGGTCGGCAAAGTCACCCCTAAGGGTGAAACCGAACTCACACCAGAAGAGCGTTTGCTCCGCGCCATCTTTGGTGAGAAAGCTCGCGAAGTTCGCGACACCTCACTCAAGGTTCCTCACGGTGAAAGTGGCAAGGTCATTCACGTCAGCATGCTCGACCGCAACGAAGGTGGCGAACTTGCTCCTGGTGTGAACCAGATGGTCAAGGTTCTCGTTGCTCAAAAGCGCAAGATCAGCGTGGGCGACAAGTTGGCTGGACGTCACGGTAACAAGGGTGTTATCTCGAAGATTCTTCCGCAAGCCGACATGCCGTACATGGCAGACGGAACTCCGGTTGACATCATCTTGAACCCACTCGGTGTTCCAAGCCGAATGAACGTCGGTCAGGTTCTTGAAGCTCACCTTGGTTATGCAGCTCGTTGGGGTTGGCAAGGTTTCTCACGTGGCGACACGGCGTTCCCGTCAGTCGGTACTTCACCAATTCGTGGAACCGAGTCGAAGACTCACGCGGGCACCACGCCTTCAACCATGATCGCCACACCAGTCTTCGACGGCGCCCACTGGGACGAAGTTGAACAGTCACTTGATCAACCGACCATTGTTGAAATCTTTGCGCACCTCAATCCAGAGTCAGCGCACTTTGACAAGCCGATGATCAAGTCGACAGGTAAGACCGTTTTGTTCAACGGCCGCACCGGCGATCCGTATGACAACGACATCACTGTTGGCTACATGTACATCTTGAAGTTGTCACACATGGTCGACGACAAGATTCACGCCCGTTCAACCGGACCGTACAGCATGATCACTCAGCAACCGCTTGGTGGTAAGGCTCAGTTCGGTGGACAGCGTTTCGGCGAAATGGAAGTGTGGGCTCTCGAGGCCTACGGTGCGGCGTATTGCTTGCAAGAGCTGCTCACCATTAAGTCTGACGATGTGCTCGGTCGTGTCAAGGTCTACGAAGCCATCGTAAAGGGCGAGAACATCCCCGAACCCGGCATTCCTGAGAGCTTCAAAGTTCTCATGAAGGAAATGCAGGCGTTGTGCTTGAACGTTGAAGTTCTGGCTACCGACGGCAGCGAGATCGAGATGAAAGAAATCGATGAAGAAATCGATAGCGCCATCAAGGGTCTAGGAATTGACATCAGTCGCCCCGAAAAAGGTAGCGACCAGGACGACAAGGATCGCGCAGCTAGCCGTCGCTGACGGTGAGTGCACGATCAACCTGTAAGTAATCAACGGTACGCGACGGAACGAAGAGAGAGCGAGAGACGAA
Source organism: Actinomycetes bacterium (assembly GCA_037138315.1). GTDB lineage: Bacteria > Actinomycetota > Acidimicrobiia > Acidimicrobiales > Ilumatobacteraceae > Casp-actino8. The sequence continues at coordinate 7,951 of JBAXIP010000082.1, forward strand.
ATGCTCGATGTGAATATGTTCGACCAACTGCGAATTGGATTGGCAACTGCCGATCACATTCGTAACTGGTCCAGTGGTGAAGTAAAAAAGCCTGAGACCATTAACTACCGAACACTGCGCCCCGAAAGGGACGGTCTGTTCTGTGAAAAGATCTTCGGACCAACCCGCGACTGGGAGTGCTACTGCGGTAAGTACAAGCGAGTGCGCTTCAAGGGAATCATCTGCGAAAAGTGTGGTGTTGAAGTCACACGCTCAAAGGTACGCCGCGAGCGCATGGGCCACATTGAGTTGGCTGCTCCCGTTGTACACATCTGGTACTTGCGCGGAACTCGTTCATGGTTGGCATATTTGCTCGCCGGCATCGAGCCCAAAGAAGAACTCAAGGCTAAGCAGCTCGAGAAGGTCATCTACTTCGCAGCTCACTTGGTGACTTGGGTTGATGGCGATAAGCGTCACGAAGATCTTTCAAGTCTCGAAGCCGAATACCTCGGTGAATTCGAAGCCGTTGAAAAAGAACGTGACATCGAAATCGAGCGTCGTTTCAAAGAACTCGAAAAAGATGCCGAGCGCCTCGAAAAAGAGGGTGCCAAAGACGCCGAAGTCAAAGCCATGCAAAAGATGGCAGACAAAGAGATCTCGAGCATTCGCGATCGCTACGTCGGTGAAATTGATTTGCTCAAGCGCACGTGGGATGAATTCCGCAGCTTGCACTCACGCCAGATCATTGAAGATGAAGTGTTGTGGCGCGAACTTCGCGATCGCTACTCCGATTACTTCGAAGGTGGCACTGGTGCTGACGCAATCAAGTCACTCATCGATCGCATCGACTTTGACGAAGAAGAAATCAAGTTGCGCGAAGCAATCGTTCCGCAAGACGGCAAGAAGCCACTGAGCGCACAGCGCAAGCAGAAGGCCATCAAGCGTCTCAAGATTGTTGCCTCGTTCAACCAGCGCGATCCCGAAACTGGTCGTCGTCAAAATGATCCGAAGGCCATGATCCTTGATGTTGTTCCGGTGATCCCGCCCGAACTGCGTCCGATGGTTCAACTTGAAGGTGG
>JBAXIP010000083.1:0-9003 GCA_037138315.1 Actinomycetes bacterium
CTCGCCCCACCAGCCATAGGCCGACGAGTGATCGAATGTGCTCGCCGCACCATTAATCGTGCACGAGGAGATCTCGATGTGATGGGCGAAAACGAATGGGCCGCAGCTGGTACGTTGGCGAAATTCGGCGGCGGCCTCTTCGAGTGTGTCGGTGCCGCGGGCGCTGTAAGCAATTTGTACTGGCCGACCAAGGATGGACATGTCCCTAGCGTGTCATATCCGACTACGGTGAAGACGAGATAGAGGGGGACGAGATGTTTGAAATTCAAACCATTGACACATTGCCTAGTGGTGAAGCGCATCAGTTGCTGATTGATCGTGCGGCGATTATCGATGTGACAAACCGCTATTGCTGGGCTCTCGACACGAAGGACTGGGCGGTGCTCGACACAGTGTTTGCCGAAGATGCCAATGGCGACCTTTTAGAAGATGTCGTTGGCCGAGTAGCCATCAAGAAGCGAGTAGAAACTGCGCTGTCGCGGATGGACGAAACTCAACACCTCATTTCGAATCATCAGATCAATGTTCAGGGTGACACGGCAACATGTCGTTGTTATTTACAGGCGCAACATGTTCGTAAAGCCGCACACGGTGGAACTAATTTCATTATTGCTGGTCGTTATGAAGACGAATTGAAGCGAACGCCTGAAGGATGGCGTATCAGTTTTCGCCGCCTTGTCGTGATGTGGACTGACGGCAACCCCGCGGTCTCGCGAGGTTGATCTTTAACTTTCTATGTAGTCACTGAGCAATTGCTCGACGCGCATTGAAGAAGGAATTCGATCAATGCCAATGACTCGATCAAGTTGCTCGTGAAAATTCCAGATACGACGTTCTTGATAATTGGTGGGCATGCCACGCATCGCTGGAGACTCAAGTGATCTCTGCATTGGTGCCATATTCCAGAAGTCTTCTTCCATGATGACTTTGAAATTGTCGAGTCTCATCTGCCAGTTTGTCGGCATAGCTTCTTTCGGATCGAAATCAATGGGGGCGTAATGAGTCCAATCGATTCGTGTGGTTTGCTTATCAATCGGCCAAAAGGTAATAAAAGGAAATCCGTAGGCTGCGATCGGTGTGATGAGGTTGGGAAAGATGCCGTAGGCAGAACTAGTACAACGAACCATGTCATTAACGGTTTCTAAATCGGTGAAGCCGGGAATGACAACGTGTTTGTAATCGTCCCAATTGTTCATGCCGAGTGCCGCGTATGAGGTTTTCGAAAACGGTGTCACCATACGTGAACAACCGTTGGGAAGCAGCCCCATGGTTGCTCCCCGGTTGTCAAGCAGACTTTCGCCATTGCGACTATGTATATGTCGGAAGTGGTACACCTCAAGGAATGCCTCGGCCGTAACTTTCCAGTTGCACGGAATGATCTCGCTTTGTTTGGCGACGGTACGTAATGCCGCACCTTGAAACTCGGACATTTCGTCGGCGATTTTGCCGATGTGATCTTTGAATGACATTGCGTCAGAGTCTTGGTTGACGAAAATCCAGTTGTCCCAGATTTCGCAAGAGATTGACGGAAGGCATCGTTCGGTCTTGTCAAGATCGACAAAGTCGCGTTCGTCCGGAACCGAAACTAACTGTCCGCTGTCAATGTCGTATGACCACGAGTGGTATTGGCAACGCAGAAGTTTGGATGTTCCAGTGGCTTCACGCACAACCGGAGCGCCACGATGCTGGCACGTATTGTAGAAAGCGCGAACTTGCGAGTCTTTGCCACGTATGAGGAGTATCGGTACGCCTAGGTCATCGAAGGTAAAGAAGTCACCAACATGAGGAATATCTTCGGCCCGGCCAGCCAAAACCCATGATTTTGGCCATAGAAACTTTTGTTCAAGGTCCCAAAACTCATCAGAGGTAAACCGCTCAACCGGGATGTCATGGAATTTCGGGAATCCATCGGGAGGAGCGGTTCGGTCAAACTCATATTGCATTTCTGCGGTGAGGCGGGCGACAAGTTCGGGAGTCATAGCGGTGTGTGAGCCTTGTCAGAATTCGTTCAGTAGGTCGCCAGATTGCAAGTCGTGGGCAGCGGCAAAAACGCGAGTGATCATGGCGTGCAACAAGGCCCGACCGCGATCGTTGCCTGGGTCGATATCGCTAACTGCAACCTGCGACCAAGCCTGGTGTAATAAGCAGTATCGATAGTCGCGCCAGCAGCGCTCCCACGAATAGTCGGGAACTCCCGCAGCAATCAGTCCGTCGTAATAGCGACGCACCAATGTCTTTTCCCATTCACGTCGATTTTCAATGGTGACGGATTGGCCAAGGAAGTTAGCGACATCCCACATACCCACATGGCGGGCGCTCAATTGGAAGTCAAGAACTGTGACAACTCCTTCCCCTGCGGAACCACCAAACAGGAAGTTGTCGGCTCGAAAGTCGGTATGCGAGAACGTCGCATTGCCTTGTTCGACCCACCAGTCAACCATATCGGGATACTTGGGTGTCAGTTCGCGCATCCATTGCATCGTGTCGGCTTCAACATGCGGAGACCACGTTGCAATAAATGATTCAAGTTTTGGTTCGGCCATTTCGCGAGCAGCGCGATACAACGGATTGTTCATCGGCGGGAGCCACGAAAGTGACCACAACAATTCGTTATCCCAAAAATGACTGTGCAATTTCACGGCTTGATCGAGAATCGCTGCGCTGTCATCAAAGTTTGCGCCGGCAACTTGATCAACCATTCTGGGGTTTGTGATTTCTTCCAACAGAACGATGTACGGAGCGCCTGCTGGATCGACATCGGTGTAGTAACAAAAAGGAACTCGCAGATTGATTGATTGTGAGAACTGTTTGTAGAACGCAGATTCACGTTCATAAAAACCCATGGCCTGCGACATGAAGACATTTCCTGGAGCAGTCGCCTGACATTTGGCAATCATGCTCGCTGGTTGAGGGCCTGAAGATTTTTCTGCGTAACTCAAATGCAAACGAGTGACTTCTCCGAGCAGACCAACGCCTTCGCCTAAACGCTCGGCTCTCACGCTGGTAATCGTTGCGACAGAACCGTCGAATGCTTGATTGAGCCATGCGGCGTCAATCGTGTCGGCCGTCAGCGGTATCTTTGGTTGACTCATGTCATTACCCCCGGTATTTGTCTAGCAGGCGAAGTAAGTCTTTCGTTTAGCCCGCAAGTGATCCGGCATCGACTGCAACAACTTCTCCGGTGATCCAGGCCGCCATATCTGACGCCAAGAACAAGATCACTCGTGCAATGTCGTCGGCTTGGCCGGCCCGTCCCAAGAGGGTTTGGCTCATACGTGCGCCCACATCTAGGCCTGCTGCCTTCAGCGGGGCCAACTGGTCTTGAACACCTGGTGTGTCAATAGGGCCAGGAGCAACTCCAACAACACGAATATTCTTTGGTCCAAATTCAAGAGCCAGACTTTTAGTCATTCCGACGACCGCGTGTTTCGACATGACGTACGCACTGATGCCGGGTGCGGCCCGAAAGCCAGTGGTTGAGGCGAGGTTGACGATGACTCCACCATTCATACGACGTGCGGCTTCACGCGCGCATGCGAAGTTGCCGCGTACGTTGATTTGCATTAATCGATCGACGAAATCATCAGCAGCATCAATTGCTGGTCCGGTGGTGGGGTAGATGCCCGCGTTATTCACCCAGATATCGATACCTCCGAGTTTTTCAACGCATAGATCAGCCGCTGCGACAATGGTTGATGTATCGCCAATGTCAATTCGTGTACTGAGTACCTGTCGTCCAGTTTGCTGGGCAACAAATGAAGCCGTTGTCGCTGCTCCAGCTTCATCGATATCGGTCACCAATACGTCTGCTCCGGCTTCGGCAAGCCGAGCAACCGTTGCTGCGCCAATTCCTTGAGCTCCACCAGTGACAACGGCTCGTTTGCCCGCAAGCGAGGTGAGATCGTTCAAGGTTCGTGATGAATAGTCAGGGATCATGGTGGCTCCGTACGCTGAGAAAGACTCTTGACTGTCAGTCTTGCCGATCGCGATGCGCCATCAAGCGCTGTAGAGATGACGCCTGAAGTTGAGCACGCTCGAAAGCCGGGATCAGATCGAGATCGTCGTCGATGATCTCGACACTGATAGGAGCGTTGGGTGGCGTACATTCAAAGAACTGTTGGAGATCAAATTCGCCTGCACCGAGAAGCTCACGATTGTGGATGCAATCCTGAATGTAGTCGTCCATGCTTGGCGTCATTGTGCCATCATCAACTTGAATATTCTTGACCAGCGAGTAATCAAGATCTGCGAGCGACGACACGCCAGCACCGCGAAAAACATGCCATGTATCAACGCAGAGACCAACATTTTGATGCCCACTTCGACGAACAAAATTCTGGGCAGTTGCAATGTCTGGAATCTTTGTTGGCGGCAAAAACTCAAGTGCATAATGCACATCTGCGTCAGCAGTGCGTTCTGCTAAGGCACCGAGCCATTGCGCTGCAACATCAAGGTCAATGTCTTTGTTCGCACCAAATGGGGCGATGACTTGTATGCGCTCTGCTCCGAATGTTCTGGCCACATGTTCAAAGTCAAGCGCTGACTTGTCGTCGACGAGTCGAAGAGCTTCAAGTTCAAGAATGCGAATGTTGTGTTGAGACAGCACTTGCTTGAAGTCGTCGTCACTCGTTCCATTCGCACGCAGTTGTAAGTATTCGCCCACTCCAAATCCGATGCCATCAAAGCCAGCGGCCGATGCGGCTGCTACTCGTTGTTCAAATTCGACGCCGCGCATGCTGTAGTACGCCAATATTGTTTGGCGCGAGCCGACGCCGGCGATGCCACCTGATCCAACCCCGTATGCATGATGTGCCACGTTTCCTCCTGCAATTAGATAATGAGACCCTACTGCGAAGCGTGATATCCTTGCGATGTGTCGGCGGTTGGGGATCCAGTAGCAGCGGAAGCGGGACAAGAGCGTTGTTCGGGGCCGAGCTATCGCGACATTGTTTTGCGTGATATTGGTGGGGTTCCGCCGCAAATGCTTGAGAGCGAGTATGAGTTTCGTGGTGATGAGCCAATTGGCTTTGATCGTTACACATCTGCGGAATTCTTAAAGTCGGAGTTCGAGCGAGTGTGGTCACGAACATGGCAGTGGGCGTGTCGTGAAGAACATATTCCCAACGAAGGTGACTTTCATGTCTACGACATAGGGGATCGGTCGATTCTGATTGTTCGTTCTGCGGACATGAAAATTCGTGCCTTCAATAACTTTTGTCTGCACCGAGGAACTCAACTCAAACCTTCAAACACAACGGGGAACGCCAATCGATTTACTTGTCCTTTTCATGGATGGGCGTGGTCTACCTCTGGCAAATTAGCGACGATTCCGTGTCGCTGGGATTTCCCACATGTCAAAGACGAAGACTTTGAGCTACCTGAGATCCAAGTCGACACCTGGGGTGGCTTTGTTTTTGTGAATTTTGATCCGCACGCTCAGTCACTGCATGAGTATCTCGGGGTCATGACAAAGCATTTCACTGGTACATGGGATCTCTCACAGCGATACATCGAAATTCATGTACGCAAGCGATTGCCCGCAAACTGGAAAGCGGCGATGGAAGCTTTTCTCGAGGCATATCACGTGTTTAAGACACACCCAGAAGCTCTTCGTGCCACTGGTGACGCGAACGCACAGTACGACGTATTTGGCGAGCATGTGTCGCGGTTTATGCACACATCTGGCTCACAAAGTCCCCACATTGCGGCACAACAAACAGAACAAGAAATTCTTAATTTTATGATTGGTCGCAAGTTTGCTGGGGGAGTCAATATCCCTCAGGTTCCAGAGGGACACACTGCGCGCGACGTGTATTCGACGTTTGTACAGCAGCAGTTGAAAGAAAAATATGGCCATGATTTTTCAGACTTTAAAGTGAGCGAGACAATCGATTCAATTGAGTACTTCGTTTTTCCTAACGGTTTCTTTTTCCCTGGTGCGCACAAGCCGATGGTGTATCGATTCCTTCCGCACCCAACCAATCCAGACGAGTGCACATTCGACTTATTGTTCTTACGGTTCCCCGCTGACGGCCAAGCCCCACCACCTCCGGCACAGCCCTACGACATTGACATTCATGAGAGTTACATGTCGGCGCCTGGTATCGACCAAGGCCTGGGCTATGTCTATGACCAAGACACGGACAACATGGCCGCCCAGACCCGTGGTTTCAAGGGCAGCATGAGAACATCGCAGGTCTCGGGCAATTATCAAGAGATTCGCGCCAGGCATCTGCATCAAACGGTCGATGCGTACCTCGCCCGACCCTGAATTGTCCTGGCCCCCTGAAATAGTCATCTCCTATGGGGCAAGTAGTTATGAAGTCGCTTGCGTAAATCCGATATTCAAATGCTTGAGTGACCGCAGACAGAAATTTGGGTGATGACGAAAATCGTTCTCACCATCAATAAACCACATCTCATCAATGCGATCAACGAGCGCGCGAAACCCAATGATGAGTTCACGGCGGGCGAGTGGTGCTCCCAGACAAAAATGGGTTCCGAAACCGAAAGATAGGTGGCTGCGCACATTGTCGCGGTTGAGGTCCATATCGGCTGGACACTCAAACTGATTGTCATCGCGATTTGCGGCGGCGTAACGCACGTTGATGACTGCTCCCGCCGGAATCGTGACTCCATGAAGTTCAACTTCTTGCGTTGTTGAGCGAAAGAGTCCTTGCACAGGTCCTTCTAAGCGAAGCACTTCTTCGGCGAGAAGAGGTACGTATTTATCGGGATCAGATTTCAGCAGACTCCATTGCTCTGGATTCGCAATCAATAGTCGAATTCCCTCAGAAAGCGCGTTGGTTGTCGTCTCTGATCCACCCACAAAGGTGTCAGCCATCATTTCGGCGTGCAGTTCGTTGTCGGTGAGTGTTCGTCCCCATTCGGGAATGACCGTGTTGACTAAATCGCTCAGCAAGGTGTTGTCTGGTTGCTGACGCAGACGTTCAAAGATTGGTTGGAAATAGTGCTGCGCTTCAATCTCTTGTTCAGTTGACCAGAAGGCCTCGGCATCGGTCTGCATCATTCCGAGACGTTGTACCCAGGCGTCAGTCCACGCTTTGATTTGCCACATGTCCTCATCACGCGCGCCCATTTGTCGTCCAATGACAATGAGGGGCAACGGAATCGCAAATGATCGAACCCAATCGCATTGGCCGCTCTCAATAAAGTCATCAATCAGTTGATGAGCAAGTTCTTCAATGAATGGGTCCATCTCTTTGATCTTCGACGGTCGAAAGGCATGATTGAAGAGGCCCCGCATTTCGCGGTGTTCGGGATCATCGCGGGCGGCGAGCGTCGCTCCAGGGACCCAGCCATCTTGTTCATACATGGCTTTGATCTTGGCTGACCGTGGGTCAACGCGACCGCGGTGCCGAGCACTGGTGAAACGTTCAGTGTCGCTCAGCACCATTCGCACATCTTCGTAACGCGTGATGACGTACATGCCTGTTGCGTTGTCGCGCCACACCGGCGCTTCGGCACGGAGCTTTCCGTAGGCGTCGTAAGGGCAGTCAGATATATCTGAGTCAAGCAAAGTCATCTTCGAGAGATCAAGATCGGAACTCATACATCTCATCTTGTCGTATTTTCGCGGTATTCAATTCAGCGGAAGCCCGGGTACGATTAATTAGGCGTCGCTCTATCTGGCATCGTTGAACGGCTTCTGGCTCGGCTAGAAATAATGGCTATGAGCGAACTCACTCCCGTCAGCGTCGAAGATTATGTCAATATTCAGCGTCTCATTAATCGGTACGCCGATGCGGTGATTCATCGCAATGGCGTGCAGTGGGGAAGTTGTTGGACCGATGAGGCTGTGTGGGATTTGGGTGGCGGTCGTCTGGTCGAAGGTAAAGAGGCAATTCTCAAACTGTGGTACGCCGCTATGGGCGGAATTTCTTCGGTCGTGCAAACGGTTCATAATGGTGATGCATGGGCTGGGGCCTCGGCTAATGAGGCGACGGGGCGCTGGGCAATCAGCGAGCGCATGCGCCGGGCTAATGGCGATTCGGGAATTTTGCTCGCTCATTACGATGATGCGTACGCCAAGGTGAATGGCCAATGGTTATTCACGCGCCGCTTCTTGCAGGTTCACTACGGCGGTCCCGCCGATCTTTCGGCGAACTTTACGAACGATAAAGAGCAGTTGATTGCTCGTGGCATTGTTGCTGACGTCTGAAATCTCGTAGTTTCGTCTCATGCCTGTTTTTGCATCCGATCTCGCCCGTGAACGTCCCGAAGAAATCGCGGTTCGTGATCCCAATCGAGCCTTTACCTGGGCGCAAGTTGGAGACATTCTCAATCGCACCGCCAACAACGCTCTGTCGGCCGATCTGGGTCCGAAGCGTCGCGTGGCAGTCTTCGCCGAGAATGCGGCTGAAACGGCTTATGCTCACCTAGGTTGCCTCTTGGGCAGTGCCTCGACTGTTCCGGTGAACTTCCACCTGACTGCCGAAGAAGCCGCGTACATCTTGGTCGACTCTGAGTCGCGTATTTTGTTTGTTGGTCCTGAGACTCTTGAACGTGGCATTGAAGCCGCCAAGATCGCGCGGACCGAAGGAGCGACTCTCACCATCGTTGGTTGGGATGTGTCGCACCCAGAGGTCACGAATTGGAATGATTGGCTTGAGCAAGGTGATCCGAGTGATCCGTCACTTGACGTCAAGCCCCGAGCCAATCTGTTGTACACATCTGGCACAACTGGTCGTCCGAAGGGCACTGAACTTCCACCAACGATGTTTGCTGGCGGTTCAACGATGGGCGAACATCTTGAAGGTATGAAGTCAAATCGCTTCGCCGAATACGGAACACACTTAGTGGTAGGCCCGATGTATCACACGGGTCCGTTGAACGGAATGCGTTTGCTCGTGCGCGGTGTGCCGATGGTGATTCTCGCCAAATTTGACGCCGAGCAGACTCTTGAAGCAATCGCCACGTACAAGACCGAATCTTCGGTGATGGTTCCGACTCACTTCGTGCGTTTGTTGGCTTTGCCCGAAG
>JBAXIP010000084.1:0-8886 GCA_037138315.1 Actinomycetes bacterium
GCGATACCAAGATCGAAAACTCCCGAACGAATGGTGTTGTACGCCGAGAACAACGCTGAACCACCCGTGGCACAACCATTGGCGACGTTGATGAACTGCAGACCAGTCAAACCAAGTTGCGACACCATCGTGTCTGCAGCTCCAGCAGCGGCCGATCCGCCGAAAGCGAATTGGACATCTTCCCATTTCACTCCGGCATCAGCGCAGGCACGACGAACGGCGATGACGCCTTGTTCCATACCCGACACACCTTCGGTGCGACCGAATTCGTGCATTCCAATTCCGACGATGGCGACTTCAGTACTCATTGTTTTCTCCCTGACTCAGTATCTGATAAAAATCTCACGCCACCGGCGCGAATGCGAATGTGACAACTTCATTTCCGGAGGCATCGGTCGATAGCGGAACGATGACCATTTCCATTTCCATACCAATCTTCAACTTCTCCGGATCGGCTTCGGTCAGACGAGCTTCAACTTTGATCTGACCAGGCAATTCGACGTAACCCACACCAAAGGCCTTGAAGGTCTTGGGGTCGACATCGCCGGCATATGGGGGTGCTTTAGGCGGAAAACCTTGAACGGTCCAGGTCCACAATGTGCCCCGACGACCGAGCAACACCTGCTCAGTCTTTTCGCCAGTGCACTTTGGGCAACCCGACTGCACCGGGAACATGTGGTTTCCACATGCCACGCAGCGACTACCGATCAGTTGTGGCGTCTCGGAAGGCCAGGTGAAGACACCTTCAGTCACTGGAACTTGAGCCATGATTTCCCCTTTGTCAACAAATACGAACGACTGCCTTGGCGGTCATTTGAAACCTTAGTTCTGACCATAGCCAAGAAACTTACCCGACGATTAATTAACTCCCGAGGCACTACCCTTGAGCGCTGTACAGCGCTTACCTAAGGGGAAATCATGACTTCACTACCGACAACGACCGCCGCAGTCACCGCCGAATGGCTGACCAATGCACTGCGTTCGGGTGGCACGATCAACGCTGCCACCACAGTCGCATCAGTCGAGGCCAAGAACATGGGTGCTGGTATCGGCTTCATGGGCGAAGTTGGTCGTCTCGAAGTGACTTACACCGGTGGACCAGGACCCAAAGACATCATCTGCAAGATTCCGACCCAAGACCCCACCATTCGCGGCATGCTCGGACCGGCTCGAGTATTCGAACGTGAAGCCCGCTTTTATTCTGAGGTCGCACCACAATTGAGCATTGTTCCGCAGGCGTATGCAGTCATGGCCGAATACGAAACCGACGACTACGTGTTGCTGATGCAAGATTTGGGTCACCTCCGCGAAGGCGATCAGTCAGTTGGCGTCAATGCCAAAGACGCAATGAATGCACTGAAAACTGTTGCCCGTCTGCACGCTGAATTTTGGGAATCACCACGACTCAACTCATACGAGTGGGTGCCAGCAATCAACAGCGACGGCATGAAGATCGGTGCTGGCATTTACGAACAGTCGCTTCCCGGTTTCTTACAGGTCTTCGCCCACGCCATTGATGCCGACATGGTTCCGTTGATGGAAAAATTTGGCAGCAATGTTCATCAACTTCTTGATCGCTTCGCCGCCATGCCCAACACAATTGTGCACTTTGACTATCGCCTCGACAATTTGTTCTTTGGCGAAGGTGATGATGTGTGGGTCATCGACTTCCAGACCAGCAGTCGCGGTGGTGGAGCGTACGACGTTGGCTACTTCATGAGCCAGAGCGTGCCGATTGATGTGCGTCGCGAGCACGAAAGCGCATTGCTCAAGGGTTACCACGACGAACTGGTTGCCAATGGTGTTACTGGCTACTCATTCGAACAATTCATGGAGGACTACCGAGTCGGAGTTCTGTATGGCTGGATTATTCCGGTGTATGCAGTTGGAACCCTTGACTCATCGAGTGAGCGCGCCATGGCATTGTGGACCGAAGTGATTAAGCGGGCGCAAGCCGCAATGCGTGATCATCACGTTGCTGACTTGATGAATTGAACACCAAGCCAGCAACAATTCTTTACGCTTAGGGCATGGGCCTGTTCTTAAGCTTCGGGCATTGGATAGTGAATGCCTGGGATTCCGCCTGCCAACGCTTCGTACCAATCGGGACGAGGCTGAATGCCGGGGTAACCCTTGCCCACGCGAGGTGTGCTGTCCTTATTCCACTCATGGTGAATCGGCGGAATCTGATACGTACCGTTTGAGGCGTTTGTTCCGCCGTCGACCAGCAGATCATGTCCAGTGATGTAACTCGCTGCGCTTGATGCCAAGAACATCACTGGTCCAACGATTTCTTCCAGTTCACCAACGCGACGCATCGGCGTACGGCTGGCAATCCACTTGTCCATACCCAACATCTCAAGTGCTGGGCGAACCATTTCAGTAATGATGAAGCCAGGCGACACTGAGTTCACGCGAACTCCGCGGTCGGCCCATTCGCAACCGAGCTGCAAAGTCAGGTTGCGCAAGGCGCCCTTGGCGGCCGTATAAGCAATGATGTTGGCTTCGTTGGCGCCGCTACCCATGATCGAACAGATGTTGACGATGTTGCCACTCTGACGTTCAAGCATGTGGCGCCCGACTTCACGCATGTACATAAATGCGCCATTGAGGTCGACAGAAATAATCCAGTTCCATGTGGCCATGTCGAAGTTCTCGGGTGAAACACCGCGCATGTCGCCAACACCAGCGTTGTTGATCAGTGAGTCAATCTTGCCGTGCTCTTTGATCGCCGTTTCGACAACACGAATGACGTCGGCTTCAACCGAAACATCACCAGTAACAACCGTGACCTTCGAGCCCAGCTTGCGACAACGCTCGGCGACAACTTCGAGCATCTCGGTGCTGCGGGCCGTCAAAACAAGATCGGCGCCTTCTTTGGCGAACCCTTCGGCGAAGCCCTCGCCCAAACCGTATGAAGCTCCGGTAATAAGAACTGTCTTACCTGTGAACTGACCCATGAGTTGATCCCCTTTCAGATCGCCGGATGTTCGGCGGTGCGGGGACAAATCTACTCACAGTAAGTAGCGCTGTCATACCTCAGCGTTCACAACCAGAAATTCACTCGCCGAGGCTGCTCGCCGGCAAATCCATATGAGTGATTCCCGGCAACATCATCTCGAGATCACCAGAGAATTTTGCCAATTTCATTTCTGCCAACGTACGACGACTTCCGAGCAAGCGCAACGTATCAAAAGCCGATGCGGTCAAGGTCAACGCTGGTTCGCCCTCACCGACATTGTGCTCAATTCCATCGATGATCGCTCGAAATGCCGGAAGCGACTTCGCGGCCAAATCGCCCTTCACCAACTTCAGTCCGAGAATCGACGAAATTTTCACTCCTTCAGAATCGCGCGCACCTAGTTTCTTGATGGCTGCTCTTAAATCGTGTTCATGCACGACAGTGTCATACGTCAGCGCCCACAAACGCTTAGGCATTGCGTCAATGGCTGCTTCAAAAGCCGGACCAACTTCATTCCATTCATCGACAACGCTGGCCAACGAACGACTGGCGCGGTCACTCACTAACGCATCAACCCAAACCTGGCTATCCCCGGTGGGACCTTTGCCCGAACCGAGGTCGGCTGCCAACCCGGTGACATGCGAAAAGAGATCCTTCACGGTCCATTCGGGACATGCCGCGACAATTGTGTTGGCTTCGTCATCACTCAACAACGCCGCTATTTCTTGCATCCGCAAACGACTGTTTCGATATTCAAGACCCATTTGTTCGTACATAAATTCTCTCCTTATAGAGACTTTCGCATACCAGTCGCCAACACAGCGACATGAGGCGACGGATTCAGCCAACTGGTTTTGCTTGGTGCATCGCGGCCAATTCCACCCGTTCGTGGATGTCATGCATGGGCGCCAAGCTGAATTGGCTCAAGATCAACTCTTCGACACCCAGGGTCCGCGGATTAGGTTGGTTCATGCGATCAGTGTCGCACAGAGATATCGCTCAAACATCAACTAACAAACGTACGGAGTCATCATGGGAACTCAAGGTCGCTTACAAGACAAAGTTGCAGTCATCACTGGTGCCGCTAGTGGTATCGGTGCCGGAACTGTTCGTCGATTCATTGAAGAAGGCGCAAAGGTCGTCATCGCCGACATCCAAGATGAACCAGGCCTTGCACTCGCGAAAGAATTCGGAGCCAATGCGCGCTACATCCACACCGATGTCACATCAGAAGAGCAGGTAGCTGCCGCCGTCGATCTTGCAGTCAAAGAATTCGGTCGTATTGACATCATGTTCAACAACGCCGGGGTCGTCGGTGCAGTTGGTCGCATCTCTGAAACCAATACCGATCAATGGAATCGCACCGTGGCAATTTTGCTCAACAGCGTCTACTTCGGCATGAAGCATGCCGCGCGCCACATGGTGCCGCAAGGAAGCGGCGTCATCATTTCAACGTCAAGCACCGCCGGAATCCTCGGCGGACTCGGACCGCATTGCTATACCGCGTGCAAGCATGCTGTCATCGGAATCACCAAATCAGTTGCATCCGAACTTGCCAGCGACGGCATTCGCGTCAATGCCATTTCACCAGGAAACACCGCCACTGCAATGACTTCGGCTGTGATGACTGGCGAAGCTGACCAACTTGACGCGACCGCGGAACATATTGCCAAGGGATCATTGCTCGGCATTGCTGGCTTGCCCGAAGACATCGCTAACGCTGCGGTGTACCTTGCCAGCGACGAAGCCCGTTACATCACCGGACATACTTTGGTTGTCGATGCGGGCGCAACAACTCTTGGTGGCACTGGCCGCTTCCATCGTCAGCCCACCGCCATGATGCGTGAAGCTGGCGTGCGCGAAAACGGCTAACGAGAGCGGTTGTTAGATACGCGGATCAACCAAGATCTTTGTATGAACTGATGTGCCACTCGCCAAATCGGCCAGTGCTCCATCAAGGCCGTCAAGACCGACGGTCAAAGAGTGCAACGGCTCGGTGCGAAAACGTCCATCAGCGATCATGCCCATACACATCTCAAACTCTTCGTGGTTATATGCCAATGACGACGACACTGAGATCTCTTTCATTAACCATTGCACCGGAGTAATGGGAGCGTCTTGATCAGCGAGACCGATCAAACACATCGATCCGCCTCGGCGCGCCAAATCAACTGCTGACTGAACGGCGAACGAGCGACCGACACATTCGTACACAATGTCGGCGCCCAAACCATGTGAGAGTTCTTTCACGAGTCGATCGGCATCGGCACCTGGGACCACCACGTGATGTGCGCCAAGTTCGGTCGCTAATGCACGGCGCTGTTCGTTTGGCTCAACAACGATCACAACACCTGCGCCCGCAGCCTTAACCCATTGCATAGCGCCAAGACCGATTGGCCCAGCACCTTGAATCACCGCAATATCGCCGAGGCGAATTCCACTGCGACGAACCGCGTGAAATGCAACCGTTGTTGGTTCAACTTGCGCGGCTTGAGCATCATTCAAGAGGGGGTTGGTCTTCACAACGCGCATTGCGTCAACTGCAATACGGGGCGCAAACCCTCCATGCTTGGGGGCCATAGCATCACGGCCAAGGGCAGAGAGCAATGACACCATGCATCGGTCGGCTTGACCCGCTCGGCAAGGAGCACATTGGCCACACGCCGGGGCGACAGCAACCACGACGCGATCGCCTTCACTCAAAGATTTGACATCGGAGCCGACTGCGCTCAGCGTGCCCGACCATTCGTGTCCGCAAATAGCCGGGTTGTAGGGACCGCCCGATTGATAGGCGTGAATATCGGTACCACAGATACCGCAGAATGCAATATCAACCACGACACCATTTATTGCTGGGGTCGGATCCGGAAATTCAACCATCTCAACTTTGTTCAACCCAGTAATCAATGCAGCAAACATGACGGCCCTTTCGCTCATCTCAACTGATGAACATAGTGAAGATTACGTCAACTCTCATCAGGGAGCAGGCACCTCGACTCATGGCTCAGCCCAGTCGCCGAATAAGGTTGCCACATGAGCCTTATTGCCATCGAAGCATCTATCCGCCTCAACGACCCCGCCGTTCGCGACGCCGCAGTTGCCGATTCAGTCAAATTTCAACAGGCCACCCGCGATGACGAGCCTGGTTGCATCGCCTATTGCTTTGCTGCCGACCCTTGCGAGCCCGATCACATTCAGGTGTATGAGTTGTGGGCCGACGAAGAAACTTTGGCCGCGCATTTCGATCACCCGAACTATCACAACATGCGTGAACTACTCGGCAAGTACGGTCTCAAGTCAGCAGTCAGCCGCAAGCATCGCATTGATGCCACGGCACCTGTATACGGACCAGACTTCAAGGCCAGCGCCAAATTCAGCTGATTTGCCAGTGAGCGAAAACGAATTTCGCCGTCTTCACATTATTTGAGGGCGATTTCTTTAGCCCAGCGGTAATCGGCTTTGCCCGACGGACTGCGATACACCGCATCAACAAAGATAATGCGACGCGGAGCTTTATACGTTGCGATCTGGTCCTTCACATAGTCGATCAGTTCAGTTTCTGAGATGTCTGAATGACGAGAGGCAACCAGGGTGACGATCTCGCCGAACCGAGTATCGGGAATGCCGACAGCTACGCAATCTTCAATACTTGGGTGAGCGCGGGCTGCAACTTCAACTTCTTCTGGATACACCTTTTCGCCACCAGTGTTAATGCAGACCGACCCGCGACCACGAAGATGCACCGTGCCGTCGGCATCGATTTCAGCGAAGTCACCAGGAATCGTGTATCGCACACCGTCAATCACGCGAAATGTTTTGGCTGATTTATCGGGATCACCGAAATATCCATCGGGCATCGAACCCGAAGCAGCCAAAACTCCTGAACGCCCACTGCCAAATTCAATCTTTTCCCAGGTTTGGTCATCGAACAAAGATGTATTGGGCGTGACCATAAATGCCGCAGTCGCCACTGGGTCTTGACCGGGCATCGTCATCGCGACAGCAAACGGTCCACCTTCGGAAGCACCAACCATGTCAAGGATCGCCGCATTTGTCGCTCGCTTCATGAGCGCGCGCTTCATTTCTGCCGACAAGGTTGCACCAGTCGAGACGATTCGACCGAGTGACGACAGATCGTATGTTTTACCTTCTGCTTCAGCACGCTCAAGTTCTTCGACGATGGGTCGAGCAAACGCGTCACCAACTATCGACAATTGATTCACTCGTTCACGCTCGACTAGCCGCAACAACTCTGCCGCCGAAAACTTACGACCACCAAGAAGTACGACTGTTCCGCCAAGAACAAAGGTTGAGAATGCCAAAAACATCGCCGTGCCATGCATCAACGGAGGAGCGGTCATATTGACCGGACTCTTGCCCGAGTTGCTCAATTCGCTGGCGACTCGAGAAACATCATCGATCGTTTCGGGAAGCGATAAACCAAGCGACGCATAGCCCGTGAATGCAAGAGCACCAAATAGACCCGAATGACTCCACACAACACCTTTGGGCAAGCCAGTGGTTCCACCCGTGTACAACAAGAGTGAATCAGCACCCGAACGCTGAATCGGAGCCATCGGTTGATGTGCAGCCATTGCCGCGTCGTAGTCGACCGCACCGGGCAACAATGGCAAATCGTCTCCCCCGTTCACTTGCAAGAACAATTTGATATTGGGCAAAGACGCGCGAGCTTGTTTGACAACTTCACTAAACGCACCGTGATACACCAAGGCCGTCGCATCCGAATCGGATAACACGTGCACAATCTCTGGCGCCTTATAGCGATAGTTCACATTGACGGTGCTGGCGCGAACCTTGAATGATGCATAAGCAGTTTCCAGATACTCAGGGCAGTTAAATAACAATTGCCCGACCTTGGCATCATGAGCAACACCAAACTCTGTGAACAGAGAAGCGATTCGTGACGCCCGCTCATCAAGTTCACGCCAACGAATATGCGTGTCACCAATGACGACCGCAACATGATCGGGTTGTTTGGCGGCAAGCGCTTCCCACAGCGTGGCCCAACTCTCGTTCAACATACAAATCTGCCTTTGAATTTAGCCCTGTGGCATGACGAACGGAGTTAACTCATCAGCGCTACGACCATCCGCAGCAAGTCCTTCAAGAATGCAGTTGTCAATGTGGCGATGAATCAAGCGCATACGAGCTTCTTGATAGACACCAAAAGAAACACCTTTCTTGGCGCGCTTCGCGGTCATCTTGAGTCCGAGTTGAACCTTGGGCAAGTTAGCCATGTCTTGTTCAAAGACATCGGCCAACCCAGACATACCAACAGCTTCTGTCCACTTCTGCTCAAGCTGCAAACGTTGGATGGGCGCAACTGCCGGTCGATCTTTTCCTTCGGGCACTGGCATCATGCGAATGACGTCCATGAAACACGTATCAGGTGTCGGACCTGGACGCCAGCGATACACCAATGATTGACCAGTTCCAGCCCACGGAGCGAATGCTGGGAACAAGTGATACAGGTGTGCATCAAGCATTTCTGAATCGGAAATTTGCGAGAGGTCTTTGCCATACAGCGGACCCATCACCGAACGGAAAACATCAGCGACTACTGCACGAGCCGTTGAACCTTCGGGAACTTCAACGGTGCCACGAGCCGCACGTGCCGAGAACGCCAGATATGCATCGGCGACTTGTTGCTCGGTCAAGTTTCCTAAGTGCGGGCTCTGCAGACCGAAGCCATTCACAAAACGCGTGACGAAAGGCGAATCCGGCCAAATGGAGTATTCGCTATTGGCATCGCCCGCGAACTCAAGAATTTGTGGATGAGTAGCAATGACGTGATAGCCCTCAGCAAAAGCTTCCATCACCACTTTCCAGTTCGCTGGAACTTCTTTCACCGCATGGAAAGCCTTATAACGATTGCTCATGTCAAAGTCGCGACCAAAGTGTTC
>JBAXIP010000085.1:0-8784 GCA_037138315.1 Actinomycetes bacterium
GTTGAGCAGGGCCTGATGCAAACAGTTCACGCCTACACCGGCGATCAGTCGCTCGTTGACGGCCCGCACAGCGACCTTCGTCGTGCGCGTGGCGCAGCAATAAATATTGTTCCGACAAATACCGGTGCTGCTCGCGCGACGAGCCTTGTGCTCGAGAGTATGAAGGGCAAACTTGACGGAACTTCGTTGCGAGTTCCGGTTCCGACTGGATCAATTGTTGACTTCACAGCAAACCTGAAGAAGGCAGCCACTGTCGCAGAAATAAATGCCGCCTTCAAGAAGGCCGCTGCTTCGGGTCCGTTGAAGGGTGTACTCCGATACACCGAAGATCCGATTGTGTCGAGTGACATTGTTGGCGATCCTCACAGCAGTATTTTTGATGCTGGTCTGACCATGAGCCTGGGCAAGATGGTCAAAGTTCTTTCGTGGTACGACAACGAGTGGGGCTACAGCAATCGCCTCGTACAGATGACATTGTTCGCCGGTTCAAAAGTGCCGAAGAAGGCTCGTCGCTAATTAGCGTTAACAATGACTAAAAGTATTCCCACTCTTGAAGACCTCGGAGACGTCGCAGGCAAACGAATTCTTGTCCGTACCGACTTCAACGTTCCGATGGAAACCGCATCGGACGGAACTCAAACAATCACCGATGATTTTCGTATTCGCGCGGCGCTTCCAACGATCAATTGGTTGACCGAGCGCGGAGCCAAAGTTGTTTGTGCAAGTCATCTCGGTCGCCCTAAGGGTGTTGTTGAACCTAAGTGCTCGTTGAATCTAGTCGCGAAGCGACTATCTGAACTGGCGCCAGGCGTTGAGTTGCTAGAAAACCTTCGATTCAATTCCGGAGAAGAAAAGAACGAGCCTTCATTTGTAGCGGCGCTTGTTGATGGCATCGACATGTATGTGGATGACGCCTTTGGCGCTGCGCATCGTTCGCATGCATCAATAGTGGGTCCGCCAAAAACCTTGCCCTCGGCAATGGGGAGACTGCTGCAAAAAGAAGTTGAAGTGCTGCTCGCTTTGCGTGAAAACCCAAAACATCCGTTTGTAGCAGTTTTGGGCGGATCAAAGATTTCCGACAAACTCGGAGTAGTCGAGTCTCTATTAAATGTTGTCGATGCTTTGATCATCGGCGGAGCAATGTGTTTTACTTTCTTGGCTGCTCAGGGATATTCTATTGGCGACTCGCTTTTTGAACCTGACCAAGTCGACACCTGCAAGCGTCTAATGGGGCTTGGTAAGTCGATTCATCTACCAGATGACATCATCGGACTAGACGCTGACGGCAAGTACGCCACCTATGGTCGTCGCTTGCCGCCAGGAGCCAAAGGCTTTGATATCGGACCAGGTTCGGCCGCCGCATTCAGTGACATCATCATGGAATCTCGAACGGTTTTTTGGAACGGCCCGATGGGCATGTTTGAAGATGAGCGTTTTGCTGGTGGAACTCGAACCGTCGCTCAAGCGATGGCCGATACCAAAGCTTTCACTGTTGTCGGTGGTGGAGACTCTGCCGCAGCACTTGCACAATTTGGTTTCGACGACCAGGTTGATCATGTTTCAACAGGTGGCGGAGCGTCACTTGAATTACTTGAACTCGGCGACTTGCCTGGTCTTGCTGCCTTAAGGGAGGCCCCCAATGCCCGCTAATTCACGTCGACCTTTAATGAGTGGCAACTGGAAGATGAATATGAATCACTATGAAGCGATTCATCTTGTTCAGAAGTTGTCGTACCTTTTAACTAAGGAAGACTTCGAGAAAGTAGATGTGTCCGTTCATCCTCCTTTCACCGACATTCGCAGTATTCAAACAGTCCTCGAAAGTGACAAGTTGGCGATGATGCTCGGCGCCCAGAATTGTCATACCGACGAAAAGGGTGCGTTCACCGGCGAAGTCTCGCCAGCTTTTTTGAGCAAACTCGGTGTGAAGTATGTGATTTGCGGTCATAGCGAACGCCGTCAGTATTTCGGTGAAACAGACGAACTTGTTGCCGCCAAAGTTGCTGCAGTGATCAAATTTCAAATGATCCCCATTGTTTGCGTCGGCGAGACCAAAGAGGAGCGCGAAGCTGGTCAGACTTTGGACAGAGTTGAGTCGCAGGTTCGAGGCTCACTCAAAGGTCGCAAGGCAGAGGAATTCGCAACACTCGTCATTGCCTATGAACCGATTTGGGCTATTGGAACAGGGCTAACTGCAACAGCGCTAGATGCCCAGGAAGTTTGCCATCACATCCGATCGGTCGTGAAAACCGAGTGGGGAAGCGAAGCCGCGGAGAAGGTTCGCATTCAATACGGCGGATCGGTGAAGGCTGGCAACGTTGTTGAATTAATGGCACAGCCTGATATTGATGGTGCTTTGGTCGGAGGAGCAAGTATTGACCCCGACGAATTCGCCCGCATTGTGCAATTCAAAGTCTCCTAATTGCTCTAGGTGATTCGTTTCGAACCAGTTGTTCTATGATCAAAGCGTGGTCAATTCGGAAATCGACGAAATTGAGACATCGGCTGAAATAGAGGACGTTTCTGATTCGTCAGGTTTGTCACCCTGGCAATTAGGAATGCGTCGTTTTAGAAAGGGTCGACTCGGGGTCATCGCCTTTTGGGTTGTCCTCTTCTTTGTCTTGGTTGCAGTATTTGCCCCAGTTTTGGTTCGATTGCTCAACGTCGACCCTTATGCATTAGATCGCAAAGCGATCAATGATTTCGGATTGCCGAAAGGTCCCCTCGGAAGCATGTCATGGGATCATCCTTTAGGGGTCGAGCCGGGAACAGGTCGAGATATTTTGGGTCGCCTGATCTACGGAACTCGGATCTCGCTGTTGATTGGCGCAGTGGGAACACTTTTGAGTACCTCGGCCGGAGTCTTTTTAGGCATGGTCGCTGGTTTACGTCGGGGTTGGGTTGACTCTCTCATCAGTCGAATCGGGGATGTTGCCTTGGCTTTCCCATCTTTGTTGTTGATCATCGCCTTGGCTAACCCCATGACGCAACGTCTCGAGAGTTGGGGAGTTCCACGAGGTAACACGGCGAAGTTGACATATATTCTCGCCATTTTGACCATTTTCGGGTGGGTGTACATGGCGCGTCTCGTACGAGGTCAAGTGTTGTCGCTTCGAGAAAGAGATTTCGTCGAGGCTGCCCGATCCTTCGGCGCCGGAACTGGACATTTAGTGTTTAAGCAGTTGTTGCCAAATCTGTGGCCGCAAATCATTATTTTTGTCGCCATGAGCCTTCCTGGCTATGTGGCTCTTGAAGCCACTTTGTCTTTCCTTGGTGTCGGCCTTCAAGCCCCAACTGCATCGTGGGGAATTATGCTCGGAGATTCAGTCCGCTACTACAGAGCCGATACGGCCTACTTGTTCATCCCGGGCGGTGCACTGTTGCTCCTTGTTTTGGGCTTCAACTTGCTCGCCGACGGACTACGAGATGCTTTTGACCCTCGGAGCGATCGCCAACAGTTGTAAAAAATGTCATCTCCTATGTCATTTTCTTGACCGAGGCAAAGTCGGACTAAGGTAAATTCCTAGTAAATAAACGAGCCGTGTGAAAACGGTGAAAAGGGGGAAGTTATGAAACGTAATCGCATCATTGCTGCCATCGCTACCGCAGCAATTCTTATATCCGCTTGCGGCGGTTCTGGAAACGGAACAACAAGCGGTCAAGAAAGTGGCGGTCGTTCAGCAACTGCTGACGGCATTAAGGATGGGGGAACGTTATACGTTTTGACTTTCCAAGAAGGAGCTTCAAACTTAGATCCGCAACGTGTGTACACCGGTGCAGAACTAGGAGCATACGGTTCAACCTACGCTCGAACATTGACTTCGTATGTTCCTGCCGCGGGCAAAGATGGAGCCGCAGTAGAGCCAGATATGGCAACAGACCTCGGAACACATTCAGACGACTTGAAAACTTGGTCGTTTACTTTGCGTGATGGTGTGACATGGGAAGATGGAACTGATGTCACCTGTGGCGACATTGCATACGGAATTTCACGCACGTTCGCCTCTGAAGTCACTGCCGGTGAAGGTCCGATGTACGCAACCACGTACCTCGACATTCCCGAAGGCGATTCAGACTTCGGCAGCGCCTACCCAGGTCCTTGGTTAGCGACTGCTGAGCAACAAGCCTTGTTTGACAAGGCCGTCAGTTGCGATGGCAAGACGATCACCTTCTCCTTGAAGGTTCCGGTTGCTGACTTTGCTTACACCGTGTCGTTGCTTGCTTTCGGACCAGTTCCGAAGGCTCAAGATACTGCTGATCAATACGCTTTGAAGCCGTTCTCAAACGGACCTTTCAAAATTGAGTCCTATGAACCAGGTAAAGAAATGGTGATGGTTCGCAACGAGAATTGGAACCCAGATTCAGACCCTGTGCGCAAGCCACACGTCGACAAGATCATTTGGCAATACGGTCTCGACGAAGCAGTTATTGACGAGCGCATGCTCGCCGACTCGGGTGACGACAAGAATGCGATTGTTTACGGCGGAATTCAACCAGAAAATCTTCAAACCGTTTTCGGTGATGACTCGTTAAAGGACCGCCGAACCGACGGCTTTGATGGTTTCGTTTCGTACACCATGTTCAACAACGAAACGGTCAATTGCCTCGAAGTCCGCCAGGCAATTTGGTTGGGTCTTGATCGGGAAGCCCTTCGTACCGCTGCCGGTGGACCTTTCACTGGCGAATTCGCCAAGAGCTTTGTTGCTCCTTTGTTGGCAACCGACTATGCACCCGCCAAATTGGTTGATGGTCTCAATGAAGATGGAACTCCAAATCTGGAAGCCGCGAAGGCAGCACTCGACAAGGCGAAAACCTCTTGCCCAGATGTATACGCAAAAGCAACTGGAGATGGACTTCGCTTTGATCACCCCGACTCCGACTCGTGGAAAAAGAACATTGCGATTTGGATTGACTCAATGAAAGCTGTCGGTATCACCATCATCGACAACCCGATTGAGCCGTCTAAGTACTACGCAACGATCAACGGTGATCGTGGAGACTTGATGCGTTCCGGTTGGGCAGCCGACTGGGCCAATGCTTCAACGGTTATTCCCGAACTTTTTGGCAAGGGTGGTGGCTTTAACTACACCAACAACGAAAGCGATCCTAATTTCGCAGCCTTTGACGAAAAGGTCCAATCGGCTAAGGCTGAGACTGATCGAGCTAAGCAAGCGACTTTGTGGAAAGAACTCAACCAAACGGTCATTGACAACGTATGGGCAATCCCTGGTTCGGCAACAAAATCGCAGAATTTGGTTGGTTCAAACGTGCGTCTCGGATATCAGTGGTTGCCGTTCGGCTGGTACAACCTCGGCGCCATTGGCCTAGCTGGCTGAGAAGTGAAATGAGGTGGTGGTGATCAACGATGCGCATTGTTGATCACCACCACTCAATCAGTTCGACTTATGTTTTTCTTCGTTGCACGCCGATCATTTTTCGCGATCATTTTGTTGTTCGTCGTCAGCATTTTTACTTTTTGGATATTTTCTGCGCTCCCAGCTGATCCAGCGGCGCTCACTTGTGGCAAGAACTGTCGACCCGAAGTCATTGAGGCCAATCGAGCCCGGCTTGGATACGACAAGCCCTTTATCGAACAATATGGTTCCTACATGAAGGGGATTTTCGCCGGTCGCACCTATGGCGAAGATGAGTCGGGGGTTCATTGCTCGGCTCCCTCGCTTGGCTATTCGTACGATCGTCACGAATGCGTGACCAGTCTCGTCGCCAAAACTCTTCCTGTAACCGCGTCGATCGCTTTGGGAGCATTCGTCTTATGGATGTTTTTTGGCATTGCTCTCGGAACGGTGGCCGCGCTTCGTCGCGGCAAGTGGCCAGACCATTTCGCCACCGTTTTTAGTGTCATTGGTATTAGCTTCCCGTCATTTTTTCTTGGTTTGTTGTCGATTTTGATTTTTGTTATTTGGACAAATATTTTGCCATTTCCTCAATATGTGGGAATCACTGAGAATCCTTTTAAGTGGTTCACATCTCTTATTCTTCCTTGGACTGTGCTCGCGGTACTTTCGGCCTCTACGTATATTCGAATGACCCGAAATGGCATCTTGGAAGTCATGAATGAAGAATTCGTTCGCTTAGGAATCGCTAAAGGGCTTCCAAGACGAACCTTGATTGTGAAGTATGTTCTTCGAGCAGCGCTCACTCCGATCGCGACTATCGCCGGAATTGATTTGGCATTTCTCTTAGGCGGAGCTCTCGTAACGGAGAGTGTCTTCAATCTTCCGGGCCTCGGAAAACTCACTCTCGCTGCAGTTATTAACTCAGACTTGCCAATTTTGGTAGCGACAACCTTGGTGGCAGCAGTGTTCATCGTTGTTGCCAATGCTGTTGTAGACATCATGTACGGATTTTTAGACCCGCGAGTGCGATCAAAATGAACGAGCCTTTGTTATCTGTTCGTGATTTGCATGTTGGTTTCGGCACTAGCGAAGGCGAAGTTCAAGCGGTGCGCGGAGTGTCCTTTGATATTCACAAAGGTGAAACCCTTGCAATTGTGGGGGAGAGTGGCTCGGGGAAGTCAGTCACCGCAAGCGCAATTATGCGACTCAACTTTGGGGCCGATGTTCGCGTTTCAGGTTCGGCCAAATTCGAAGGCAAAGAAATTCTGGCCATGAGTGAGGAAGAAATTCGAGCGATGCGCGGAAGCGATATTGCGATGATTTTTCAGGATCCTCTGACGGCCTTAAACCCGTTTTACACGGTTGGTAATCAAATCGTTGAGGCTTACGCGGTACATCACCCCGGAACTTCTAAGAAAGAATTGCGTGCTTTGGCACTTGATGCAATTGAAAAAGTTGGAATTCCCGAACCATTGAAGAGAATTAAACAATATCCCCACGAATTCTCTGGCGGAATGCGGCAACGAATAGTTATCGCGATGGCGTTAATCAATCGACCGAAACTGCTTATTGCCGACGAACCAACGACCGCTCTCGACGTCACAGTACAAGCTCAAATTCTCGAACTCATAGGCATGATGCAAGAAGAACATGGTTCAGCGGTGATTTTGATTACTCATGACCTGGGTGTCGTTGCAGAGATTACAGAACGTGTGCTGGTCATGTATGCCGGTCGTCTAGTTGAATCCGCCTTAGTTTCTGACGCTTTCAGCACGCCGGCACACCCTTACACGCGCGGACTATTGAATTCGGTGAAGAGTTTGGACTCTGATCGTCACAGTCGTCTTGAGCCAATTCCTGGTATTCCGCCTTCGCTGATCGATCTTCCTTCTGGTTGTCCATTTCACTCGCGCTGTCGTTATGCCGAATCACTTAATGACAAGTGTGCAACGGAAGTTCCGGAGTTGAAGGCCGTTGGCAACAGTTGGTCTGCATGTCATTTGCCAGTCGAATTTCTTGCTACTCCCACCAAGGAATCGTTATGAGTGAAGACCTCATCCTTCAGGCTTTTGATCTGAAAAAGCATTTCCCCACCGGTGCTTCCAAACTTCTTCAACGTCCGACTCAAGTAGTGCAGGCAGTCGATGGAGTATCTCTTTCTCTTCGTCGCGGAACCACATTGGCTGTTGTCGGCGAATCTGGTTGTGGAAAGTCAACCCTCGCGCGATTATTGGCCCGACTCATTGAGCCAACTTCGGGTTCAGTTGTATTGAACGGCGTGAACATCTCGACAGCATCATCAAAGCAGTTGTTGAAAATGCGGCGCGAAATTCAAGTGGTCTTTCAAGATCCTTACGCTTGTTTGAATCCGCGCCACAGCATTGGGCAAAGCATTGGTACGCCAATCCGCATTCAAAAAACCATGTCTCGTGCCGACGAACGGCATCGAGTTTTTGAGTTAATGGAGCTGGTTGGTTTGAGTGCCGAGCATTACAACCGATTCCCCCATGAGTTTTCGGGTGGTCAGCGTCAGCGAGCCGGAATCGCTCGAGCTCTCGCCTTGCAGCCCAAAGTGATCGTGGCTGACGAACCCGTCTCGGCGCTCGATGTGTCGATTCAGGCGCAAATTCTGAATCTGCTTGAGAAGCTGCAGACCGATCTAGACCTGTCATACGTTTTCATTGCTCACGACCTTTCAGTCGTGCGCCACATCGCCGATGAAGTGGCTGTCATGTATCTCGGTAAGATCGTCGAGATCGGATCACCAGAGGCCGTCTACGGCGCTCCAGCGCACCCGTACACTAGGGCCTTGATGTCGGCTGTCCCAGTGCCGAACCCTCAAGCAGGAGCCAAGCGCAAGAGGATTATTTTGACTGGTGACGTCCCTAGCCCTGTTAATCCACCTTCGGGCTGCCGATTCCGTACTCGTTGCCCCAAAGTTCAGGACATCTGTTCCGCCGAAGAGCCAATGTTGATTGATCGGGGACAAGGTCATCCTGTGGCCTGCCATTTCCCCGACTGAAGCCACTAGGCTGTTCAACCGTGCGTGACATCGTGATGTACATAATGGTTTTTGTCAATGTGGTTTCCATGTTCGCCATGGTTGGCACAATTTTGATGCACAGCGGTAAGGGCGGAGGCCTGTCCGATATGTTCGGCGGCGGAAGTGGAGCCGGCCTCGGTTCGGCAGCTGCTGAAAAAAACCTCAACCGGATCACGTTTGTAATTGCGCTGGTTTGGATCATCTCGATTCTTTCTCTTGGATTTCTCCTCACCAAGTAAGCGGTCACAATCACACAGTTGGGCGACTTTAGGTCGACCGATAGAGTTGCAACACCACGTCGAAGTGGCGGAATAGGCAGACGCGCTAGCTTGAGGGGCTAGTGATCGTAAGATCGTGGGGGTTCAAGTCCCCCCTTCGACACCA
>JBAXIP010000086.1:0-8573 GCA_037138315.1 Actinomycetes bacterium
CGTGTTGGTAGGTATCAATCTTTTGCGCGAAGGGTTGGACTTGCCAGAAGTCAGTCTTGTGGCCATTCTGGATGCTGATAAAGAAGGGTTCTTACGAAGCGAAACTTCGTTGATTCAAATGATCGGGCGAGCAGCCCGAAATGTGGATGGTCAAGTAGTGATGTACGCAGATCGTGTGACGCCATCTATGGAAAAGGCGATTTCGGAAACGAATCGACGGCGTCAGTTGCAGGTTGCTTACAATCTTGAGCACGGTATTAATCCTCAAACAATTCGCAAAGCAGTCAGTGATATTTTGGCTCTTTTGCATATTGGTGGAGATGATTCGGCTCCCGTGCCCGGTAAAGATCGACGTCGTCAGAAAGAACGAGACAAAGTTAAGAGTGAATTGCGTACGCTTCCGCAACAAGAACTGTCACGTTTGGTGCTTACTTTGGAACAAGAAATGCAGGAAGCCGCAGCGGACCTAAAGTTTGAATATGCGGCGCGATTGCGTGACGAAATCAACGATCTACGACGCCAAATTCGGGATGCTGGTTAAGGCATGGGCACATTCAAGTCACTAACCTTCGGTCATGTCTGATCGGCTCATCGTCCGCGGCGCACGCCAGCACAATCTCAAGAACATCAATATTGATATTCCCCGAGACAAGATGGTCGTTTTCACCGGTCTTTCTGGTTCCGGTAAATCATCTTTGGCTTTCGACACTATTTACGCAGAGGGACAACGTCGTTATGTTGAATCCTTGAGTGCTTATGCCCGTCAATTCTTGGGTCAAAAAGATCCACCTGATGTTGATTTCATTGAGGGTCTTTCGCCCGCTATTTCTATTGATCAAAAATCAGCAAGCAGTAACCCAAGATCAACCGTCGGAACTATGACCGAGGTGTATGACTATTTGCGATTGCTGTACGCGCGGATTGGTATTCAACACTGCCCAAATGACGGAACGAGATTGTCGCTGCAGACTCCGGCAGAAATAGTTGATCGGGTATTGACTCTTGAAGAGGGAACCCGTTTTATGGTCTTGGCTCCAGTAGTCAAAGGCAGAAAAGGGGAGTACGAAGCGTTACTGAATGATTTCGCCGGGCAAGGCTTCGTACGTGCTCGTATTGATGGCGAGATTGTTGACATATCAGAATTTCTAAAAACCGATCAAAAGCTCGGCCGTTACGATCAGCACACCATTGAAATCGTCATCGATCGGTTGGTGGCTAAGGGTGATAACCGTCGCCGACTCACCGACAGTATGGAAACGGCGCTCAAGTTTGGTGAAGGCGTTGCTCAGATTTTGGTGACTGAATCCGATGACATCTTGACTTTCAGTCAGTTTTTGGCCTGTCCAAAATGTGGTGATTCATTCGAAAAGCCCGAACCCAAAAACTTTTCGTTTAACTCTCCTTATGGTGCGTGTGTCACATGTGATGGTTTGGGAACAACTTTTGAGGTTGATCCTGAATTGGTTATTCCGGATGGAGACCTTGCTTTAAGTGCTGGCGCAATTGCTCCTTGGAAAAGTGCGACAACCAGCTTCTTTCTTCGAATCCTTGAATCGGTTGCTGCAGATCACAAGATTGATCTCACTAAGCCATGGGACAAACTTCCCGCTAAATCTCAAAAGATTGTGCTGAATGGTCTTCCAGGAAACATCGTTGTTAAATTCAAGAATCGCTACGGCAAGGCCCGTCAATTCAACACCACTTTTGAAGGTGTCATCCCGTGGATCAAGCGCCGACATGAGCAAGCCGAAAGCGACTGGAGTCGCGAGCAATACGAGGGTTATATGCGACTCGTTCCATGTTTGGCTTGTGAAGGAGCGCGACTTAAACCTGCGACATTGGCGATCACGATCAACGGCAAGCACATTTCTGAAGTGTGTGAGATGTCTATTGGAGATTCGGCCAAGTTCTTAGGTGAACTCACCCTGTCAGAGAGAGATCGAACCATCGCCGAAAGAGTCGTGAAAGAGATCAACGCTCGATTGGGTTTTCTACTTGACGTTGGTCTTGATTATTTGAGTCTCGCTCGCACCGCAGGAACCCTGGCTGGAGGTGAAGCCCAACGTATTCGTCTCGCTAGTCAAATCGGTTCGGGCCTCGTTGGAACGCTGTATGTGCTCGATGAACCATCAATCGGTCTTCATCAACGTGACAATCGGCGGCTCATTGAAACTTTGTTACGTTTGCGTGATCTTGGCAACTCGGTTCTGGTGGTCGAACACGATGAAGAGACAATTCGCGAAAGTGACTGGATTGTCGACATTGGACCAGGTGCTGGTGAACACGGCGGCGAAGTTGTGTACAGCGGACCAGTCAAAGGAATTCTTAAGGTTAAAGAATCTGTGACGGGTCAGTACTTGTCTGGTAAGCGTTCAATTCCTGTTCCCGAAACACGTCGCAAACCCAATGCTCAATGGCTCGAGGTTGTCGGAGCCAAAGAACACAACTTACAAAACGTCACGGTGAAAATTCCTTTGGGCTGCTTTGTGGCAGTCACAGGTGTGTCGGGCAGCGGCAAGAGCACATTGATTCGAGACATTTTGTTGCCGGTCTTAATGCAGAAAATTTACAAATCAAAAGATGCTCCAGGAAAGCACAAGAAAATCAACGGGATCGAACACCTCGACAAAGTGATTGACATGGATCAGTCGCCCATTGGTCGCACTCCGCGTTCTAACCCTGCGACCTATACCGGGGTTTTTGACAACATTCGAAAGCTCTTCGCGACCACAGCTGAGGCCAAGGTGCGTGGGTACATGCCAGGTCGATTCTCTTTCAATGTTCAAGGCGGACGTTGTGAGGCTTGCTCTGGTGACGGAACGATCAAAATTGAAATGCATTTTTTGCCAGATGTGTATGTGAAGTGCGAGGTTTGCAAAGGGGCTCGTTATAACCGCGACACTCTCGATGTCACCTTCAAGGGCAAGACGATTGCCGACGTTTTAAATATGCCGGTCGCAGAGGCGGTTGACTTCTTCTCCAATCAACCGGTTATCGCGCGTCATATGCAGACACTGCTTGATGTGGGACTGGGATACGTTCGACTTGGTCAGTCGGCACCAACATTGTCGGGCGGTGAGGCCCAACGAGTCAAACTTGCTTCCGAACTTGCAAAGCGCAGCACGGGACACACGATCTATCTCTTAGATGAACCGACAACTGGTTTGCATTTTGAGGACGTACGACGTCTACTCACCGTGCTGTCTCGGCTTGTTGATCAAGGCAACACAGTTTTAGTCATTGAACACAGTCTCGACGTCATCAAAACCGCCGACTGGCTCATTGATTTGGGTCCAGAGGGCGGCAGCGGCGGAGGTCTTGTCGTTGCTGAAGGTCCACCCGAAGTCGTTGCGAAAACAAAAGGCAGTTATACGGGTCATTATCTCAAACCAATGTTGGGTCTTTGATCGAGTTTCTTAACTCTGACGACCATGGTTACACGCCCGCCCACAGGATCAATTCCCGAGCAACCGGGTTCGTATCAATTCAAAGACGTTCATGGTCGGGTGATCTATGTCGGCAAAGCATCAAATCTGCGTCAGCGCTT
Source organism: Actinomycetes bacterium (assembly GCA_037138315.1). Classification (GTDB taxonomy): domain Bacteria; phylum Actinomycetota; class Acidimicrobiia; order Acidimicrobiales; family Ilumatobacteraceae; genus Casp-actino8. Next base: position 3,548 of record JBAXIP010000086.1, read on the forward strand.
ATCCAACTATTTTCAGGATCCTGCCCAGTTGCATCCGCGAACTGCACAAATGGTGGCAACTGCTGAGTCCGTTGAGTGGGTAATTGTTCGCAACGAAGTTGAAGCACTCATTCTTGAATTCAGTTTGATCAAGGAGCATCATCCACGATTTAACGTCCGATTACGCGACGATAAGAGCTACCCGTTTTTGGCTGTAACAACAGACGAGGAGTGGCCTCGTGCCGTGGTCATGAGAGGGCGCACTCGTAAAGGCACTCGATACTTTGGTCCGTATCCACATGCGTACGCAATTCGCGACACATTGGATTTGCTCCTTCGAACGTTCCCAATACGAACATGTAGTCCTGGGAAATTCAATCAACACAACAAATTGGGACGCCCATGTTTGTTGTATCACATCGAAAAATGTAGTGGGCCCTGTGTCGGAGAGGTCACGGCAGACGCGTATTCGGAATTGGTCAAGGAATTTTGCGATTTCTTAGATGGCGATACTGATGAGGTTGTCGCAAAACTCCAAGAAGACATGGCCAGCGCGTCTGCAGCTCTTGAATATGAAAAAGCCGCCCGGCTTCGTGATCGTTTGCAATCAGTAGCGAAAGCGATTGAGAAGCAGCAGATCGTCGGCGAAAAGAGTGAAGACATTGACTTGATCGGAATTGCTCAGGACGAACTTGAAGCGGCCATTCAAATCTTCTATGTTCGTAAAGGTCGAGTGGTGGGTCGTAAGGGCTTCATTCTTGACAAGGTCGAAGACTTATCGCAGTCCGGTCTTATTGATCGCATTATTGAAGCTCTCTATGGTGATGAACCCGTACTTGGTGTCCCGAAAATGCTTTTGGTGCCGGACTTGCCGTTAGCGATGGCGACGTACGAAGAATGGTTGAGCTTTCAACGCGGCTCGAAGGTAGAGATTCGCATTCCGCAACGGGGAGATAAACGTGAGCTTCATGAATTAGTCACCCGAAATGCCAATGAAGAGTTCTTGCGTCATCGAATGAAGCGATCAAGTGACCACAATGCGCGAAGCAAGGCTTTGACAGAACTCCAAGATCTCTTAGGATTGCCCGAGGCACCATTACGCATCGAGTGTTACGACATGGCGCACCTTCAAGGCACCGATTATGTCGGTTCAATGGTTGTGCTCGAAGATGGATTGCCAGCAAAGCGGGAGTACCGCCGTTTTAAGGTCAAAGAGGTTCCTGGTAACGATGATTATGCGGCCATGGAAGAAGTTTTAACGAGGCGGTTCACTGCCTACATTGACGAGCGTGATCAGCCGGTTGAAACCGATGAATTGACTCAACAGCAAAAGCCTCGGTTGAAAAGGTTTGTCTACCCACCTCAACTTCTTCTTGTTGACGGTGGCAAAGGCCAACTCGCAGTCGCTGAACGCGTTCTGCGTAATCTCGGACTTGAACACGAGATCCCTGTTGCATCGCTGGCAAAGAGATTCGAAGAAGTGTTTATCCCGGGTCAGTCTGAGCCGGTTGAAGTACCTCGAGGAAGTGAAGCGCTCTTTATGCTTCAGCGCATTCGCGATGAAGCTCACCGTTTTGCCAATTCATTCCACCGCGAATTACGGGACAAGCGCATGGTCTCAAGTGCTTTGGATGGTATTGCGGGATTAGGCGAAGCACGAAGAAAGAGAATCATCAAAGCATTCGGGGGAGTTACTGCAGTGAAAAAGGCTTCCCTTGAAGAACTGCAAGCCCAGTCGTGGTTGCCCGAAGAAGTAGCCCAGGCGATCTTCAACAAATTTCATGATTCTTAATTTAGAAGTGACTTAATATCTCAGTGCGAATCTTTTCGTACGAATCAATTCTTGATTGTGGGTCCTTACCCAAGGTGAAGTCCGGGACGATGATCTCGTCAAATCCAAGTTCTATGAGTTGACCGATCTGATCAATGATGTGGCCATTTGATCCGATGATTGAACGGTCGCTCGGAGCAACTTTGCGAATCTTTTCAATGGTCTCTTGATCATCGACCAAGAAGAACATTGCTTGAACAGATTTGTGGATGTCGGCCCATTCTCGATTGACCGACTCGCATGCTCGTGCGAAAGTCTCGACACGTTCTGTGGCAGTGGGAACATTTCCCCAGGTGTTCCACTCGTTGGCATATCTGGCAGTGATTTTTGACATTCTCGGACCGCCTGTACCGACCATGATCGGCAGTGGAGTCTGAATCGGTCTCGGTTGACATGGGGCATCAGTGATTGAAAAGTGTTGACCTATAAAAGTTGTTCGATTGTTGCGCAACATTGAAGTGACGATTTGAATAGCTTCTTCAAAACGATCAACGCGATCTTTTCCTTCGAGCAGATCGACGCCGTAGGCAAGATGCTCGTTTACCTGCCAGCCAGCTCCGATTCCGAGAGTAAGGCGACCATTAGAAATTTGGTCGACTGTGGCCGCAATATTGGCGAGAACAGTTGGATGCCGAAAAGTCGTCGGAGAAACGAGCGAACCGATACGGAGGTCTTGAGTAATGGCCGCAATCGCTGAGATCATGCTCCAGCATTCAAAGACATCGCCATCCTTAGTGGTTGTTGATTCGTCATTGGGCATGAAGTGATCGGCGTACCACAACGAATACCAGCCGTTTGAGTCTGCGTACAGAGCAAGGTCGCGGACATCACTCCAAGACCTTTCGGGAGAGGGCCATACAGAAAATTTGACTGAGGTTTTTCGATTCGTGGTCACAGCCAAAGGGTAGTCGTGCCGTATCCTCGCAGTGTGAACAATGAAGCGTCCCCTAGTGCACATGAAAATACTTTGTGGGAGGACAACGCTCAATGGTGGATCGACGGCTTTACCGATGGCGCCGATGCTGAATATGAAGAGCAAATCTTGCCCTTAGCAGCCGAAGAACTGCAGGGCATGAATCAGGTTTTAGATGTTGGTTGTGGAGATGGTCAAGTCTCTCGACTCGTTAAGAAACTTGGGGCAAGTTTTGTTGCAGGCGTGGATCCGACATGGAATCAAGTGACCGTGGCAGCTCAACGTGGAGGGGGACTTCACGTCAGCAAAGCCGGAGCAGATGGACTTCCATTTTTTGATGAGACTTTTGATGCAGTCGTCGCCTGTCTAGTTTTTGAACATATTCAAGATGTCGATACGGCTATCGCAGAAGTCGCTCGAGTCTTGAAACCTGGCGGCAGGTTCTGTTTCTTTCTGAACCATCCTTTGTTGCAAACTCCAGGTAGCGGATGGATTGATGACCAAATCCTTGATCCACCCGAGCAGTACTGGCGGATTGGAGCGTATTTGATTGAGCAAGAATCAAATGAAGAAGTTGAAAAGGACATTTTCATTCCTTTCATCCACCGTCCTTTGAGTAGGTACATCAACGCGTTGATCGCCAACGGTCTGTACATTCAGCGAATGCTTGAGCCTGCGCCGCCTCCTGGATTTCTTGCCAGAGCGGCCGAATACGAGGATGCTTCAACGATTCCGCGTCTGCTGTACTTACGTGCAGTGAAACTAGATGTCTAAGCAACGCTCGCTGAAGATCGGAGTTCAACTCCAGACGCATGTTGTTCCTCCGTCGGCTTATCTCAATGTCGTTGGAGAAGCCTTGAGCCTCGGAGTTGATTCAGTATTTCTGTGGGACCATCTTGTTCCCTTCACCGGTCAAGAAGGGGATATTTCTTGGGATACGTGGATTCTTCTTGGTTCATTAGCCGCCTTGTTTCGAGGTCGTGAGCAGTTGCTGGGCGTTTTGGTATCTCCATTGTCGATTCGCGAGCCAGCAGTATTGGCTCGGTCAGCTGCGACGATTGCCCTTCTCGGAAATGGAACGTTTATTCTCGGAGTCGGTTCAGGCGGGTTCGTGCACGATGACAACCTCACCGATGCCCCCAAGGACGTAGTGACACGGATGAAGTTGTTTTCTAGAAGGCTGGCTTTCCTCCATGAAGAGGTATCGAGATTGAACGCAGAGTGCGGCACCAATATTTTGATCTGGGTTGGTGGTTCAGGAGAAAAAGTGACGATTCCTTTAGCGATTAAATATGCCGATGGTTGGAGCGGTTTTGGACCGCTATCTGAATTCATCAATAAGGCAAACCATTTCTTAGGGACCAATCATGAGATCAGCGTGCTTCTCACCCCGCGAGATCAGAACAATGACTTACAGGGTTACTTTGATTCGGGCGCTCATCATCTGATTCGAAGTATCCGACCCAATGAAGATCTAAGTTTCGATCTGGAGCCAATATCGCAAATGCTCTCTGAGAGAGCACAGTTGATCGGTAGTTTGTAGCCGTGGCCGACATTTTGGTGATCACTGGGCTTTCGGGAGCAGGTCGTTCTGCAACCGCGGCTGTACTAGAAGATCTTGGTTGGTATGTCGTTGACAACTTGCCAACTTCGTTGGTTGACACAATCGTAGACCTAGCAAGTGTTCCTGGCTCTGAGATTGATCGCTTAGCACTTGTTGCTGGTCGTCAACATCTTGAACTTATGCCCAAAGTAGCAGCGATGCGCGCGAGTGGTCATCAAGTTCGCGTGGTCTATTTGGATGCAACAGATGCCGAACTCATTAAGCGATATGAGTCGTCACGTCGGCGGCATCCACTTGATTCTGAAACCAATGGTTTACTTGAAGCAATTCAGTTAGAGCGGCGCTTGCTTGAACCGATGAAGGGTGATTGTGATCTAGTTATCGATACGACAGAGCTCAATGTTCACCAATTGAAAACAAAGTTGGTTGGTACCTTTGAAGTTTCGGCTCTCGAACGCTTGCAGGTGTCGGTGGAGTCGTTTGGTTTCAAACACGGTTTGCCACTAGATGCTGACATTGTGATGGATGTTCGTTTCTTGCCGAATCCCCATTGGGAAGAAGGACTACGTCCCCTGACCGGCCTTGATTCTGCGGTTCGTAATTTTGTTTTAGAGCGTCATGAATGTTCAGAGTTTTTACAGGGTCTGGTGGGGCTCCTTGAAACGGTGATGCCTCATTACGCCGCTGAAGGCAAGAGTTACCTCACAATCGCTATTGGTTGCACAGGCGGTCATCACCG
>JBAXIP010000087.1:0-8356 GCA_037138315.1 Actinomycetes bacterium
ACTCTATAAAACACCTGGGACAAATCGGTCGATTGACTTTCGTCTCAGTTGATTTCCAATGAGAAAGCTCAACCATATACGGATAAGCCTTGTATTTGGATTTTCTATCTTGAAGGCAACCTGTGAACTCGCTGCGCGCAACAATCATTTCAGAATGGAAGTGAACTTTGTCAGCCGTATCACGAAAGTATTCGACATAAGGTTCCCCATCCTTGTTCCGAATGTCTTTTCTAATTTTCAATTCAAATTCAGACAACAGAAGTTCAGAACATACGGATCGGACCGTGTTGTGGTCAATTGATGAGCACTTCCCATTTTTCTTGAACTGAAATTCTTCAAGTGCTTCGTCAAGATTCATATCTAAAGGGTACTTGTTTTCCCAATTTGCTTCGCAAGCGCACATTTTCACCCACACCCGTCGTTACTTCTCTTGTCTAACAACACAGGAGAACCAACATGACCACTTACACCGCAACAATCGTCGACCTTTTCTGGCGCGAATCATCCATTCGCGACATCGCAGCAACCACCGAGCAAGAAGCAATTGACGAAGCATTCGAATATACAGAACTCCTCGGTCTCCTTCTCAGCGAAATCAACGGCGACGACGGCACCCACATCTCATTCGATCTCCCCACCGACATCCCGGTCCACGACGTCGAAGTACTCATCGACAACGAGGGCACTGCACTCGAAACCGAGGTACCCAGTTGCACCATTGACGGGGTCCAATCTCTCGTCGAACTTCTGTGGGGACCCGACGCACTTTTGGCGGTCCGGTTCGGCAATAAGCACATGAACTTTAACAACCGGCGCATCATCGCACTCAACGCACCCAAGTCGTGGCACTTCCCCATCCACTACCTCATGTGAACAACGACTAAATTTTGTCCACAATCATCAAATATGTCCGGACATATGCAAAAATCTCAGACATGAGAAAACTCACTCGCATCGTCGCATCACTGTCACTCATTACCGTCCTCGTTAGTTGCGGTGGTTCCGAAAAATCGGCCGAAGAAGCTTCGGCACCAACCGACGGCTCTTTCTCATGGGAAGCCGAGTGCACCACCGAAGCTGGTGACCTGCCCACCGAAGGTCTCATCTGCGCCGACTCGGGCATGCGCCCCACCACCGACGGTTTCTCGTTTGAAAACTGGGGCGGACCAGTCGCTGAAGACGCAGTCACCCTTAACACCGCCGCCGCTCTGTACGGAACCGAATCTGTATGTGCCGAAGCACAAGCTGATGCTTGCACTCCGCTCCCTGGCGCCCAGCAGTGGGTTGAAGAAATGAATGCATCGATGGAAGGTGGCCGTTGCGAAGGAATGGCAGTCATGAGCCAACGCTTCGCAGTCGGTCTCAACAACCCCAGTGAATTTCAAGATGGCGCAACAGTTGTCGCCGATTTGCAACGTGAAACGTCAAACGTCGGCGCAGATATTTCTCGCTGGTGGGTCACACAAAATCTTTCTACTGTCGCCGAATTTAACTACGCCGCCCAGCAACTCACACCCACGCAAATCGCCCAAGACATGGTGATGGCTATTCGCGATCAAGCTGGCGTCACTTTTGGTTTCTATTCCAACGGACAAGGTCACGCAATTACACCAATTGCAATCGCTCTTCGTCAAGACGGTGTGCTTGAAGTCTTGAACTACGACAACAACTACCCCGGCCAAATCACCACCGTCACCATCGATCCATCAACCGAGATTTGGTCGTACGACATGGCCGCGACAAACGCTGGCGTTGATGCTGACATTTGGTCGGGTACCACTGGCACTATGGACTACACCCTGATGAGTTCACGTGAAGAGGCCAACCCCGCACCGTGGTCGGCCGGCGACCGATCGGCTGCGACCAAAGGCTCTGCACGTATTTCAATCACGACGGGCGGCGCGTCGGTGCCCGGAGCAATCATCACCGTGGGCGACAGCACCATCGATACTCGCGATCTCTCAACGCTGTCAAACGGCATCCGTGTGTTCACCAACAAAGGCGGCAGTGGCACCGGAGCAACCATTGAAATTCCCGCCGGACTCAAAGGCGTCAAAGTCAAACCGGTCATTGGCGACTTGATTGATACGACAACAGCGAAGATTCCATTGCTCTTCAGCGTCGACTCGCCAGGTTCGGGCTCGCTGCTGGTTCGCGACAGCGTTGATGCCACCGACACCGAATATGACGACTTTAGTTACGACGTGTCAACCGAAGATGATTTCTCATCAAGTGTTGACGTGGCTCTTGACGGCGACGTTGAGGCCGATTACGCCTACGACGAAGAATCAATCAACACACACCTTGAAGACGGACAAGATTTTGACATCGTTGATCCCGATGGCGAGGGCGACATTAACTTTGCGGTGACCGACGAAGAGGGTAACGCACTCTACGAGTCTTCGTTTGATGGTGTTGATGATGACAACTCACAAATCACCGAACTTGACTTCAATGAAGAGACCGGTCAAATGGATGTCGCCGATGTCGCCATTGAAAACGAGGACTTCACTCAAGATCCTCAGGAAAACCAGCCCGGCGACTCAGTTGTTGATCAACCCACCGACTCAATAGCAACTGATAATTCGTCAAGTGACAACCCGGTAGATGAGACCGAAGCACCGTAATTCTGCGCATTAAACCTAGAATTACCTCGTGCGGATTTCATATAAGGCGCTTGGCGCTAATGGTCGTTTAGGTAACCAACTCTTTCAAATAGCTGGCACTCTCGGCCGAGCTCACCGAGCCGGAGACATCAACAACGCCGTCTTCCCTCTTTGGGCATATCAGCAGTACTTCAACGTTCCCGATCGATTCTTTGTAGCCACGAACGAAATCACCGAATCAATCGACGGTGGTCGCGCCTACCTACAAGATCTCCACGAATTTGCGGGCAGCGAAGCGACAATTCACAACTACTTTGCATCTACCGACTTTGCCTTGGCTGAAGCCCGATCACTGCACCCCTACTTTGATCAATACCCACACACCACCGCAGTACACGTGCGACGCGGCGACTACTTAGGGCTCGAAGAAGTTGTCAATATTTGCCCTCTTCATTACTTCACCGTCGCCATGGATCACATGCGCAGCACGCATCTGGGCACACACTTCTTTGTCTTCTCAGACGACATCAACTGGTGTCATGAAAACTTTGCCGCATCCGTCGATGTCACTGTCGTCGCACCTCCCACCAACGTCACCGCCGTTCAATCTGAAATGGCCGACTTCAACTTGATGCGTGCGTGCAATTCATTCATCATTTCAAACTCGACCTATTCGTGGTGGGCTGCATACCTGTCGCAATCAACTGATGTCATTTGCCCGGCCCGCTGGCTTAAAGGGATCGCGTCAGCTGAAGTACCAATTGAAACACTTCTTCCTTCGCACTGGCAACGTCATTCAATTGATCCCATCGGGCCGATGCGCACACCCTCTTTGATTGTCTCCGAGGGCGACGATGGGTTCATTATCACCGACACTCGCTCACGAAAAATTCATCATCTCAACGCATCGGCATCGCTGCTCTTTGAATTATGCACCGGTAGCAACACCACCGAAAACATCAGCGAAATCATGACAATGGTCTTTCCTGATGGTTCGTGGAAAGCTGGTTTGGAATCACTACTTAGCAAAGGTCTTGTGACCGCTTATCCCTAATCATCTTGATCACTGGCATCAAAGTGTGTGATGAAGTCGCTTCACACATGGTCACAAAACTTTCTCGCAATGGCTTCTGCCGCCATTCGTGATAACGCTCGTACTCTTCATCGGTCATAGACGTTAAGAATTCGGTGAGTTCTTTAGCAGAAGCAAAATCTGAAGCGTTGATATAGCAATGATCACCTGGTGCAAAGTCTTCAATATTGGGCGCACCTAAATACACCGGCACCGCACCATACATGAGGGGTTCAAAGAATTTTTCAGTTACGTAATCAACATCATGAGCATTTTCAAAAGCCATCACAAATCGATATTGCGATGATATTTGAAAGCGAACTTGGTGATTCGCAACACGAGCATGCCCAACATTTTTTAGTTTGTTGCCATACGAATGCACTTCCATATGCAACATCACTTCAGACAAGAGATCCAATCGGCCGGACGTATCCCAGTCACTCGAAATCCAAGCCGAAGCCAAAACAGAATTGCGTTCATCTACGGGTACAACCTCTGGAAGTCGCTGCAAAAGCCCCTGATACATATACGGAACCCACACATCGCTCTGCTGTAGATACCCTGCAACTAGATCAAAATGCGAAAAATATTCTTTGTTCAGTCGGCCAGCAAAGTGTGACTCAGCTTCACGAGAATACAAAACCCACATTTGTTCGATACGACTTCTTGACGGAAGGTCTGCAGTAAGACCACCAGCGATTTCAAGTGTCGCTGGGCAGAAAACCACTACTTCACAATTGTCAATCTGTGATCGATCGCGAAGAATCTCAACCGAACCGTCTGACAAATCAAATAGGCGGTCATCTGATTCCCACGTGTCGTTCCACAACAAGACCTTCACTGGAGTGCGCTCTTGTACCCACGGCCAGTTTTTCACCTCGGTGCGCAATTCGGCAATCTTCAAATGTTTAATGCGTTGTACTTCTTGCGCGTTTGACTGAATATACGGATTATCAGGTCGACTGTCTGGTCCACGTTCATGAAATACGTGATAGATCACTCCAGGTAACCGCTTGACTTGAATCCCAAGTCGATACGCACGAAGCACGCGCTCGTCGTCTTCAAATCCCCACGACATGAAATGCTCGTTTTCCATACCAAAAGTTGTAAATGTCTCGCGATCGAAAATGAAACATCCACCAACCGACAAACTTTCGATGATGCGTTGAGAATCAATCGGCAACGAATCAAAATCTCCACGTTCAAGCCAACTATGGCATCCGTACGAGACTTCGACCATGCGACCATCAAATGGATACACCAATTGAGCATCGTTATTACGCAACACCTCAAGTGCCGCTTTCCACTGAGCTTGCGGAACGACAACATCGGTATCAACAATGGCGATGTGCGCCGAGGTTGCGGCCCTCGCTAAGTCGTTGTTGATGCGTGTTCGGTGAAAGGGCTGACTGATCGGGTCATGGACCTTCATGATCTCAACCCGTGGGTCAAGATGTTCTTGAACGATTTCAGGCTCACCAATTCCGACCACAACGCGAGCAGTCATCGTTGACAGCAATGTATTCGTACACGTCACCAGATTGCGTAGACGATCTGACGAGTCGATACGCACCGGTATCAACACCGTCAGGTCGCTGGCTTCAAACGGTTCGCTAGATGCAAAAACTCCACGAGTTCTCCACGGCCATGTTGCAATATCTGCGATGAGTTCATCGGTAGTCATCGCTTCAATTCGTTCCATTTCGGTTTTTGATACCTCATGAAATTCTGATCGCGAATCACGACCTTCCACGGTTTCGTGGTCCATGTGAAAAATGGGGCCGTTAACTCGCTGCGTTCGCATACCTAACTTCTCGAGGCGGATGACTCGCTCGGCATCTTCGGGTGCCCAACCGATCATGAATTCGTTTTCTGTTCCGAATCGATAAAACGATTCCGCATTCCATATTTGGCACAAACCCGTCGGCACACCCACCATCGGTCGGGGTGTGTCAACTAGATCAAGTTGCAAAATTCCAGTAGCAAATTTATTTCGTTCGATTTGCGGGACACCGATGGCAAAAGAAAACGGAAAGACCAAGTCAGCTTCATCGGCTCGCAGTACACGTACTGCCTCAAGCAACTGCGCTGGAGGTATCAAACTATCGGTATCAAGATGGACACGAATCGGCGTTGTGACATGACGTGCTATTTCGTTGAGCACCCGTGTCATATGAAAAGGATGCTCATGATCTCCATTGATATGAATAATCTCAACATCAGATGGTAGGACTGCACGTAAAGATTCAGGATCTTCGCATCCGATGAACATCCTCGCTGTATAGGTATTAGTGAGTTGTCGACATAAGGCCTTCACATTCGCCAGGCGATCAGCCGTATCAATGCGTACCGGAATGATGAATGAAACATCATCTAGCACAATGCGCTCATCACTCACTACGGGTGCAACCGGATGACGTTCATATTCGGCATACGCCTCGCATACTTCAAGTTGTTTCCAACGATGCGTGCGAGGTGCATATTCTTGATTTTCGGCGAGCAGCATTGCATGAGCTTCGGCGAGTTGCATCAGGTAAAACAGGCAATCAATTTTTAGGCTTCGTGGCCACTCACTAAACATCTCAAGGTTGTAAGCGGCTCCATCTTGTGAAATTGGGGCCTGTCCCATTCCGATCAATTCATCGCACTTGTCCATGGCTTCGGCGTATTGCTTGTTGGCGGCGAACTGTCGGGCCCACAGCCATTGGAAGGTTAGGAATGCCGGATCTAGTTGTAAACCGCGTTCAATCAGCGGAGTTCCATCACGTCCAAAACCAATCAACATGTCGGCAAGCGACGCGTAGATTTGCACGTCGTAAGCGGAACGAATACCGAACTCTTCAATACGGTTGATTCCGGTGCGCCATGTTTGTTCGGCCAAGTCGGGTCGCCCAAGCGCATAATGCACTCGACCCAGATGATTCCATAAATTGATTTTTTCTGGATGCAGTTTTAGTTCGGCTTGAAGAAGCGGCAAGTTGCGTTGATGCTTTGCCGTCAAGTCACCTTCATAACCGTGGTGCAAGATGCTGATGTCAATGGGTTCAAGACCGCGATTGGTTTCATGTCCGACCCGCATGATTCCGTCCATCGTGGTTTCATGAATTTCGCCAATGAAACGGATGTCATCACGATTGCGCCACATTCGATAATCGATATAAGGCGTCCAATTGACTTGTGTATGCATACGCAAGCCAAATGCCATCACATCTTGAGCGTCTGCAACCTGTTGCCGAAGTGCAACGACGTCATCCATGACCAACTCTTCGTCGGCATCAATGTAGAGAACCCATTCGGCAGTTACTGCATCAAGGGCAAAGTTGCGCGAAGCGGCAAAGTCGTGTTTCCACTCTTTGTGTAGAACCTTGGTTGCGAAAGCCGTCGCAATGTCAACTGTGTTATCGGTACTGCCCGTATCGACAACAATGATTTCGTCACAGAAATCTTTAATTGAGTTCAAACACCGCTGTAAATGCTCTGCTTCATTTTTGACAATGATCGCAGCCGCAATCAGCGGTTGTGAACGACTCATCTCGTCGCAGGGATAGTCCCATTAGGAGTAATTGGTGTGACCGGCACAGTTGTTGTCGTGACCGAAGATCCCGATCCATTTTGATTGACGCCAGGGTTAGTCGTTGTTGGTGCGACCGTCGACGTAGTTGTCGACCGTGCAACCGTTGACGTCGTTGTCGGTGCAACCGTTGACGTCGTTGTCGGTGCAACCGTTGAAGTCGTTGGTGCAACCGTTGATGTAGTTGTCGGTGCGACTGTTGACGTCGTTGGGACAACTTGGACCTGACGAAGGTGGTTTGCACTCACCACACAGGCGAGGCCCGGATTCTGCGGAGAACTGCCATAATTAATAACTCCGTTTGAATCGTACTTAAAGACGTTATCCCTAAATGTGTTGCCGCTCGGGTCCATTTCTAACCCGTAAAAGCTATAAGCATTTCCGCTGGGGTCGCGAAACGGTATGCGCAAAGTGTTTGAACTGCTGTCGTATACCCAATTACCACTGGGGTTAGCTTGGTAAGCAAAGTTGCCACTCCGGATGGCATTTCCACTCATGTCAAGCAAGATGTTCCCGCTAGTTCCGCATAACAGGTTGCCACTCGGGTCAAGTAGAAAGTTTCCACTGGCGTCGCGAAGGAAATTTCCTGAATAATTCGGATAAATGTAGTTCGCCGATGATGAATATAGATTGCCGCTAAAAGAAATCGGGATATTGAAGTTGCCGCTTGAGTCGATCAAAGATGCTGGGCGGATTGGGGTACCGACAATCGTCGACCGTTTGGCCCTACCCATCACAAATGAAGCCACGCTCGGAGCCGTAATACCTGCCGCCAAAATTCCTAGAAGGAACTTGCGTCGATTCGGGTCAAGTTTTTGTACAACTTCTTCAGGTAACTGATTTTCCGCCATAACCATTATTGTAGTGGTTCCTTACAATAATGTGTAACTTTTACATACATTTTGGTTACTTACTTCGTAGCTGGGATGGTCCCATTCGGAGTAACGGGCGTAACCGGCACCGTCGTCGTGCTTGGGGCAGTTGTCGAAGTGTTAGTCGAGGGTACATTTTGGGCCCGACGAAGGTGGTTCGCGCTCACAACACAAGCAACAGCCTGCAGTTGTGGACTCCCATCAGGGAGATACACACCATTTGAGTCGTAGATAA
>JBAXIP010000088.1:0-8321 GCA_037138315.1 Actinomycetes bacterium
CCTTGGGGCTCGGTTGAATTGTGGGAAGACGCGATTACTTATTCGTTGCGTCTTGCGGGTGTGACCACGATGTTGGTTTCTGATCATCCACATCTTTTTGAATGTGGCGGTGAGAACTACCACATTGATTTCGATGCCTGGGAGTATGTCCGAGGTCATGAGAATGACCCATGGAAGACTCGGCCAGATCCTTCGTGGGTGGGAACACCAGCCCTGCCAGTTGATGAGCCCCGTCGCGGGCACTTCAAGTACCAAGACTCCCGTACATGGTTTAAGTCGGAAGAAGATTTTCCGGGCCCACAAACCATGCAGGCCGCCGTGCAGTGGGTACGAACAAACGCCGGGCACCACGATCGGTCGCTACTTGTGATTGACGAATTTGATCCTCACGAGCCTTTTGATACACCCGAACCTTGGGCTTCGATGTATCGCGCGCAAGCAGATGATCCCCAAACAGATGACCCATGGATGATTTGGCCGCCGTATGTCATTGATGGATTGAAGAACGGATTGCTCACCAAAGAAGAAGGTCGATCTTTGCGCTCGGCGTACGGCGCCAAGCTTTCGATGATTGATCATTGGTTTGGCAAACTGCTTGATGCAATCGACGCCTCACCTGATTCTGAAGAGACGGCAGTCATCATCTGCACCGATCATGGGCACTACCTAGGCGAGTTTGATGTCTGGGGTAAGCCCGGATTTCCGATTCACGATACCTTGGGCCATATCCCGATGATGATCCGGTGGCCAGGTATTGCGCCTCGTCGCGAGACGGCTCTCACAACAACTGTAGATATTCACGCAACATTGTGCGAGGTATACGCAATAGAGGTCGAGCATCGCACGCATGGGCACTCGCTCATTCCGCTCATTAAACAAGATGTTCCGAGTGTTCGTGATCACTGTTTGTCGGGCTATTGGGGGCGAGAGGTTCAATTGGTTACAGAAGACCATACGTACACCCGAGGTTCAGTCGGGAATGGGTTCCCCTTGTCGATGTGGTCGAACCGTTGGAGCACGATGCCGGTTCATTCACGGCCTGATATCCGGTTGCCGCGGCCTGATCAACGTGCCTACTTAGACGCAATGCCTGGAAGTTCTGTCCCAGTTATTAGACAACCATTTATGCAAGGTGACTTTTTGCCGTTCTGGGCTTATGGAGGATTGAAGAATGAGAATCTGTTGTTTGACCGAAAGAATGATCCTGGTGAACTCAATAACTTGGCAGCAATTCACGGTGAAGTGCAGTCAGATATTGAATTGAATCTTGAGCGACGATTGACCGAGGCTCTGCAAGCTATTAATGCACCAGATGATGTTCTGCAACGATTGGGTTTATGAACGTTGCCTTGATCACAAGCAAATGTCGTACGGGCGAATCGGAACTCGCGGCAACTCTCGACCTACGGCTTGGCGAATTGCATTAGCGATTGCCGGGGTTACTGAGATACAAGGGGGTTCACCGATTCCTTTGGCACCAAGGGGAGACTTGGGTTCATGTTCTTCGATGAACACCATCTCAACGGTTGGAGCATCAAGGAAAGTCGGTAACAGATAATCGGTGAAACTCGGGTTACGGACTTTGCCGTCCTTCACGATGATTTCTTCCATGACGGCCAAGCCAAGGCCTTGGGCAATACCGCCTTCGACTTGACCCATTGCCGATAGCGGATTCAGTACTCGACCAACATCTTGTGCCGTGGCGATTTGAACAACTTTGACTAGCCCGAGTTCGGGATCGACGTCTACAACTGCTCGGTGGGCGACAAATGCGTACGCGACGTGGCAGTTGCCTTGACCGTTCTCATCCATATCTTCGGTTGCAGGGTGGTGGTATTCCTCTGTGCAATCGATGTCGACACCTTCGATAGCTGCGAGAACTGCAACGCGCTGGCCAGTGAGTCGGTCAACAATGTCAGTGCCGTCTATTTCAAGTTCAGATCGATTCATCGAATTCTTCGTCGCAATATGATCGAACAATTGCTCCAAAGCTGCTCGACAGGCTGCTTGAACAGCACCGCCGCTCATCCAAGTTTGACGACTAGCCGATGTTGAACCGGCTGAACCCACTTGTGTATCAATCGTGTCTAAGAAAACATCATCGACTCCCAGAACCGTGCGGGCAATCTGTTGGGCCAACATCGTGAAACCTTGACCAACTTCAGAAGTAGCGAACTTGATACTGACAACACCATCACTAATACGGCAACGGGCTGTTGAGTAGTCATCAAAACCTTCGCTGTACATCAGGTTCTTGATGCTGACACCCCAACCAACTCCACGCTTGATATTGGAGGGCAGCGCAGTCAGACCAGTTCCGCCGGGAATCGTACGTAGGTCGGCGTTGCTGTTCATCGGGGGTGGCATCGGTATTGCATCAGTCTCACGAATGCATTGAGAGACGGGAGCGACGCTGTCCATGATTTGTCCGGTGATCATGCGATCGCCGGTTTCCATGGCGTTGAGTAACCGAATATCAACGGGGGAGATGCCAACGGCCGTCGCAAGTTTTTCCATTTGGCTTTCGTGGGCAAAACAAGCTTGAACGACACCGAATCCACGCATTGCGCCACACGGAGGATTATTTGTGCGAACAGCCCAACCATCAACAATCGCATTGTCACACTTGTACGGGCCCTGAGTGTGGGTGATGCCGTTGACGAGAACGGCAGGAGAAGTACTGCAATAGGCGCCTCCGTCAAACACCATACGTGCTTCAATTTTCACGATCTTGCCGTTGGTGTCGGCGTGGTGTTTCATCCAAATCTTGGCGGGATGACGATGTACGTGACCGTAGAAGCTTTCTTCTCGCCCGTAAGAGATACGCACCGGACGACCTGACTTCATCGCAAGCAAAGCGGTATGCACTTGCAGACTGATGTCTTCGCGCGCACCGAAGGCTCCGCCGACCCCACCCAAGACCAAGCGAATATTCTCTTCGGGCATATTCAAACAATCGGCGATTTGTTTCCGATCCTCATGAAGCCATTGAGTGGCCACATACATTTCGAGACCATGACCACCCGAATCGGGAACGGCTAACGCAGATTCAAGACCCAGGAAGGCTTGATCTTGCATTCCGATTTCGTACATCCCCTCAACTTGAATCGCTCCGACGACCGATGTATCGCCGCTAATGATTCGTTGATGGCGAAAAATGTTTCCGTCGGGATGGATTTGCTCGGCGATACCTGAAATGCAATCCTCTGGATCGGTCACTGGGGTCAGCACTTCATAAACAACTTTGATCGCAGCGAGCGCTCGTTGACAGGTCTCTGGATGATCAGCAGCAACCGCAGCAATAGGTTCTCCGCTATAGCGCACAGTGTCTCCAATGGCAGCGAATACAGGTTGATCTTGCATGATCAGCCCGTAAGTCAACTTTCCTGGTACATCTGCGGACGTGATGACTGTACTCACACCGTCAATTGCATAGGCGCCTGATACGTCGATCGAAATGATGCGAGCGTGAGGATGAGGACTGCGTAAGGTGGCGCCCCACAGCATGTTGTCGGCCCACATGTCACTCGAAAATGCAAAACCGCCTTGTACTTTGGCGACGCCGTCAGGTCGACTTGCACTGGTACCTAAAGTTCCGTGGCGAGTGCCTGTTGATGCAACTGTCGAACTCACGAATTCGTCCTTCGTTGATCAGCCACTGTTCTGACTGCTTCCAAAATTCGTCCGTAACCAGTACAACGACAGATGTTGCCCGAAAGTGCTTCGCGAATCTCGTCGTCTGTTGGCTGAGGATTGTTTTCGAATAGATGGTGAACTGCAACGATAAATCCAGGCGTACAGAAACCACATTGAACTCCGCCTTCTGACAAGAATGCAGATTGAACATCGGTGAGTGCGCCATCGGGTCCGAGACCTTCAACGGTCAAAATTTCGGTATCAACTGCATCGGCGGCCATCACCAAACACGAACAAACGGCTTTGCTGTCAAGAATGACTGTGCAACTACCACATTCACCTTGTTCGCATGCTCCCTTTGCACCCGGGAGCCCGAGACGTTCTCTCAAGACATACAGAAGACTTTCACCAATCCATGCATCTTTTACCTGGTGCAATTGGCCATTTACTTGCAAAGAGTAAAACTCATTTGATTGAGCCACACCTGAAACGGGGATGTTGATACTCATGAAAAAGACCTCATCAATAATCGTTGAGCTAAGACACCAACAGCATGGCGTCGATAATCGGCAGTTGAACGATGATCGTCTATCGGACGAGATTCCAGAGCCACGCGGCGTCCAAATTCTTGAGCAACGGTCGGATCAAGTTCGGCTCCAGCGCGTAATGAAGTTGATTTCATTAACCAGGTCTCAGCACTATAAGCACGAATAATTGTTGGACCAACCGAACCCAAAGCAATCGTCACGATGCCTTCATCGATATCGCGGACCAAACAAGCCGAAGCTGTCGAAATGACCATCGCATTGCGGGTTCCAACTTTTGCGTAGCCCTGCCAACCTTCAACGATGGGCAACGACACCGAATGTACAAATTCAGATGGCTGAAGCGAATTCTTCTTGACACCTACCATGAAATCGACGAAATCGATATCGCGATAACCCTCAGGTCCGATGACATGAATCGTGGCGGCAAGCGCTGCCAAAACCGGGAGTGAATCGCCAGCAGGTGAACAGGTTCCTAGGTTGCCACCGAGGGTTCCGGCAGCACGGATTTGCGGCGATCCAACAGTCCTGGCTGCCTGGGCAAGGGCTGGCACAAGACGAGCGATTTCGCCATGTTCCATATCGGCGTAGGGGACTGCTGCCCCAATTGTGATCCGTGATTGACTTGGTCGCACCGACCATTCGGTGAGCTCTTTCACTTGGCGCAGACTGATCATGGTCTCGGGTTTGCGTCCATGAAGGTTCACTTCGACCATGTAGTCGGTGCCCCCGGCCAAAAGCTTCGCTTGCGGGTGTTCTTGGAAAACTTCAACGAGTTCGTCCACATTACGAGGGATCAAGACTGGCACGTTTTTAGTTTACATTTTGTCAAAGGAATGAAGTGAGATCTCATTGACTTGTATTGGCCAGTTCCTCGGCTTTACGCCGCATCTTGATCGTCGAGATGGTTCCGGCAATCACCATGATGCCAATCACCACCAAATAAGCCAGCCACGGGAGGTGTTTGCCAGTAGTCAGCAAATACACGTCAGGAGCCGCAAAACTGACCAGGGTCAGAATTCCCCAGAGCAATGAATCTCGTAGATGGTGACGGGAGAGCGAAATTGCCATTTTCGAGGTCGATTTCGCAAAAATCGGCGACGAAACGACTTCTACACCTGCGAAAATCCAAATATTGATGCCATATTTGGCAAAGAAGACATCGGCGAAAATGACTCGGAGAATGCTCCAGGCCACGACAGCAATAAACCAGATTCGTTCAAGTGAATTTTGCCTCGTTGCCACGGACTACAGGTTAGACGGGCGTAAGGTTTTCCCCTGTGTTCAATAAATCTCCTGTATCTGATCGACCCAAACTTGCCTCACGAGACATGTCGCTCGCTCTCCACGCCTTCACAGCCACAGGAGTTCTGGTCGGAATGGCTGCGCTTGTTGCGGTACTCGACGGCTCGGCACGTTTGGCCATCATTTGGCTACTCGTCGCGCAGTTGATCGATGGAATTGATGGGCCTTTGGCGCGTCGCCTTTTACCCGAGCAAGCCACCACGAAGTTCGACGGTTACGTACTTGACCTCGTCATTGATTTTGTTACCTGCGTACTCGTTCCCGCGGCTTTCCTGTGGGAATTCAATATGGTTAATCATGATCGTTCAGGCATGATCGCGGTGGCAGCGCTCTTGATGTTTTCTTGCTTGTGGTTCAGTCGTACAGATCAACAAGATTCAGAAAGTTGGTTCCACGGATTTCCGGCATCATGGAACATGGTCGTACCAACGTTGTGGCTTTTAGGCAGTTCACATTCTGTGACCTTGGTAGTTGTTGCATGTCTGTCAATTTTGACGATGACTAACGTGCAATTCGCTCATCCGATTCGTGTCGTTCAATGGCGCCTTTGGAACGTGACAGCAATTTCAGTGTGGGTTGCGGGAGTTCTGTTCGGAACCATTTGGTCTCCCGGAATTCCTGCTCCACTCATCGCCCTCATTTTCTTGGGACCTTTGATGGTGGCCGGAGCCACAGTTGCTCGGCAAATAGAAGTCACGCGAGACGTTCAACTGTTCCGCAACCGATAAACCGCCTTCCTATTTAGCTGAGCCATCCCAGCCAGAAAAGGCATCAATTGTCGCTTTGACATCGCCGAGTGGATACAAAATCGGGCACGTGCAACCGTGGTCGATGTAGTGCTTCACCTTGGCACGAGCCTCTGCAGGTGTACCACTCGCCGTTAGCATTTCGACGATCTCATCGGGCACAAGTTTGCTT
Organism: Actinomycetes bacterium; assembly: GCA_037138315.1. Taxonomy (GTDB): domain Bacteria; phylum Actinomycetota; class Acidimicrobiia; order Acidimicrobiales; family Ilumatobacteraceae; genus Casp-actino8. The sequence continues at coordinate 6,405 of JBAXIP010000088.1, forward strand.
GCGGCTACAACTTGTTCGTGACTAGCGGGCCACGTGAGGACTTCACCAACTTTGTCGAGCAACGACTGTGGGACTCCAGAAGCCTTCATAATGTGCGGTTGCTGTCCTAGATATTGAGTCACCATCAGTCGGGCCATATCAAGAGCAGTTTGACGATCTTCGTGAACGCTGCAGACGACTAGTTGCGGTCGGTCAATATCGTTCAATGAACGACCAGATTTAACCGCACCTTTTTCAAGGGCCTCCAGAGCTTGATCGTTGTAATCGGGAGACACCAAGTAATTAAGAACGACTCCATCTGCAATTTCGCCAGTCAGTTCCATCATTTGCATTCCGGTGGCTCCGATGTAGATCGGCACATCCTTTGGACGACGATCTTGATACACATAATCAAGCTCAACTCCGTCAAGGTGAACATACTCACCATCAAAGGTCACTGTTTCATTGTTCAATAAGGCTCGAACAGTTGTGACTATTTCACGCATGACTCGTAGCGGTTTCGCTCGATCAATACCGACTTTTTGTGCCAACGGATCCCACCAAGCACCAATACCCAAAATCACACGACCCGGCGCCAAGTCGTCAAGTGTTGAAAACGTTGCGGCTAGTCGTGCAGGATTACGGCTCCAACAATCAACAACGCCGCTACCCACCTTGATACGGTCCGTGACACTCGCGAAAGCCGCCATCGGAACGGTTGCTTCGCGAACAAGACGACTTTCGGCCTGCCAGACAGCATCGAAGCCCTTGCTTTCGGCATACTGCGCGAACTGCATACCCTCGCGAATGGGATGGGCATCTTGGAGATAGATCGCTACGGGTTGAATGCTCTTTGATTCGCTCATGCTGATGTGGACCTTTGTGATTGTGGAGTTGATTTACAGTTTTGCAAAAAGTCTGAGTGCGGCTTTTGATGCTTTGCTTCGGATCTCATGTAGATCGACTCGCGTCGGTAGACCATCAAGAAGTAGGTCTTCACCTTCAACTGACCGAACATTGATCGCACGTATGCCTGGTGTGAATGCGACGTGCCAAGGACTATCGCTGTGGTCGTAACTCCAGGTCACTAGGTCATTGCGACATTCAGGGATGAAGTCGTAAGCGTTTTCGAGCCATGACCATGCAAGGTCAGGGGAGAGGGCGACATCATCAGCTCGGTACGCGACATAAGCCAACCGCATTTCTTCGAGCATGTCGGCGCCAATTCCGTCGGTACCAAGGATGACTTTGTTCGCCCTTCGTGATGGATGTGCGTACCCGACGCCGTTATTCATATTGCTGCGCGGGTTATGGGCAATCGTTCCTCGAAGTTCTCGATCGAGTTGCACGCAATGAACCAGCAGCCAGTTATCTTGAGCAAACTTTTCGAGTCGTGCTCCCGCAGCAATATCGTCAACTCCTTCGGCTACATGGATATGAACACCAACACCTAAATCATTGGCCAGGCCAGACGCACTTTCAAGCAACTCATCTGAACATGTAAACGCCGCATGCACTCCGACCATTCCACGACCGCCCGTTGCAATGAAGCGGCGATTTTCTTCGAGACCGCGACGGCCAGCATCAACACCGTGGCGATCGGTGACTCCATATGAACACACGACCCGTACCCCGACTTCTGAACAAGCCTGAGCAATCACATCAAGGCTTCCTTCAATTGCATTCGGACTTTCGTGGTGGTCAATAATTCCAGTGGTGCCGCTCATCAAAGCTTCAACAGCGCCCAACTTCGCGGACCAATAAATCATGTCAAGGTCAAGCGCAATGTCTAATCGCCACCACACCTGCTGCAAAATTTCTAGAAATTTAGTTGGCTGAACTGGCGGCGCTGGCATGCCGCGAGCCAACGATGAATACAAATGATGGTGACCACAAACAAGACCTGGAGTGGTGCTCGACATATCAGTCGTTGTCTTC
>JBAXIP010000089.1:0-8279 GCA_037138315.1 Actinomycetes bacterium
ACCGGTGAAGAACTCACGTACATGCAAGGTGGCACCAACGTCACACGCATGGATTACTTGAGTCCTCTCAACAACGAACTGGTTTTCTCAATGGCAGTTGAAAAATTGCTCGGCATTGAAAACGACATTCCAGAGCGCGCAGTTTGGATGCGGATGTTGTTGTCTGAACTCAATCGCATGAGTAGCCATTTGTTGTTCCTTGCCTCCAACGGCATGGACCTTGGCGCAGTCTCGATGATGTTGTACGGATGGCGTGAACGTGAAGAAGTGTTGCGCTTCTTCCAAAAAGTCACTGGTCTTCGTATGAATCACAACTTTATTCGTCCTGGCGGCGTCGCAGCCGACTTGCCACCAGGTTGGCGTGATGATGTTCTCACAATTCTTGAAATGTTGCCCGGTCGTTTGGCCGAGTACGACATCTTGATGACCGATCAGCCCATTTGGCGCGAACGTTTGCAAGGTGTTGGTGTCATTACCGCCGATGAGGCTTTGGCACTCGGGACCAGCGGACCGATTTTGCGATCAACAGGTGTTGCGTGGGACTTACGTCGCGATCAACCGTACTTGCATTACGACGAAGTCGAATTTGATGTCATCGTCGGTTCATACGGCGACGCGTTCGACCGTTACGCAATTCGTATTAACGAAATTCGCGAATCAATTCGCATTGTGTACCAAGTACTTGATGCCATGCCTCTTGGTGACTACCGAATTCAGAATAAGAAAGTGACGCCACCGCCGCGTGCTCGCATCGATGAATCAATGGAAGCTTTGATTCACCACTTCAAGATTTTCACCGAAGGTTTCAAAGTGCCCGAGGGCGAAGTGTACGTGGCAATCGAAAGTCCTCGTGGCGAAATCGGTTGCTACATCGTGAGCGATGGTGGCCCGAAGCCCTATCGCATTCACATGCGTGCTCCAAGTTTCGTGAATATTCAGGCCTTACCGCACATGATGCGCGGTGGTTTGGTGGCCGATGCGGTTGCTGTGATTTCGTCTATTGACCCAGTTCTAGGAGAGGTCGATCGCTGATGGCCCGCTTAACAGAAGACAACGTGCGTCTCGCGAAAGAGATCATCGGTCGTTATCCGCGACCGCGTTCAGCAATGATTCCCCTGTTGCACCTCGCCCAACAGCAAGACGGTTATGTCACTAACGAAGCCATGGTGCACATCGGCGAACTTGTAGGTGCAACATCGGCCGAAGTGTACGGAACTGCATCGTTCTACGAAATGTTTAAGTTCGAACCAGTTGGCAAATACCTCGTCAACATTTGCGGAACAATGTCGTGTGCTTTGATGGGTTCTGAAGAACTTATGCATCACGCTGAGCACAAACTTGGAATCAAGGCTGGTGGAACAACGAGCGACGGAATGTTTACTCTTGAACACGCCGAATGTCAGGCCGCTTGCACCGAGGCTCCGTGCTTGCAAGTGAACTATCGCTACCGATTCCGTGTCACGGCAGAAAGTTTTGATTCGTTGATTGACGATTTGTCAGCTGGACGCTTGACCGCCGAAATTCCTGATCATGGAACCGTGGCCAAAGTTCTTCAGCACATTCCTGCCGATCGTGGTGTTGGTGCAGTGCCTCCCGAATCTGTGACCGAAGCGCCAGCATGGCTCGATGGGAAGGCTGCGCTATGAGTGGAACATACGCCCACGCTCCTGGCTTCGTTGCCGGAGATCGTCCGAAGATCGTGACATCACGATTTGAATACGAAGACTCGTACACATTGCAGCGCTATCTCGCAACCGATGGCTATCAAGGTTTGCGCGCCGCACTTGGTCGTGCTGCTAATGAAGTGCACGATGAAGTCAAGAGTGCAACTGTGCTTGGTCGTGGTGGAGCTGGTTTCCCCGCTGGCACTAAGTGGGGACTCACACCACAAGGCGTGTACCCGCGTTACTTAGTTGTCAATGGTGACGAGAGCGAACCCGGCACGTACAAAGACCGCTTGCTCATGGAGCGCGACCCGCACCAATTGATTGAAGGTTGTTTGATCGCGTGTTACGCGGCCGGACTATCGCAGTGCTTCTTGTACATCCGTGGCGAAATGGCGTTGGCACAAGAGCGTGTTGCTGCTGCATTGAACGATGCCTATGCCGCTGGTTATGTCGGCAAAAACATTTTGGGCTCAAAGTTTTCTGTCGACATTGTTTTGCACTGGGGTGCTGGTGCTTACGTCGTCGGTGAAGAAACTGCGTTGATCGAAAGTCTTGAAGGCAATCGCGGAATGCCGCGTCTGAAGCCCCCGTATTTCCCCGCAGCGATTGGTCTCTATGGTCAACCGACCATTGTGAACAACGTTGAAACTTTGGCGAACTTGCCATGGTTGATGCTCAACGGAGCCGAGGCCTACACCGCAATCGGAACCAAGACTTCGCCAGGTACACGTATGGTCGCAGTGAGCGGTCACGTGAATCGTCCCGGTGTCTACGAAATCATTAACGGTCTGACGACCTTCCGTGATTTGTTGTACAAAGAAGAATTCTGTGGTGGTATTCGTAATGGCAACCAGTTGAAGGCCTTTGTACCTGGTGGCGGTTCGGCACCTTGGTTCACTGAAGATCAACTTGATATTCCTTTCGAAGGACCACAAGCCGGAGCCGCTGGTTCGATGCTCGGATCAGGTGCGGTCATGGTGATGGACGAGACAACCGACATCCCGGCCGCTGCGCTTACTTTGACTCGTTTCTATGCCCACGAATCATGCGGTAAGTGCACGCCTTGTCGCGAAGGCGGAACTTGGCTTGAGCGAATTCTCAGCCGAGTCGTTGATGGCAAAGGCACGATGGCCGATCTCGATCAGCTCATTGAAGTCGGAACATCAATTTGTCCCGGAGATTTTCCGCACGCATCAAATGCGAAGTTAGGTATTAGTGCTGTTCCGTTCCCGTACAAGATGAACACCATTTGTTTCGTCGGACCTTCGGCCTACGCACCAGTGAACTCGGCACTTGTTTTGTTCCGTGAAGAATTCGAAGCCAAGATCGTCAAGCGCAACACGATCCCTGTTACTGCCGTTGGAGCTGCGTCATGACCACGACTGAACCCAACATCGAAAACGCGGCACCGGTTGAGACGCCCGTTGACCCCAATGCCATCACGATGTCGATCAACGGTAAGCCCGTTGCGGCTCGTAAAGGTGAATTGATCATTGCTGCTGCTGATCGCAGTGGCGATTACATTCCACGTTTTTGTTACCACCCACGTATGAGTGCTGTCGGCATGTGTCGTCAGTGTTTGGTTGAAGTCGAAGGTCCTCGTGGACCGATGATGGTGGTCAGTTGTATGACCCCAGTTGCCGAAGGCCAAATTGTTCGCACCGAGACCGATCAGGTGAAGCGTGCACAAGAAGGCATCGTTGAACTGTTGTTAGCGAATCACCCACTCGATTGTCCGGTATGCGACAAGGGTGGCGAATGCCCATTGCAAGATCAGGCGTTCAGCCATGGTCCTGGCGAAAGTCGTTACATCGAAGAGAAGCGTCACTACGAAAAGCCGATTCCGATTAGCGATCTGGTTTTGCTCGACCGTGAGCGTTGCATCTTGTGCGATCGTTGTACGCGTTTTGCCGATGAAGTTGCTGGTGATGCGTTAATTCAATTCACGTCACGTGGCAATAACACGCAAGTTCAAACTTTCCCCGACGAACCATTTAGTTCATACTTCTCGGGTAACACTGTGCAGATTTGCCCAGTCGGTGCACTGACTGCACAGCCATACCGATTCAAGGCCCGTCCATGGGACCTTGAAAAGACCGAGAGCACGTGCACCACTTGTTCAGTGGGTTGTCGAATCACGCTTGAATCCAGCCGCGACGAATTGCTTCGCTACCAAGGTGTCGACAGCGACCCGGTGAACCACGGTTGGTTGTGCGATAAGGGTCGATTCAACTTCGAATCAGTGAAGAGCGATCAGCGTCTGACCGAACCGATGGTCAAGCACAACGGTGCTTTGGTTCCGACTTCGTGGAGTTCGGCGTTGTCAACTGCGGCCGATCTGATTTCGAAGTCGATCAAAGAAGGCGGAGCACAAAGCGTTGCCATTATTGGTGGTGCTCGTGGAACCAATGAAGATGCTTACGCTTGGTCATTGTTTGCTCAGGCACTCGGCGTCACCAACGTTGATGCCCAACTTGATGATGGTTTGCCCGCCTCGGTGTACGCATACAACCAGGCGACTATCGATCAGGCGGCTAACGCAACAACGGTCATCTTGTTGTCGCCAGATCTGAAAGAAGAGTTACCCATTTTGTATTTGCGCTTGCGTGATGCATCTGAAAAGAAGCGCAGCAAGTTGGTTGAATTCGCTCCGAAGCAAACTGGCATCACGCGTTATGCATGGAAGTCCGTTGCTTACGAACCAGGTAATCAAGTTGCCGTTGTTGCCAGCACTTTGGCTGAAGCAACTGTTGCAGCTCAAGTTGCCAAAGGTTCAGTTGTCGTTGTCGTCGGTCGCGCCAACTTAGCCGAAGACGATTCGTTCACGATGGCTGCACTCGATGCAGTGATGGCTGCTGCTCCCAACGCCTCGGTTTTGCCAGTAGTGCGTCGTGGCAATGTGCGTGGCGCCATCGAAAGTGGTTTGGTCACAGGTTCAACAACTTCAATCTTGCGTGCAGCTGCTGCTGGAAAGATCAACTGCTTGATTCTTCTTGGTGCCGACCCGATTGCTGATGTGCGTGACACCGAACTCGTTCGTCAGGCCATGGCTGCTGTTCAACACCTCATCGCCGTTGATACTTTTGCTTCAACATCATCACAGCGCGCCGACGTGTTGTTGCCTGCTGCTGCTTTTGGTGAAAAAGATGGAACCACGACCAACCTTGAAGGACGAGTCACACAGCTCAACCGCAAGGTCAATGTTCATGGTACGGCTCGCCCCGACTGGATGATTGCACTCGAACTTGCCGATTACTTGGGTCACGACTTGGGTGTTGGTTCGGTACAAGAAGTTCACCAGAAATTGGTGAGCAAAGTTTCGGCGTTCGCTGATGCAACTCGTGCCGCACTTGCCATCAACCCAGACGGAATTTTGTTGCGCCGTTCAACGAGCAATGGTTCTGCAGCCTCCATACCAGTCTCACCCGATCGCCCCGGTTTTGGTTATCGTTTAGTGGTCAGCCGCAAGTTGTATGACAACGGAAGCAACGTCGCACATTCGGAGTCGTTGGCTCCATTGGCAACAGGTTCGTCATTGCACATGCACCCGCTCGACCTCGATCGACTCGGTGCATCGGTCGGCGCGCAGGTCAAGGTTTCAAGCGATCGCACATCAATCGTGATGCCGATCGTGGCCGATGAGTCAGTGACTCGCGGAACTGTCTGGGCGGCTTGGGCACAAAGCGGTTCAAACATTGGCGAACTGATTGATTCGTCACGCTTGGTCAACGATGTGAAGGTGGAAACACTGTGAACAACACGACTTCAATTCTGGGCCTAGATCCAATCGCCATTGGTGATTTGATTTGGGCACCGCTTGTGATCATCTTGCTCAAAGTCGTAGTGATCTTTGTTCTTGGACTTGTCGCCACCATGTTGATGGTGTGGTTCGAACGCAAAGCAATCGCCGGCATGGGAAACCGCATCGGACCGAACAAAGCTGGTCCTTGGGGATTGCTGCAAACTTTGGCGGACGGAATCAAGTTGTTCTTCAAAGAAGACTTGTTGCCCGATCGTGCTGACCGATTTGTTTTCAAACTGGCACCGTATTTGGCCTTTGTCCCCGCCTTCTTAGTGTGGTCAGTTATTCCACTTGGCGGCGATTTCTCGAATGGCAAAGGTGGAATTGTCACCTGGTTCGGCCATGCGACGCGCGTGCAGTTAGCCGATCCGCCAGTAGGTGTGTTGTTGTTGCTCGCATTGTCGTCGGTTGCGGTGTACGGAATCATGTTGGCTGGCTGGTCAAGTGGTTCAAAGTATCCATTGCTCGGATCGGTCCGTGCTTCGGCACAAATGGTTTCGTATGAAGCAGCACTTGGTCTGAGTCTCGCTACCGTGATTTTGTTGGCAGGTACTTTGTCAACGAGCGGTATTGTTGGACATCAATCACGTTTCGCCGATTGGCACGTGGTATCAACCGGTGTCATACCGTTCATCATTTTCATGTTGGCTGCTACCGCCGAAATGAATCGTCCACCTTTCGACTTGGTTGAAGCCGAGCAAGAACTAGTTGGTGGATTCAACACCGAATACTCAAGTATTCGATTCGGCTTGTTCTTCTTGGCTGAATTCATGAACACCATCACGATGAGTGGTGTCATCGTGACATTGTTCTTTGGTGGCCCGCAGGGCTTGTTCAACATCCCCGGAATTCCGGGAGTCATTGAAGGTTCAATTTGGCTCATCGCCAAAGTGCTGGTGTTCTTATACATCTACGTCTGGATGCGAGCAACCTTGCCTCGCTTCCGTTACGACCAGTTGATGGATCTTGGTTGGAAAATTTTGATTCCAACATCACTCGGCTGGTTTATGTTGATGGCCGTCTTGCGACTCAGCCGTGACGAAGAATGGAACCGTGGACTCGTCGCCATCGTTGCTGCAGTGATCATCCTCGGATGTGTTGCGCTGATGTCAACTGCCGTGAAAGTTAGTAAAGCCAATCGCGAACGTGAAGGAGCGATGTTCTGATGGGTTACCTCGGAGGATTTCTTGTCACGCTGGCGCAAGTCGGTCGACGCAACAAACTGACACTTGAGTATTCAGGTGGACGTGAAAACAAAAAGGGCAAGCCGCAGAAAGACGAGAAGGCCCCTAAGCCCGAACGTCTGCACGGACGCCATGTTTTGAACCGTTACGAAGATGGTATGGAAAAGTGCATCGGTTGTGAGTTGTGCGCAGGTGTCTGCCCAGCAAAGTGCATTTATGTTCGAGGTGCCGACAACGATCCTGAAAATCCAACATCGCCAGGTGAACGCTTTGGTTTTGTCTACGAAATCAACTACTTGCGTTGTATCCATTGCGACCTGTGTGTTGAGGCTTGCCCAACCGAAGCGATTACCGAAACGAAGTTGTTCGAGTTCTCATTTACAAATCGCCAAGATGCCATCTACACCAAAGCCGAATTGGTTGTTGGCGATGATGGTAAGCCGCAGCAGATGCCGTGGGAAGATTGGCGTGAAGGTGAAGACATCTTGACGTCGGGATGGTTGCGCGCAACCGCACCCTCTGGTGACGCAACCTTTGAGGGTGTCGTTGGTTGGAGTGGCGAGTTGGGTTACGGCGTTCGTGCGCCCGAACCCGCTCAAGATCAGAGGGACGAGGCTGGTCACTGATGGAACTAGTGGTCTTTGTTTTTGCTGCCGCCATGATTTTGGTTGGTGGACTCGGAGTCGTTCTGCGTAGTCATCCAGTGCACGCCGCTTTGAGTCTGATTCTGACTTTGTTTGGTGTTGCTGTAATGTTTGTTTCGCAAGAAGCACATTTTCTTGCCGCCGTACAAGTCATTGTGTACGCCGGAGCAATTGTCGTGTTGTTCTTGTTCGTGATCATGCTTCTTGGTGTCGACCGTACTGAAGATATCAAGACTGAACCATTCAAGGTTCAGCGTCCACTTGCAGTCATCGTCGGACTCGGAGTGACTGGTTTAGTGACTGCAGCAGTCATCACCTCGCGTGATGTCGTAGCAACTCGTGGGGCCGGCATTATCGAACCAGCGATGACCGACCCTGATTCAAATATTCGTCAACTATCGCGCAGTGTCTTTGGTGACTATGTCGTGGCGTTCGAAGTGACATCAGTTCTACTGGTCGTCGCAGTTGTCGGCACGGTCTTGCTTACTCGCAAAATGAAGCCGGCGTCAAAGGAGCCTCAGTGATGTCTGCTCTTATCGCTGCGGCGACACCAACCACGACGTGGTATTTGGTGCTGGCAGCTGTCTTGTTCGGAATTGGAACTGTGGGTGTTTTGGTTCGTCGCAACCCACTCGTGATGTTCATGTGTATTGAACTCATGCTGAATGCTGTCAACTTGACATTTGTTGCTCTTGCCAAACGACTCGGTGACATTGGTGGCCAGACCACAGTGTTCTTCGTGATGGTTGTAGCTGCGGCAGAAGTCGTTGTGGGTCTCGGAATCATCGTGTCCATTATGCGTAAGCGTCCCGGCGCAAACGTTGACGACATTTCGGCACTGAAGGGCTGAGGGGAAAACGATGCTCGATCTCATTTGGTTAATCCCAGCGCTACCGCTTGCTGGTTTTATATTGATTCTGTTGTTCGGTCGCCTGTTGGGCGAACCGAAGGCCGGAATCTTGGCTGCGTTAATGGTTGCCGG
>JBAXIP010000090.1:0-8220 GCA_037138315.1 Actinomycetes bacterium
AGTTTCGTCAACCAACTCGGCCTTGGTTGGACTCAATTCATTGGCTACTACCAAGACCGACCTCTCATGCTCCTGCTTGTCGTTGGATTTGTTTTTACCACCTGGCTCAATTGGAAGTCGCTGGAAAAATTTCAAAGAATTATGCACGTCGCATTAATTTTATGGTTTGGCACGGGGTGGATTGAACTCATTCTTGGCCAACGATATTCAAGTCATTACTTCTCGGTGTTAGCGGTACCTAATGTTTTTATGGGTGCAATCTTGATGACCCAACTCGGAATCATCATCGCGCATCGCAGAGAGGGCCAAAACTCTCTTGCCCACAACAAAGTTCGATACGCGTTACCCATTGCGACTGCCGCCATCGTGCTGTTTTCGCAATGTTCTGATCTCTTTTGGACCGGAGTTCAGCAACTCGGCACCTTCACAACCTTCAGCCATTACGAAGAACAACGAACCCAAAACCAAGGTGGCGAAGGGCGAACAACTCGCGCGATCATTGATTTAGTTTCGCATCAAGGTGATCCGTTACTTGCATGGACGATGTACCCATGGACATACCTAGAACATGGCCGGGTGCCTGCATCTCGGTTTAGCTGGAAATCCTTCATGATCGGCGAGGTGTACTTAGGAAACACTTCGCCGAAGTACGTCTTACCAGATACCTGGACTTGGTTTGCTCAAGATATGAAACAAACACACCCGCGGGCTTATGTTCGACCTAAAGAAACAGCCTTAAAGGACCAAACCCCTTTTTCCCAATACGTCACCGACAACTTCACTCAGGTTTATGACGGCAACTCAATGGAGGTAAGTCTCTCTAAAGATGACTGGACGAAGATACTTGTGATTCCCTCTACGGCGACAAGTATTGAATCAGACAAGATATTTAGAGATACCTCACCATTCGTTTTGTCAGATACGAACTGTGTTCGCGTTGCCGGCACATTAAGTACCGAGGACTCCAACAACGACGCGGAAATTGTTTTCAATTTTGCTGATCCAATCCAGACCTACGAGAACGTGCACCTGTCACTGTCGTTGACACGAGCATCATCATCCAGTGACAATGTCGAATTCGCCGCAAAAGATCTAGTCGGCGATGTCTCGGGATCCGTTGATTTCTTGATCGTTGTCGGAGCAGGATCTGCAGTCCTCATCGTTGACGGCAAGGTTGTATCTGCTACCCGTCTTGGCGAGCAAGCCCAATTATCGGTGGCCTTAAAATCGGGTCAGCCGATTCTGAAGAATCTGCGTATTGCTACGGCACCCATGTTGGATGGTTGCGCTAACTCTTGAAGAGGAACTCTTCGTCCTCGGGACGAAGGAACATTGACAGTTCGGCTCGAAGCTCGGGTTGCTTTGACAAAGTGATATCAGGATCAACAATTTCATAGGCAGCTTCACGCGCCAACTCAACCAATTCGCGATCACGTCGTAGCGACGCCAACTTGAGGTCGCTGCGACCTTTTTGTTCTTTGTTCATCAACGTGCCTTCACCGCGCAATTCAAGGTCGGCCTCGGCCAGGTAGAAACCGTCGTCTGATTCAACTAATGCCTCAATACGTGGATTCGCTTCGGGCACCAAAATGTCATCGGTTTCTTTGATCGATGTCACCAGCCAACAACGCGACGCGTGCACGCCGCGTCCGACTCGACCACGCAATTGATGAAGTTGAGCAATACCAAAGCGATCGGCATCCAAAATCACCATGATCGTGGCATTTGGAACGTCAACACCAACCTCGATCACTGTTGTTGCCACAAGCACATCAGTTTCGCCAGTACGAAATGCGTCCATAACCGACTCTTTTTCGGCCGACGACATGCGACCATGGAGCAAGGCAAGGCGAAGGCCCTTCAGTTCATCAAATGCCAGACGCGCGATCGTTTCTTCGGCCGAAGCCACTTCCAGTTTTTCGCTTTCCTCAATAAGTGGACAAACGATGTAAGCCTGTCTTCCAGCAGCAACTTCGGCTCGAACATCAGCCCATACTTCAGCCTCTTCTTCGTCGCCCAAAGCGTGTTTAGTCACAATTGGCGTGCGCCCTGGCGGCTTTTGGTCGAGAACACTCACATCAAGATCGCCGTACACAGTCATCGCGGCGGTTCGCGGAATTGGAGTGGCGGTCATCACCAAAACATCAGGCACTGCCCCGCCGTCTTCACCTTTGTTGCGTAACGCGGCGCGCTGCTCAACGCCAAAGCGGTGTTGTTCATCGACAACGACGACTCCAAGACTATGAAACTGCACCGAATCTTGAATGAGAGCATGGGTTCCGATCGCGATATCAATATTTCCGTCAGCGAGGCCAGCCAACACATCACGGCGTCGCTCGGCCGTCACACTGCTCGTCAATAATTCGACTCGCACTTCTCGCTCGCCAAACAAGTTGTCGCTCGCCGGAATATGAAGACCCGCCAACAGTTTGCGAATACCTACTGCATGCTGCTCGGCCAGAACTTCAGTTGGTGCCATCAGAGCACCTTGATGCCCACCTTGCACTGCAGCCAACATTGCCGACACTGCGACAATCGTTTTGCCGGCGCCCACGTCACCTTGCAATAAGCGATGCATCGGATGCGGGCTTGCGAGGTCGGCTTCAATTTCGGCAATCACTCGATGTTGAGCTTGAGTCAACTCATATGGCAGGTGTTGATAGAAGCGCGCAACGAGTTGACCATTGACTTTGTGTTGAATTCCGATGGAGTCGCGTTCGATTGATCGCTTACGCATCACCAAAACCAATTGCACGCGCAGCAACTCATCAAATGCTAAACGTCGCCGAGCCATTTCTTTTTCAGCGAAAGTCTCCGGGATATGAATTCCGAACAGCGCATCTTGGCGATCCATCAGTTTGTATTTCTTGCGCATTGCTTTTGGTAGCGGATCACTGATTCCACGAGCACGACAACGATTCAATGTCTCGTCGATTGCCTTCAGAACAAGCCACGATGGCAAATCAATCTTTTCGCTCTGCGGATAAACCGCAACAATGGGCCGAGGCCGTTCGTCGGGGTCGCCCAAAATGTCAACGGTTGGGTTGGCCATTTGTTTTGTGCCATTGAATGAACCCAATCGACCAAAGACCGCGACATACGAACCAACCTTCAATTGTCTCTCGCGCCACGGTTGATTAAAAAACACGATTGATAAACGTCCGCTCTCATCGGCAATTGTTGCAGTGACCCGCGATGGTCCCCGCCTTGCACCTTTAGGTGGACTTGTTACCGAGCGCACTTCACCGATCACCAAAGAATCTGTACCTTCAATCGCACCGGCAATTGTCGCTTCTTTCGTGCGGTCAATCCAACGACGCGGATAATGAGTCAATAAATCAAGCAGGTTTTCGACGCCAAATTTGGCGAAGTTCTCCGCTCGTTTACCTGCTCCAACTGATTTGAGTCGCGTCATCGGCATACCTGACAACTCAGAAAATGAGATGGGGCCGGTGGGAGCGGATTCAGTCACTCGTCACCGCGTCATTCAACGCCGAATAGATACGGGTACAAAGGTTGTCCACCTTTGTGGCACTCAATCTGCACGTCGGGTCGTTCGGTTTCGATCCAGGTGCGCAACGCATCTGTTGTTGACGCCGGCGCATCAGTACCTTCGATAATCGTGACGATTTCGCGACCCTCAGTAATGAGATGTTGCAGCAACGAGATCGATGCGCCCTCAAGGGTTCCGTTGACGGTCACAATTCCGTCGCCACGCACTAAACCAATCCAATCTCCCACCGTGATCGGGCCAGCGTCGCTATTGGTATCGCGAATTGATTGCGTCACTTCACCCGTCACCATTGCTTCGGTGGCTTCGGCCATTTCTGCAAGGTTTTCATCAACGCCGGCTTCGGGGTCGTACACAACAAGTGCAGCAAGTGCCTCGGGCATCGACTTGGTAAGAACAACGCGCACTTCTTTTGAGGTAAGTGCATTCAGTTGTTCGGCAACCGGAATTATGTTCTTGTTATTGGGCAAGATGATGACTTGTTGTGCATTGACATGTTCGACAGCGTCAAGCAATTCGGCTGTTGATGGGTTGAGCGTTTGTCCACCCGTCACAACGCCTTGCACACCAAGTTGCGCGAATAATTCTTCGAGGCCACTTCCACTACACACGGCAACGACCGCAGTGGTGACTGCCGGCAAACCAGCAGCCGCGCGTTGAGCGTCGTGCGTAGCGTGGCGCTCCGCGACTTCTTCAAAGAGATCAGTCACCCGAATTTGTTTGGGGCGACCACCGAGATCGATCGCAACTTCAATGGCAGCACCGATGTCATTGGTATGCACGTGACAATTCCAGATGCCGTCGCCACCGACGACAACAATTGAGTCGCCAATGTCGCCCCAATCATTTTTGAACTGATCGATCTTGCCGTCTTCGAGATGCAAGAAGTACATGACCTCGTAGCGCAGATCGGCAACTGACACTTCGCCATGCGAGTCGGGAGCAGTCATGGTCATCATGGCGGGCAATGGTTCGTCCATGGCATCGCCGCCAATGGAATCTTCTGGCAGTGGCATGGGGTCGCCGTCAACAATGTTGAGCGCAGCATCGAGCAGCAACATGAAACCCGCGCCACCGGCATCAACGACCCCGGCGTCTTTCAATACCGGCAACAAATCGGGTGTGCGGTCAAGTGATAGTCGACCAGCGTCGCGAGCGGCTCGCAATGTGGCACCGAGAGTTGCCCCCGATGCTGCCGAGGCCTTGGCTGCCTCGCTCGCTTCGCGCACGACGGTCAAGATGGTGCCCTCGATGGGCTTGAGCACTGCTTGGTAAGCCGAGGCCGACGCCGCGCTGAGGGCTTCAGCAAATTCAGACGCCGTGCTTCCGGCCTTGGCTGAAAGCTTGCCCGATAATCCACGCAAAATCTGCGACAAAATGACTCCCGAGTTACCGCGGGCTCCCATGAGCGAGCCGTGCGAAATGGCCTGGCAGGTCGGCTCAATTTCGGGTCCGGCCTGGTCGAGCTCGGCCACCACGGCGTCCAGCGTGCGGGCCATGTTGGTTCCGGTATCGCCATCGGGCACTGGGTAGACATTCAGGCGATTAATGCGCGGAGCATGGATCTTGACCGCATCTCGGAAGGCAATCACCGTACGACGAAGCCGATCGGCATCGAAATGATCGGCTGAGCCCTCGGGGCTGAGAACAGGCGGGTTCACCTGACCGATGGTAGTGGTCAGGGGCGTGGCTGATGTGACTGACGGAGCCCGAAAATCCTGTCCTGGATCTTGAATTGTGCTTGGGGGTCGGTCGAATCCGCTGGTAGCGTTCTGTGTCCGAGATCGTGCTTGGGCTTCATCCCAGCAAATTCAAGTGAAGAGAAAGATCGTGTCATGGCAGCAGTATGTGAAGTCTGCAAGAAGCACCCGTCGTGGGGCATGTCAGTGTCGCACTCCCACGTGCGTACCAAGCGTCGCTGGAATCCAAACATTCAGCGCGTTCGCGCCCTGATCAATGGCTCACCGAAGCGCCTCTATGTGTGCACCAGCTGCATTCGTGCTGGCAAGGTCACCAAGGTCAGCCGCGGCACCGCCGCATCGGATAAGTGAACGACAGCCGCTCATGCAAGGTGTGATCAAAGCCTTCGACCCCTCTACGGGCACCGGCCTGATCTTGCGTGATACCGATCTCAGCGAACACGAAATGGCCGCTGATGCGCTGGAAGGCAGCATCTTTCGCATGCTTCGTCCTGGACAGCGAGTGGTGTTCGATCTCAATTCCGAAGGATTAGCAACTCAACTACGTCTCGGTTCTGAAGTTGATATGGGAACACCTGGTTTTTAACCAGGTGTTTTTGCTTTCTCTCGTCCTTTTGTAATAAGCCTGTCTCCACGAATTCTTTAACCCCCGATAACAATCCCCCTATCCATGGCGAGCGATCGCCTAAGGAGCACATCATGAGCGGTTCAAGCAACAACGAACGTTTGAATAAGTGGGTCGCTGAATGGGCTGCAATCATGCAGCCAGACGACATCTATTGGTGTGACGGTTCAGCCGAAGAGTACGAACGCTTGTGTCAGCAACTTGTTGATAGCGGTACCTTCACCAAACTCGACGAAGCCAAGCGCCCCAACAGTTACTGGGCTCATAGCGATCCGGGCGATGTTGCTCGCGTTGAAGATCGCACCTTTATTTGTTCCGCAAAAAAGGAAGATGCCGGCCCCAACAACAACTGGCGTGAAGCTGCCGACATGCGCGCCGAGATGACGACTCTCTACACCGGATGCATGAAGGGTCGCACGATGTACGTCGTTCCTTTCAGCATGGGACCACTTGGTTCACCGATTGCGCACATTGGTGTGCAACTCACTGACTCGGCTTATGTTGCCGTGAGCATGCGCATCATGACCCGTATGGGCCAGGGCGCTCTTGACGTTCTTGGTCAAAGCGATTGGGTGCCGTGCTTGCATTCAGTTGGTGCACCATTGGCTGCTGGCGAGAAGTCATCATCATGGCCATGCAACCCCGACAACAAATACATCGTGCACTTCCCCGAGACCCGCGAGATCTGGTCATTCGGTTCGGGCTACGGCGGAAACGCTTTGCTCGGCAAGAAGTGTTTCGCACTACGTATCGCTTCGGTGATGGCCCGTGACGATGGTTGGTTGGCCGAGCACATGCTCATTCTCAAGCTCACCAATCCGGCCGGCGAAGCCAAGTACATCGCTGCCGCGTTCCCTTCGGCGTGCGGCAAGACCAACCTCGCGATGTTGGTTCCCACCATTCCAGGCTGGAAGGCCGAGACCATTGGTGACGACATTTGCTGGATGAAGTTTGGTCCTGACGGACGTCTGTTTGCGATCAACCCCGAGGCTGGTTTCTTTGGTGTTGCACCCGGAACTGGCTACGACACCAACGCCAATGCCATGCACACGTTGTGGGGCAACAGTATTTTCACGAACACTGCGCTCACTTCAGAAGGCGACGTGTGGTGGGAAGGAATGTCCGACGACGCTCCGGCCCGCGCCACCGACTGGAAGGGCAATGCCTGGACTCCCGAGACCGAGACCCCGGCCGCTCACCCCAATGCTCGATTCACTGCACCGGCATCACAGTGCCCGTCGGTTGCACCCGAATGGCAAGACCCCGCAGGTGTGCCGATCTCGGCAATCTTGTTCGGTGGCCGTCGTCGCACGACCGTTCCGCTCGTGACTCAGGCTTTCAACTGGGAGCACGGCGTGTTCTTGGGTTCGATCATGGCCTCTGAGACCACGGCTGCTCAACAAGGCGCCGTAGGCAACTTGCGATTCGACCCGATGGCAATGTTGCCGTTCTGTGGTTACAACATGGCTGATTACTTTGCACACTGGCTTGCACTCGGCGCCAAGGCCGATGCAGCCAAGTTGCCGCAGATCTTCTTCGTGAACTGGTTCCGCCGTGACGAAGACGGTCGCTTCTTGTGGCCTGGCTACGGCGAAAACAGTCGTGTGTTGAAGTGGGTCTTTGAGCGTGTCGCTGGAACCGTTGGTGCCGTTGAGACCGCGATCGGAATGTTGCCTGCTGAAGGTTCACTTGATGTTGCTGGTCTCAAGATTGATGATGCCGACATGAAGGCGTTGTTGTCGATTGATTCAGATGGCTGGAAGGCCGCGATCCCCCAGATCAAGGATCACTACGCCCAGTTCGGTGCAAAGTTGCCCGCGAAGTTGACCGCGCAGCTCGACACCCTCGCCTCCGCCCTCTAAGTCGTAACTCCCCTGCCCCTTTTCCGCCACTTTGGAATATGGCTGCCGCCTAGCGGCAACTACATTCCAAAGTGGCGGAATTAAGCGGCGCCTTTGCCGACGAGGAGGGCGCGGATTCCGAGGCCCATCACGAACAGTCCACCGCAGCCGTACAACAAATACAACTTGTGCTTCATCTGATTGCGGTAGCTGTAAATGATCGCGACGGCAATAATCGCCACAAATCCGTAGAACGCATGGAACTGCGGAAATTCGAGCTTGTACTTATTCACGATGATCACACCAAGCGTTACCTGGACAAACACAGTCAATTCGGCGACCAATGTGAACCACCACAACGCTCGGGTTCGCAGGGATTCAACTTTGTGAGCACCAAGCGCCCACAAGCCGGCCAAGCCGTTCGAGATGATCACGAACCAGGCCCACGATTTGTGGAGATCGACCAACATCAAAGCATTCATGGTTTCATTGACCCTAGTTGCTCAGGCTTCAGGTCGCACAGGCGACGCCGCCGGTCATTGA
>JBAXIP010000091.1:0-8186 GCA_037138315.1 Actinomycetes bacterium
CGGAGGTGTCCGGGTACCTGGTGGGCTCCGCCGCCTTCAAAGCGGTTGGGACGAGTGAACCTCGTCCGGCGGGTTCGATTCCCGTCCACCTCCGCCATATCTATTTTCTAGGGAGAGATCATGTTGTTCGAAGTGCGCAAGATCGTCACGATTGTTGAAGAGATTTTTCATGATCATTCATCAGGAATTGCCGGACCTATCCCTACGGTGCCCGCAATGAAGGGTGCCGTTGCTGCAGTTGTGACGAACCCTTACGTTGGCAAGTACGTTGACGATCTCAGCCCGGCGGTTGATGAACTGCGCGCTCTCGGTGAGCGTCTCGGAAATATCTTGATCAGTCATCTCGGTGGCGATGCCTCGAACATTGATGGTTACGGCAAAGGAATCATCGTTGGTTCGGCTGGCGAAATTGAGCACGGTGCAATGTGGCATATCCCGGGCGGTGGCGGCATGCGTGCTGCACTCGGTAAAGGAACATCAATTGTGCCGTCCACCAAAAAAGTTGCGGGAATAGGAGCACGTCTTGATGTGCCGATCACGCATATGGATTGGAGTTATGTGGGCAGTCATTACGACGCGATCGAAGTTGGTGTTCCTGATGGACCCAAGCCTGATGAGATGGTAGTGATTTTGGCCATGGGCGTTGGTGGACGAGTGCATGCTCGTCTCGCAGGTGGATTTACGTTGGCTGATCGCGGCAAGCCAGGAGTACCAGCATGAGCAAGATCGCTTTTATCGGTATTGGTCGCATGGGTTGGCACATGGCTGCGCACTTGGCCAAAGCTGGTCACGATGTGGTGGTGTGTGATGTTGTGCCAGGTATGGCCGACAAGTGGGTCGCCGAAAATGGTGGAGCAGCAGTTGCGAATCCGGCTGATGCGGCACAAGGTCGCGAGTATGTGATTACTTCGTTGCCCGCCGATCGTGAATTGTTTGCAGTTGCTGACGGAATCATTGCCGAACTTGCCAATGGCACAGTTTGGATTGATCACTCCACAACATCTGCCGAAGGTTCGCGAGTTGTTGCAGCGCGAGTTGCCGAAGTTGGATCGGCGTTTTTAGATGCTCCAGTTTCAGGTGGCGTTGATGGTGCTCGTAACGGAACTCTCACGGTGATGGCTGGCGGGGAAGAAAAAGCATTTGCGAAGGCCGAAGCAGTGATGTCGGGTTATGCCGCGCGCATGACGTTGATGGGCGAGTCGGGCGCTGGGCAAATTACCAAGATGACGAATCAGATTTGTGTCGTCGGCGTGTGCCAAGCGTTAGCTGAAGGACTCGACTTTGCCGAGACTGCCGGTCTTGATGTGCAAAAAGTGATTCATGTGATGCTGCAAGGTTCATCGGCTTCATGGCAGATGGCCAATCGCGCCGAGAAAATGTTGGCCGGCGAATACAACTACGGATTCTCGACAACGTTGATGCGCAAAGACATCGGACTCGTTCTTGATGAAGCAGCGTCAATGAATGTGCCGCTGCCAGTGACCTCAATGGTTGGCCAGATGCTCGCTGAAGTCACCGCCATGGGTGGCGCACAGTGGGACTGGTGCAGCTTGATGGAGCGTCAACGACGCCGTAAGTCTTAGGCGATCTGGTCGGCTTTGGCTTAGGTTTTCTGCCACTTCGCCAGACCAGATCGGTGATATTCCGCAAGATGCGGGCTGTTCCCCACAGTTGGGCATGGCTCGACTTACTCCTGATGTTTTGCGCTCGCTTGCAATCGGACCCCATCAACTCATCTGTCGTGACGTTGTTCTAGCCCACGGACATTCTGCTCATTCGTGGCGAACAGCGCGTGCCAATGGTTTCTTTGATGAAGTGATGCCAGGTATTGGTATTGAGACTGGTCGTTCGCTGGATTCAAAAGGTTTAATAGCCGCGGCAGTAACAGCGGCAGGTGATGGGGCGATGGCAAGTCATCGATCGGCGGCATTTCTCTATGGTGCCGACGTTGTGGGCCACGAACCAATTGATGTTTTGCGAGCCGATCGGCAAACGACGTTGATTTTGCCTCATACAAAATTTCATCGTCCGCGCGATTTGATGGATCTTCGTCCGCGAGAAATTGAAGGGATCGCCGTGACGAACCCATTGCGAACATTGCTTGATTTGGGAGTCGTATCACGCTGGGACGTTGATCGAACATTGCAAATCTTTGTGATTAAGGGTCTCGTTACTTTTGAATCGGTTGATAACGCGCTGATGCGACATAGTCAGCATGGTCGCCATGGAGTTGTTGCATTGAGAAATGCGCTGCATCAGCTGGCTCTTCACGAGAAGGCTCCAGATTCGGTGCTTGAAGAAGAAATGGCTCGTCTGGCTCGGCGATTTAGTTTGCCTGCGATGGAGTTTCATGCTCGCGTTGCTGGTTACGAAGTTGACTTCTTACTCACCGGAACAAATATCTACCTTGAATGTGAAGGCTGGAGATATCACGGTCTTGATAAAGAGCAATTTGAGTTTGATCGTGAACGCACTTCCAAATTGCTTGCGGCAGGATATATCGGCATGAGATTTACGTGGGTACAAATCGTTCGCCGACCAAGCATGGTGGCCCAACAAGTCAAAGAGATTTACAAACGTTGGAAACCAGGGACGTAGATCTGGAAATTGAATGATCTGGTCTGGCGAAGTAATAGAAAACCTAAGTTTTTTACGACCAGATCGCTGACCAGATCGCCAAAATTAGACGGCGAGAAGGTCGCGGGCGCCAGTGTCGCTCGACGGGTGACGCAACTTGCTCATCGCCCGAGCTTCAATCTGACGAATGCGCTCACGGGTGAGGTTGAAGTGTTCGCCAACTTCTTCAAGGGTGCGAGGTTCGCCCCGATCAAGACCAAAGCGCAACTTCAAAATCTCGCGTTCGCGCTCGTCGAGCGGAGCCAAAAGTCGCTGAATCTCTTCGGGCAGCAACGAGGTGGCTGCAACTTCGAAGGGGCTTTCAGCTGAACGGTCTTCAACCACGTCACCAAGTTCGGCGTCGCCGTCTTCACGAAGCGGTTCGCTGAGCGACAAAGGTTCGGCGGCGAAACGCAAAGCCTCGGTCACCTTGTCTTCGGGCATTTCAACTTCGGCCGCGAGTTCACGCAATGTTGGCTGACGACCAAACTTCAGCTCCAGGCGTGAGCGAGCCTTTTGGAGACGAGCAAGTGTGTCTCCGGCGTGGACTGGCAGGCGGATGGTGCGACCAGTGTTGGCGATACCACGAGTGATGGCCTGGCGAATCCACCAAGTTGCATACGTCGAGAATTTGAATCCCTTACGCCAGTCGAATTTTTCAACGGCGTGCATGAGACCGAGGTTGCCCTCTTGGATGAGGTCGAGCAAGGGAAGACCCGAAGCCTGGTACTTCTTGGCAATCGAGACCACCAAACGAAGGTTGGACTGCACGAACGAACGCTCGGCATTTTCACCGTCTTTGATGAGGTTGCGCAGTTCGCGCTTCTTGGCCGGCGTGAGGGCCTTGCCTTCAACAACTTCAGATTCTTCTTTAGCGGCCTTGCCAGCTTCAATCTGCTTGGCAAGACGAACTTCGTCATCTTTGGTGAGCAACGTGTATTGCCCGATGTCTGACAAGTAAAGACGGACGAGGTCCTCTTCATCACGATCAACGCGATCCTTGGCCACTTAAGAACCCCACTTCTCCCGAAATTGCAGTAGTGGCGGGAACGATACCGACCACAATCGCTGACACAACCACCAGCGCAAAGATTCCAAAAAAGTGTGGAGATATTGGTTGCCAAGACAGCGAGATTTATCTTCGGTAATCTAAGGAAATAACGATTTTGCGAGGTTTTGCTCGTTCGATCGTGTAGGCAAAAAGGAGAAATGCTATGGCGAATCCATTACTTAATGAGAAGCGACTCAAACAAGCAGCGGCAGCAAATGATGCTGGTTGGGCAGCACCCGATGAATCAACTCGTCGCGGAAATATTGATCCACTCAATGACGGTCCGACAACACCGTGGGTACCGACTGGTCGCACGATGACAGTTGCTGGCACGGCAAGTGCAACTGCAGTTCTTTTTGTTCTCTTGCTCGCTGCGGCGGTAGTTGGATGGCTTGGTGTCGATACGCCGCAAGGTGAGGTATACAAGTTTCCCGCATATGCGATTGGAGGATTGCTCGTTGGGTTTGGTTTAGCAATTTTGCTGGCCTTCAAGCCACACCTCGCCAAGTTCTTGGCTCCGGTGTACGCAATCGCCGAAGGTTTGTTTGTGGGTGCCATTAGTAAGGCGTATGAAACGTATTACGACGGCATCGTGGTGCAAGCCGCCGGTGCGACGATCGCAGTTTTCGCTGTCATGTTGGCGATGTACAGCTTGCGCATTATCAAAGTGACCGACCGCTTCCGTCGCATTGTGATTGGCGCAACGATGGGAGTGGCTTTGTTCTACGGCATCTCATTGTTGATGAGCCTGTTTGGTGCGACCCCGCCGTTTATTCAGTCAACGAGTCTTTTCGGAATTGGCTTTAGCTTCTTGGTTGCTGGCCTCGCCGCATTTAACTTGGCTCTTGACTTCGATTTCATCGAGCGTGGGTCGAAGCAGGGAATGCCCGAGTCAACAGAGTGGTATGCAGCATTCGGAGTCATGGTCACCGTTGTGTGGCTGTACCTCGAAATCTTGCGTCTGCTATCTAAATTGCGCGAACGGTGACCGAAACGAAATTGAGCGACGATCTTGATCGTCGCAGCATTGTTATCTTCGTCGCAGCTCTGCTGAGTTTGTGGTTCGCCCATTTCGGTATTCGCTATGCGCCTGGTGACACCAGTCGTTTGACCGAATTGTGTTGGTGGTCGGGCACGCAGATTGTGAGCTACTTAGTGGTTCCACTGATTGTCATTCGGTTCATCGGTTTGAAGCCCAGTGATATCGGTTGGAAGTTTCGCGGTACATCAAGTCATTGGAAGTATTACGCAACGTTGTTTGCTATTGCTGTTCCGTTTGTTGCGATTGCCAGTACAACTGCTGAATTTCAAGAGCGCTATCCACTGCTTGAGATTATTCGCGGTCAACTTGGCGTGTGGCATGACCTACGTATTTGGTGGATCTTTTACATCTTGCAATTTGTTGCCGTCGAAACTTTCTTTCGAGGTTTTCTAGTTTTGGGATTAGCAAAACGATTTGGTCATGCATCAATTTTCATTGCAACTGTTCCGTACTTGATGATTCATTTCGTGAAACCACCCGCCGAGGCTTTGGCTGCCATTGTCGGTGGCTTAGTGATGGGGACTCTTGCGTATCGCACAAAGAGTGTGTGGTGGGGTATTGCTCTGCATGTCGCGGTTGCGGCACTCATGGATTTTCTCTCGTTGGGGCATAAGGGTTTTATCTGGTGAACGAGGTTTCCCAAGAAGCGCTTGCCGTGAGCGCTGCTGGCGCATTGCTCGGTGGAATCACTGGTCGAATTGTGGGCTTCCCGGTTTTAGGTACTGCGATTGGTGCGGTGAGCGGAGCAGTTTCTGGTGCTCGTCGCATGTACGACTGGAAGTCAACTCGTGGAATTGGTGCCTTTGTTCTCGATCACACCTGGGCATTAGCGACAACGAGTGCGGCGGTCGTCGCTAACGCTGTCAATGCGGCAACAGGCGCGCAGATTGATGAGTCTTTAACAACTCGACAGAATCGAATGACCTTTGATAAGGGTTTGGTTTTGCGCCGTGGTTTTGCGGTGACATTTGGATATGTCGTGAATGGCGCGGCCGATCGTGACGGAACATTGAGCGAACGTCGGCGCAAGTTGGTGAGTCATCACGAAGATCAGCATGTGTGGCAGGCACGAATATTCGGACCTATTTATCCAGTGGTGTATGCAGGCTGGTTTGCGATTGGTTCAATCGTCGCAACGGCAAAGTGGTTCACAACTGGTCGGGTGACAAAATTGAGCGATGAGATTGACGCAACGGCCTACTATCGCAATCCATTTGAATGGCATGCATATACACGCGATGACAATTGGCCGCCGCACGGGGTTGATGCGACCAAAGTGTGGGCTCAGCCGTTCAGAGGGTTTTCAAAAAGCCCATCAACGCCACGTTGAATTCGTCGGGCATTTCTTGCTGGGTCCAGTGACCAGCACCTGGAATGATGACACTGCCCTTGTAATTTGGGGTCAGACCGTTCACCGCATCAAGCGTGTCGAGGCGTGAAGCAATGACGGCATCTTTGTCGCCGCCAATAAAGAACGTTGGCATGGAGATGCGATCAATCGGAATGTCTTTGAGCAATTCGTAGTTGGCGTCAAGATTGCGATACCAACTCACCGGACCAAAGAAACCACTGTTGGTGAACTGCTTGACGTAGTAGTCAAGGTCGTCTTGTGTCAACCATGTCGGTAGGTGAGTGGGCACATCTTTGAACATGTCTAAGAAACCAGTGCCGACCATTGGAGGAAGCTCAGCGGGGTCGGTGGGACCGGGCTTGTACATTGCACCCGACGCTGCCCACATGAACTGATGCATGGTGTGGCGAATATCGGCACCAAGTTCTTTTTCGGCTGGACCAACTTCTTGGAAATACAACATGTAGAAGAAGCGATCGGTGAACATCATTTTGAAAAGTTCAGTGGGCTTGGCTGGCCACGGAGTGAACGGAACACTGACGGCGCAAATTGCATTCACACGATCGGGATGTAAACGTCCGGCTTCCCAAACGACTAGTGCGCCCCAATCGTGACCAACAAAAGTTGCATCGGCATGACCAGTTGCATCAAGTAATCCGACTAAGTCACCCGTGAGATGTTGCACGCCGTAGTCGGTGACATTTTTTGGTGATGACGAAAAGCCATAACCCCGTTGATCGGGAGCAAGTACGTGATAGCCAGCATCAGCGAGCGGTTTGATTTGATGACGCCACGAATGAGCCGACTCGGGGAAGCCGTGACTCAAGATGACGCACGGACCACTGGGGTCACCGGCCTCGGAGACAACAAGATCGACACCGTTAGTGCGAATAGTACGTTGTTGAATGCTGTTGCTCATGGACCAAAAGGAACGGAGCTGCCGGCGTATCCCATGACGTCAAGAATGACATGGCACGAACCGACGTCTTCTCCGCAAAAGATTTTGACGCTTTGGAATGGCGTAGTAGGTGAATCGGGATTGGTGTAGAGACTGACGAACGAGCCGTTCGCAACTGTTGCCCCAGTATCAAAGTTGATAATGGAAGTTGCTGGCTGTGATGTCTGATCTCCGGGGGCAATACAGAGGTAGTTCACTCGGCTGCAATCGGTAACCGTGATATTGAAGTAAATGGCAATCGCCCAACTCGGGATGGCGTATGTACTTGGATTGAGTTTTACTCCGGAAGAACTCCGGGAAAATGAGCAGTCAATCACCCGCGAACTACTCGGTGTCATGCGTCCCAATTTTGCGGTTGGAAGTCCAGAAGCCGATGAAGTCCAACGTGAGTCATAAACGCGAACCGGCGTAATGGGCCAGGAGGTAAGTGAGTTGGTAAGGGGTGGATTGCTGGGTCCAATTCCTGCGCTGGCTCGTGAGGTGATCAATCCAGCGGTCGTTGCTCCGATGGCGACGCCTGCTGCCATCTTGAAAACATTTCGCCGTGTCGTCCCGTCAATGTCAATTTCATTGATGATTTCGTTATTTTCCATGTTTGTTTCTCCGCTCATACAGGTCTGTACCCGCAATAAAATAAAAGGTAGCAAAGAAAACAACCCTGAAATTCCAAAAAGATTCAGACCTTTGGCAAGATGCCGAAAGGGAAGACAGTACGAATCAGGCGGGGCTGCGGCGAGCCAAAGGATTGGCTGCAAGTACAGCGTCCAACAATGGTTGGCCGGTGATTTCGTCGACCCAATAGGTGCCCGCATCAAGTCGGCTCAAGGCCATTTCAACATCGGCTAAGTCCTGCTCAATGGCATCAAGATTGATCGTTGCCGAATCTTCGTGGGTAGGTTCCGTCGAGGACATGGGCTCAGAGTAGTCGGCAGATAGTGTTTCAATCCATGTCCACAACTTTCCCCCCTTTTGACGGATCCGCCCCCAAGTGCCAGAAGTTCTCTTCTGAGCCCGAAATGGGTATCGACGTCACCAAGCGTTATACGGCAACCATGGAAACCTCGATGGGAACCATGGTCATCGCTCTCGATGCCATCAAAGCCCCTCGTACGGTGAACAGCTTCATCTTCTTGGCGCTGAACCACTACTACGACGGCATCATCTTCCA
>JBAXIP010000092.1:0-8170 GCA_037138315.1 Actinomycetes bacterium
GGTCGTTGGGCATTGGTGCATGCTGGAGCATCTGGCGTGGGTACTGCAGCCATTCAAATTGCCAAGGCCATTGGTGCGCGCATTGCTGTCACTTGTTCGGCTGGTAAAGCGCAGGCCTGTCGTGACCTCGGTGCCGATCTTGTTGTTGAGCGTTCGCCCCATGATTGGTTGAGTGATTTGCAAACTGCAGTGCCGCAGGGCTTTGATGTCGTGCTCGACGTTATTGGCGGTGACGAAGTTGATCGCAACCTGAAGATCGTCGCCACCAAAGGAACCATCATTCAAGTTGGATTGATGGGCGGAGGCTCAACACAAGTCAATGTTGGATTGTTGCTCATGAAACGAGCACATTGGATTGGTACTACGCTTCGGGCACGACCGCTTGAAGAGAAGGCCACCGTGACACGCAAGTTCGCCGCAGAGATGTTGCCGCTTTTCACTTCGGGTCAGTTGAAACCGATCATCGATAGTCGCTATCCCTTTGATCGAATTGCCGATGCGCATATCGCGATGGGTGCCAATGCCAATACGGGCAAAATTATGATTGATATTTCTTCCGCCGGTGACTGAAGAAGAATTTAAGCCGGCAACGCTTGCGCGCCACCGAGGCCTAGATGGGCTTCGTGGTATTGCGGTCATCTTGGTCATTATTTTCCATTCAGGTCTGAATTGGCTGCCAGGTGGTTTTTTAGGAGTATCCGTATTTTTCACGTTGTCGGGTTTCTTGATTACTTCACTGTTGATCAATGAATGCGAAAATTCGGGGCGGATCAATCTGCGGGCTTTTTGGGGCCGCCGTTTGCGCCGCTTGGCTCCTGCTTCATTAGTTGTTATTGCTGCTGTTGTCGGATTGGCCAGTTGGTTAAGTACGAGCATTGAAGCCAGTCGCATTAAGGGCGATGCGATTTCGGCGGCTTTGTATTTCAGCAATTGGCGTTTCATTTATTCGGGTCATTCATACGGCGAACTTTTCGCCTCACCGAGTCCGTTGCAACACCTGTGGTCGCTATCGATCGAAGAGCAGTTGTACGTCGTTGTCCCAGTGTTGGTCGCCGGACTATTTGCTTTGGGATTTCGCCGCCGCGGAATTGGTTTCGTCATGTTGGTCGCTGTCGCCAGTTCAACGATCGCAACGATATTCGCGAATAGTCACGTGCAAATTTATTACGGGACTCATGCCCGTGCTGCTGAACTCTTGCTCGGTTCGGGGTTGGCGTGTTTATTCGGACGTCGCATTGAATGCCTCGCGGTTCAAAAAGCCAAGCCTTGGTCAACTCTGTACATCGTTCCATTGGTTGGCGTGATTGCCCTCGCGCGATTTTCGTCGGTTGATTCTTTATGGGTGTATTCGGGAGCATTGACACTTTTCGCAGGCTTGTCAGTCGTGTGCATACTTGCGGCCGTTCAAGGCGGGCCGGTCAGATTGTTTTTGTCGTCGTCACCATTGGTGCGCATCGGCGAAGTGAGTTACGGGCTGTATCTGATTCACTGGCCAGTCATCGTGTGGCTGAACTCTGATCGGCTGGACCTCAATCCAACGGCATTGTTTGGGGCGCAGGTTGTAGTCACGGTGATTTTAACGTTGATGAGTTATTGGCTGATCGAACAACCGATTCGACGACGCAAAGTTTTGCTGTCTGCTCGGTGGGCCTTGAGTTCCTTCGTCGTGGCACTGTCGGGAACGGTGGTCTTGGCGAGTGCAATTCTTGCGTCAGCTTCATCGGAGGTCGACACAACGCCCGAGGTGCTCGTGACCATTGCCCCAACGACGTCGGTCATTGAGTCGACAAGCGCTTCATCAACAACAATCGTTGACAATACGGTTGTGCCAATTCGCGTTGACCGCACGGGACCGCTTTCGGTTTTAGTTATTGGCGATTCAACAGCAGAAAATATCGCAACTGCATTAGCCCAGGCATCAGATGGAAGTCTTGGAGTGATTTCTGGGGGAGTTTTAGGTTGCCCCTTATTGAAGGTCGCTCATGTTCGTGATCGGAAAGACTCGCAGCAAGATGTGTCTTATTGCCCAAATAACGAGCGACTTGTGCACGATCATGTTTCAAAAGTAGATGCCATTGTCATAGTCGCTGGTGTGGCGAACCAGTGGGCCTATCAATACGCCGGATCTGATGTTTGGGTTGAACCCGATTCAGATCAATACAAAGCCGACCTCGACAAATTTTTAGAGGATATTGAAGCAATCGTTGCTCCAAGGGGGCTACCAGTTTTGGTTTTTGAAACTCCACCTGTTCGCGATAATCCCGAAATTCTTGGGGACGACATTGCCGCACTTGTGCGGTGGGCTGGCGTGATCAATGAATGGGATTCAAACTGGCACTCAGTCAAGATGGTTCCGTATGCCGATGCTTTGAGTGACCCGAACTCTGAGGAAGGCAAGGCAGAGAGACCAGACGGTGTTCATCTTGCCGAAGATTTTGGCCGTGAACTTGCTCGTGTCACGTTGATTCCACGTTTGCGGGATAAGTACTTCGACACCCTCGACGAGATGAACCAAAATGGTTGTCGGTCAGCCGACACGAAAAGTTTGGATATAGAACTATGCCGAGTGGCTCACTAGCCGGGTGAATTTAAGCCACGACAAATTTGCGAGTGTGCCAACCGGTCGCTCCGTCCGGAGCCACACTTGTGACAGTTTCGGTTTGGGTATAGCCACTCTTGTCGGTAGCCCGAACCTGCGCCGAATGTTTTCCGCTTGTGGCAACCCATTCACATGTCCAAAGTCGCCACGTGTCGTCGCTCAGATCTTCGGACAAGGTGGCTTCAATCCACTCGCCTGTATCGATTCGTACTTCAACTTTTTCGATACCAGTGTGTTGAGCCCAAGCGACTCCAGCAATCTTGTTGACCCCTGGTTGTAGTTCTTGATTCTTGCGCGGGACGTCAATGCGCGACTGTGTTTTAATGGGCGCATCACGCGACCAGCCGAGGGGAACCCAGTAGCCCTCAGCGTCGGACCATTTATTGATCTCTATCTCTTTGATCCATTTTGTCGCCGATACATATCCGTATACGCCTGGGACGATCAATCGCGCAGGGAATCCGTGTTCAAGGGGGAGTGGTTCGCCGTTCATGCCGATCGCCAACATTGCATCGCGACCGTCGAGTGCAACTTCGATGGGGAATCCGCTGGTCCAACCATCGATACTGCGACTGAATACTTGCTCTGCCTCGCTATTGACACCGGCTCGCTCAAGAAGGTCCTTGAGAAAAACACCTTGCCAAACTGCATTGCCGATATACGGGCCACCAACATCATTTGATACGCAACAAATCGTGATGGTGCGCTCGACTTGTGGCATGTCCAGAAGGTCTTGATATGTGAGCTCAATGTCATTGTCGACCATGCCGTGAATACGCAATTTCCAGGTATCGAGATTGACATTAGGAAATGACAGTGCAGTATCGATGCGATAGAAATCGGCGTTTGGTGTGATGTATAAAAGTTCCCCAGGCTCGGCTTGGCCGTCATAAATGTTCGACGAATCAATAGCGGTCGGTAACGAATCAGGGATTTGGGCCTCGATCCGGTCAATGCGCTGTTGCTCACCATTTTGGGCCAAGGCACCAAGTACGACTGCACCTACGCTCGCCGATGAAGCCGTACGAATAAATCGTCGGCGATCCCACCCAAGGGGAGCCTGTGATTCGCTGGGGAAATGTTTGAGGAGCCACTGGTTATTGACTTGCCACAACATGACGAGGGCAATCGCAATACCAACGAGCGAGCCAATGCACGGAGCTGCAATTGAAACCCATGTCGAGCCAGTTCGTTCTGATGCACTGAGGGCGCCCAAGAAACTGAAGATCACAATTGCACCAACGAGAGGTGAAGGTGACTTGTTGCTGAATGACCCACTGATCAATGAAACAAGAATCAATACGATCACGATCCCGACCCGCAGGGCGGTCTTGTCATTCGTGCCAAACCAATCAATTGCTAATTCTTTGAGCCAGCGAGGTGTTCGATCAATAAACGAACTCCCAACAGCGTCGATGGGTGAGGCAACATTTCCAAGCGCTGCGACCACCATGCCAGTTGTGACGGCGAGAGCGCCAGCAACTAATCCAACTAACGCCGAAATTTTCCGACTGGGATTGACCTGCAACCCAGCAGAGGATTGCGGCGCGTTCGGATCAATCTCACGTTTGGTTGAAAGATCCTGATCATTCATACAACAACAGTCTGCTACCTAAAACTCCGACGATGTCGGATTGAGGCTGGATGAATTCAGAGTTTGTGAAGTTCAGCGAGCAGCTATTGGCGCGTAGTCGCGAGCTTCGACGCCGGTATACCACTGACGTGGACGGCTGATCTTTTGATCTTTGTCGGCCAGCAGTTCTTGCCAGTGTGCCAACCAGCCAACAGTGCGGGGGATGGCGAACAAGACCGTGAACATTGATACGGGGAAACCCATGGCCTGATAAATAAGGCCGGAGTAGAAGTCAACGTTCG
Organism: Actinomycetes bacterium; assembly: GCA_037138315.1. Lineage (GTDB taxonomy): Bacteria > Actinomycetota > Acidimicrobiia > Acidimicrobiales > Ilumatobacteraceae > Casp-actino8. Next base: position 4,475 of record JBAXIP010000092.1, read on the forward strand.
GGTACAGCTTGCGATCGGCGAAGTACGGATCGCTGAGAGCGGTCTCTTCAAGCTTGAGCGCAATGTCAAGAAGCGGATTCTTGCCAGTGACTTCGAAAACGTCGTAGGCAGTCTTCTTGATGATGGTCGCGCGCGGGTCGTAGTTCTTGTAGACGCGGTGACCAAAGCCCATCAATCGGCTGCCTTTGCCACTCTTCACTTCTTCGATGAAGGCGGGAACATTCTCGATTGAGCCGATGTCCTCAAGCATGCGCACAACTGCTTCATTGGCACCACCGTGTAGTGGGCCGTAGAGTGCCGACGCTGCTGCTGCTGCTGAGGTGTACGGATCGGCATGACTTGAGCCCACAACGCGCATGGCGGTGGTGCCACAGTTTTGCTCGTGGTCGGCGTGCAAGATGAATAACACGTCCATGGCCCGCTCGAGGCGTGGATCGATGTTGTATTCGCCGACCTTCCACATCATGTTTAAGAAGTTCCCGGGGAACGACAAATCGTTATCGGGGTAGACGAATGGAAGTCCAGCAGAGAAGCGATAGGCCATTGCGGCCAGAGTTGGTGTCTTGGCAACCATGCGCAAAATTTGCTTCTCACGACTGGCCTGATCTTCAATTTCTTTGGCATCGTTATAGAAGGTTCCGAGTGCAGCAAGTGAGCTGACAAACATGCCCATGGGATGTGCGTCGTAGTGGAATCCGTCGACGAAACGCTTTCGCATATTTTCGTGGATGTAGGTGTGGTGAGTGACTTCGTTCTTCCAGTTGGCGAGTTGAACTGCATCAGGAAGTTCGCCATTGAGGAGAAGGTACGCGACTTCAAGGTAGGTGCTCTTTTCGGCGAGCTGCTCGATCGGGTAGCCGCGGTAACGCAGGATTCCCTTGTCGCCATCGAGATATGTGATGGCACTCTTGCAGGCTGCTGTCTGCATGTAAGCCGGATCGTAGATGTACAGCGACGGATCTAATTCGCGTACTGCTGAAGCGGGGAAAACCCCTCCGGTGATCGGGACTGTGATTTGCTTGCCCGTGCGGTCGTCAATGATTGTGATGGTCTCGGACACCGAGATCGTCCCCTTGTATGTAGGACCCGTTGTTCGGGTCGGTCGTCGTTTGGAGGCTTGCTCCTCCGCTATGCAGGATAATCAGTTGCGGGGGTCAACTAGGTACTTGCACGGTGAAGTCTGAGATTTCTTCGCAGTTCAGATGTCTCAAAGTGGCGTGTTGTCGTGCTTCTTGCCCCGAAAGGCTTCTCGCTTGTCAACGAGGGCGTCAAGGGCCGCACAAATGGCCGAACGGGTGTTGGCTGGCTCAACAACAGCGTCAACGTAGCCCCGTTCGGCAGCGACATACGGATTGAGTAAGCGTTCTGAGTAATCGGCCTCAAAGGCGGCCTTTTCTTCGGGGGTGGCGCGCCGTTGCAAGATGGCAGCTGCTTGGCCAGCGCCCATGACTGCGAGTTCGGCCCAGGGCCATGCAAGACAGAGGTCGTTGCCCATCTTCTTTGAGTCCATCACGATGTAGGCGCCGCCATAACTTTTGCGCAAGATGATGCAGATGCGGGGAACTGTCGCTCGGCCGTAGGCAAAAACGAGCTGAGCTCCATGGCGAATCATCCCGCGCCATTCGAGATCTTTTCCGGGATAAAAACCTGGTGTATCGACGAGTGTGATGATTGGAATGTTGAACGCATCACAGAACGACACAAACCGTGCACCTTTTTGCGAAGCAGGAATATCAAGTGTTCCAGCGAGAGCTACGGGTTGATTGGCAACAATGCCAACTGGTCGACCTCCAAAGGTTGCAAAACAGGTCACCAAGTTGGCGGCCCATCGCGGTTTGAGTTCTAAGAAGTCTCCGTCGTCGGCAAGTGAACGAATCACACTTCGTACGTCATAACTTCCGGTTGATGTTGCGGGGATCACATCACCGGCTTCGGGTGTCAGGCGATTATTGTCGTCGTCGGTTTCCCAAAGAGGTGGTTCTTCATCGAGATGATTCGGGAAATAAGCAATCAAGTTTTCAACGAAAGCAATGGCAGCTTCGCGATCGGCGGCAACAGCCGTTGCAGCTCCAGTGTATTTTTCATGGGCAGAAGCGCCACCGAGTTCGGCGTTGTCGATAGGAACGCCAGTGAACTCAGTAACCATTGATGGTCCAGACACAAACGCGTAGGCCTGCTCGGTCATGATCACGTGATCGGCGATACCGAGCAACAATGCTGGCCCCGATACAGCAGGTCCATCAACGATGATGATCGTCGGAACAATGCCCGAACAATCGGTGAGTGCTTTGGCGGCAAGCCCCCAACTATGAAGGGCCGAGAATCCTTCACGTAAGTCGGCACCCGACGACGCCATGACGGCGACTAGTGGAAGCCGAGCGTGTACCGCGGCGCGGGCGGCGGCGGAAATCATTGATGATGCGTCAGATGACAAAGCACCTCGGTGATCATCAGCGGTGACTTCAAGCCACACCACTTGGCGGCCGTTGAGATCTCGAATATCGGCTTGGGCGACGCCCGGCACTTTCGATCTCAACGCCACTGGCTTCACGAGTTCTACAGTACGCCCTACTGAGTCTTGAGAGGGAATGCTTCAGCGCCGACATGTAAGCCAGGTTGACGACCGCCGCGTTGATTAATGAGTTCACGCGCCAGGTTGAGTGCTTCGCGCGTCGGCGGGCCAGGACGAGGTCGTTTGCGTTGAACCCAGCCGACGACTCGCCGCGGAAGGCCTGGAACAGTGATTCGCGAGAATTCGCCAGTGAGCCAGTTGGGGATAGCGGTGGCCGGAACAATTGCAGCCCCGAAACCTTCAAAAGCGAGCGAGGTCATGAGTCGTACGCCGTCAATTTCGGCCTTCACGGTGAGACTGACATTGTGGGTGTCGGCGGCGCGGTTGATGATGCGGCGCAGCGTGGCTGACTTGGGTGGCAATACGAGTGGGTGATCGCCAAGTGCCGACATCGGCAAACTTTCGGCGCCATGCCAAGGGTGCTTGCTATGAACGAGCAACACGAGATCTTCAGCAAATAGGGGTTCGACGAAGAGTTCGGCGTCATCGACAGGTAAGTGAACAATGGCGGCATCAATTTGTCCGGCGATGAGGCGGGGGATCAGGCTCGACGTTCCGCCCTCAGAAATGATGGGTCGGACACCCGGGTGGGCGACCTGCAGTCGAGTCAAGAATTGCGGCATTAACCAACGTCCCGTCGTACCAATGACGCCAAGGCGAGTGTCGCCTGTGACAACATCGTCAAGGGCTGCGATATCGGCTGAGATGTCGTCGAACTCGCGCAAGATCCGACGACCCCGTTCGACCACAAGATTGCCTTCGTCGGTGATCTGACCTGTTGCACGGTCAATCAAGGTGATTCCGAGTTCTTTCTCAAGACGAGCGATGTGGGCCGAAACGTTGGATTGCACAGTAAAAAGTGCCTTAGCGGCCGCCGAAAAAGATCCGTGGTCGGCGATTGCGACGAGGGTTGAGATCTGGCGAAGGTCCATCTCTAAAAATGATACTAGATATCTCTGCTATCTACTTGAGTTGTAGGTGCTGATAGGGCATACTTTATTTCGTAATCGCTGAGCGTTTCCCCCAAACGCTCACGAAAGATCCTCCAGCGAATCCCCCATTCGCGGAGAATCAGGTCGAGAAGCCTCGCATCCCCCATGCGGGGCTTTTCCCGTTCTCGGGAC
>JBAXIP010000093.1:0-8128 GCA_037138315.1 Actinomycetes bacterium
CCAGTCAACCGCATGGATCTCCGGCCACTTGGTCAACCAAGTTTGCATCAAAGCATTCCAAGCAGTCACTCGTTCGGGTTGGGCGAATTGGGCACCGCTCAACGCACCGCCAATGATCTCGGGGCTATTCAGAAGCAGCAATGCAATTCCGCGTTCGTCGCAAGCAGTCACCAGTTCTTGCATGGCTGCATCGTGTCGTGCAACAAACTCAGGATCAGTGATCGTGTACCAAGACTCATCCCCAACATACTTTTGCTCAGCCTGCTCAGGAATCGAATAGACCATCACCACTATTGAGGGTGCAAAAGTCTCAAACGCTTTATCCCACTCGGGATGCAGAGTGGGACAATTCGTCATATCAAACTCGGCGCCATCCCACCAGCGAACTTTTTCGGCTTTGACCAATGGGCAGTTTCGTCCACCCGCCCACAAAACGCTGTACCGATCTCCTGCAACATTATTGATTGCTGCCGAAATTCCGAACGAAGTTGAATCACCAATCACCATCACATGGGAACGATTATCAGATCCTAGAAGTTTGTCGTCAATCAGAATTAGTTGGTGCGCCAACTCATCAGTAGACGGTTTATGAAGTGTGATCGCTTGATCAAGACGCAGATCTGCATCATCAAGGTCGTTACTGAACACATCAGCCTCGCCGTAATCAACGATGATCACGGGTATTGCAACAAGCGGCTGCAAAATATCATTCACAATTTCAACACTCAGGCGAAACTGCAACGTCAAATCTTTTTCAACACTGCCACCCGTTGAGGCAAGGACATCCTCTTCTAATTCAGCCAATAACTTTCGTTCTGCTTTGCCAACCGAAAGAACGGCAACATCAGGCTTTGATTGCAAGATGAGCCGCTGGGCAACTGATGTGAATGATTCACATCCTTCAATCGTTTCTGCACTCGGCCGAATAGCGCACCCGGGTTGTATTCCACTCACAATGACGATGGGAATTGAATCACCGATTGCATTTTTTACATCAGCAGCGATTATCGGTTCACTACCTAAGACCAACACCCTCAGTGGATCTCGAGTTGGTATTTCATCTGCCAACGAAGTGCTCGGAGCCGCAAACTCCACCATCTCATCGGGGGCATCAACTCCAGCTAATGCGATTGGCGTTGATACTGAAACTGTCGCCATGACAATCAGAGCGACGCCCATCGCAGTGACCATTCCCACACCAGCCCACACTGGCTTGCGTAATACTTTGCGGAATCGAATCGGATTCTCGATGAGCCAAGCTGACAGACAAGCCAGCAACACCGTGACACCAATTCGAGTTGCTGACAGCGCGGGGCCATCAAACCCCATTCGGTCTTGGTTAAGAACTACAAAGACCGGCCAGTGGAAGAGGTACAAAGAATAAGTGATACGACCAATCGCAACCATCGGACGCGATGTCATCAACAATCGAATAGGCCCAGGCACAAGTACCGCGACAATCAGCGCACTTGATATCAGGGAAAACCCGCTCAGCCCACCTTTGTACAACCATGCGTCACGTGTATGTGCGTGTGTCGCTATGAACACGAATCCAACAAATGCAATAACCCCAACCGCAGCAAATATTTTGGCAGCAAGACCTCGTAATTTCTTGCTGACCGGAACCACCAAGGCCAACAGCGCACCGATCAATAATTCGGCTGCTCGAGTGTGGGTTCCGTAGTACGCAAGATTTCGTGAGTTGGTCAACACCATCGCCGCAATGCTTGCCCCCGCCAACACTGCAAGCGTCGGAACGAGAATCTTGCGCCAGCGCAACAAGACAATCATCAGCAACGGAAAAATAACATAGAACTGTTCTTCGATTGCCAATGACCAAAAATGCAAAACCGGCGACGGAGCAGATTCGAACAATTGCGCATAAGTCGTTCCGGCTGTCGCAAAGCGCCAGTTAGCCGAATATCCGAGAGCCGCGAATAAATCACCACGCAATCGCTTTCCTTCCACTAGTCCACACAATGCAACGACTGCGACGGCAATCAAACAAAAAATTGAGCCAGGGGCGAGTCGACGTAAGCGACGCGACCAGAACCGTTTGAGGTCAACTTTCCCGGCTCGGGCATGGTCGGCCAACATAACTTGGGTGATGAGATAACCCGACAATGTGAAAAACAGTGAAACCCCAAAGGCGCCGCCTGGAACGAACGACCAACCAAGGTGAAAGGACATCACGGTGATGACGGCAAGGGCGCGCAGGCCGTCAAGGCCCGCGACATACTCAATTCCCCCCTGATTGTGTTCCCCCACGAGGTCAGGATAGTTGGGAGCAAGTTCAGTAAATATGCCTCACCAACGATTTCTGACACAGCGTCAGATTTTTACAACACTGCGACTAAGGTTCGTCACCGTATGGATCTCAATGAAACCAGTGAAGAGTCTGCATTTCGCGCCGAGGCACGGGCGTGGCTCGAGGCCAACGTGCCTTCATCACCACTCCCCAGTTTTGATACTGAAGAGGGATTTGCCTTACACCGCATCTGGGAAAAGAAGTTGTATGACGGACGCTGGTCGGCAGTTTCGTGGCCTGTTGAATACGGCGGACGCGATGCCGATTACATCAAGTGGTTGATTTTTGAAGAAGAGTACTACCGCGCTGGAGCGCCCGGCCGAGTAAACCAAAACGGCATCTTTTTACTTGGTCCAACCATCATGGAAGTTGGCACCGAAGAACAAAAGGAAAAGTTCTTGCCGTCGATGGCTTCATCAGAGATCGTATGGGGCCAAGCCTGGAGCGAACCCAATGCCGGAAGTGACTTGGCGGGCATTCGCAGTAAAGCAACTCGCGATGGTGACGATTGGATTTTGAACGGCCAAAAGATTTGGGCAAGCCGTGCAGTCTGGGCTGACTGGTGCTTCGGAATCTTTCGCACCGATCCAACTGCTGAACGCCATCGTGGTTTGACATTTATTTTGTGTCCGCTTGATTTGCCTGGCATCACAGTTCGACCGATCGCACAACTCGACGGCGACACTGGCTTTGCTGAAATTTTCTTCGACGACGTTCGAGTACCCGTGTCCTACACATTGGGCGAAGAAAACAAAGGCTGGAATGTTGCAATGGCAACCGCCGGCTTTGAACGCGGCGTGAGTTTGCGTAGTCCAGCACGATTCAGCGAAGCCGTCAATCGACTGATTCATCTGTGGCGTACCTACGCCGACCCCACCGACACTGCCCTATCGGATGCAGTCACCGACGTCTGGATGCAGGCCGAGGGTTACCGTTTACACACATACCAGACAGTGACCGGAATGCTCGAAGGTCGTCCCATTGGCGCAGAAGCAAGCCTCAACAAAATCTTCTGGAGCGAAATGGACGTACGCATCCACGAAATCGCTCTGCAGATTCTTGGACCAGAAGCCGAACGGATGGAGGGCCCCTTTGAACGGTGGGTCGATGGATTCTTGTTCTCACTGAGTGGTCCGATCTATGCCGGCACCAACGAAATTCAACGCAATATCATCGCCGACCGCGTGTTGCAGTTGCCGAAGGGAATGTGACGTTATGAAATTTTCATTCACCGAAGATCAACGCATGTTTGCTACCGGACTCAAAGATCTACTTACCAATGAATGCACTCCCGCTCATCTGCGTGAAGCTTGGGAAAACCACACCGGACACGTTCCGCAGTTATGGTCTCGCCTCGCCGAAATGGGCGTTCTGTCAATGTTGGTTCCCGAATCTGCTGGAGGCATGGGCGGCACATTGGTTGATGCAGTTTTGTTGTTCCAAGAATTGGGTCGTGCAGGTGTTCCTGGCCCCGTACTTGAACACATGGCAGTTGCCGCGCCGGCTCTCGCCAACACCTCTTGGGGACCCGCATTAGTTGATGGTTCGCAGATCGCAACACTGTGGGTTGACAACAGCCCATACGTTGCTCATGCTCAGGTCGCCGATCTTGTTTTACGTAATGATGCCGTCGTCACTGGCTTTTCGTCTACTGATGTGCACGGCATTGACGGTGGACGCCAACTGTTCACGATTTCTGGCGGAACCGAAAGCACTGCTTCAGCACAAGTTTTCGGATTAGCGGCCTCTGATGTGATGGCACTTGCGAGTGCGGCGTATTTAATCGGTGCATCAGAGCGCATGATCGAAGTCGCCGCCGAATACGCCCGTCAACGTGAACAGTTCGGCAAACCCATCGGTTCTTTCCAAGCCGTTAAGCACCTCATGTCTGACGCGTTGCTCAAAGTTGAATTTGCTAAAGCGCCTACGTACCGCGCGGCTTGGAGTGCAAGCACTGGTGCAGCAACCGCTGTTCGTGACATCAGCATGGCCAAAGCTCTCGCGAGTGAAGCCGCGTACCGGGCGAGTCGATCAACCATGCAAGTGCATGGCGGTATCGGTTACACCTGGGAAGCCGATCTTCAACTGTGGATGAAGAAGTCGTGGGCACTCATGCGTGCGTACGGCGATGCAACTTTCCATCGCCGTCGTGTCGGCGCTTCAGTACTGAGCAAATAGTTCAGTCAGCAAATGGCGTGCCATGTATTGGCAACATGCTGATTGTGATGTAACCATTTTGGAATCCACTGACATCTCCGGTGGGCTCAACGGTTGACGCACAATCATTCGCGTTGTAATCAGAAGTTCCCATTGATTCAATCGGCACTTCAATTACTCCGCGCACGGACAACCCAGCCGCACAAGATGGCGCATTGATATTGGCGAACTCGGTCACCGCGTCGCCATCGGCACGAGCAACCAGTTCATCGCGATGGTCTTGCACCCATTGCACTAGGGCTTCAGCAGCAGTCGGAAAATCGGGTGCATCAGCGAGACCCTGGCTTACAGCAACTGAAGGAATATTGCGCAATGCCGCTGCACGGGCAGCGCCAACTGTTCCCGACAACGACACGATTTCGAGCGAGTAGTTCTGGCCATTATTGATTCCCGAGACCACAAGGTCGGGAACAAAGTCAATTCCCTTTTGGTCGATCGCCCAGACAATGGTGTCGGCAGGAAAACCAGCAACTGCCTTGGCGGCGTATCCGCTCTTGGTCGTTGCGTCAGTGACTTCCAACGCACCATCGGTCGTCTTGCCACCCGTTCCACTTTGATTTTCAAGAGGGGCGACGACTGTCACCACGACGTTGTCAAGTTGCAGCAAAGCCTGCACGATGACGTCAATTCCATCAGCGCCGATGCCATCATCGTTCGTCACCAAAATTTGTAAGGGTTCTGCGACATCAGTCGTCGTCGGTGCTTCAGTCGCCGGAGCCTCTGTAACGGGCGCCTCAGTCACCGCCGCCGAAGTTTCGGGAGCAGCAGTCGGCTCGGCACTTGAACTGTCGCTCGAGCAGGCAACCAGACCAGATAAGGCAACAATGATTCCGATAGCAAACGTTCTACGCATGTGATGTCCATCTTTCCGTGAATTCGACAAATTGACATTACATCTAACCCACTGTTGCGAATTCCCCATTCCACACTCTGTTCACTCGAGCGACTAGAACTGTTATGTGACAGTTCAGGTGACAGAAACTCGATCGCGCCCATCAATTGCGCCCGCCGTTGCAGTTGGTCTTGGTGCAGGTTTTCTCTCGGGACTCTTTGGCGTTGGTGGAGGCATCTTGGTCGTTCCTGCCTTAGTCCTTTTGTTGAAATTTGATCAACGACTCGCCAACGGGACTTCTCTTGGAGCAGTACTGCCTATTTCCATCTCGAGCCTTATCACCTATTGGACCCACGACAACGTTGATTGGCAGATGGTGCTGTGGCTCGCTACCGGGGCTATTGCTGGTGCACTTATCGGAACAAAATTGATTCACATATTGCCGAAGAAAGTATTGGGCTATCTCTTCGCAATGATGCTTCTCATTACTGCAGCTCGACTTTTCATTCCCTTGCACGCCGATGGTCGAGCCGACCTCTCAATTTTTGCAGCATGTGCACTCGTTTTCATCGGGATCGTCACGGGCACGCTCGCGGGACTCTTGGGTATTGGCGGCGGCGTGGTTATGGTGCCGGCAATGGCAGTTTTCTTCAATGAACTCAACGTCATCGCCAAAGGCACATCAGTCGCAGTCATTATTCCCACTTCAATCATCGGAACTTGGCGCAATTGGAAATCGGACAATGTTGATCTTCGAGTGGCGGCAATCGTTGGTGTGTCAGGAATCATTACCGCAGTTGCGGGCGGCATTATTGCTGATCACATGTCGCAAGACTTATCAAATATTTTGTTTGCATCTCTGGTGCTCATAGTCGCCATCCGGATGGTATGGGATCTTCAGCGCAACCCGGAAGACATTTACTAACGCGAGGCCACAATCTCTGCGAGTTGGTCAATCATTGACGGATCGCTTGTTGCGGGCACGACGATGAACTCATCGGCACCTTCGGCCTCAACTTGATTGAGCAAATCAACAAGTCGTGATGGCTCGTGGAGAGACATTGCTTCTGACAAAGACTTCGCAATGTCGGGCGAAAAAACTTGCAGATACGTCGCCGCAAAGTCGCGCAACGTTTCGGCGGCATTTGAACCAAGAGCAACAAACGAACCTGTCACTAGGCGCGGCTTGTCGGTACGACCTGCGCTACTCCAAGCACTTTCTGTCGCCCGAAATAGTCGTCCCGCTTCGCGAGAATCGCCAAGCAAAGTAAAACCACTCACGCCAACGGCCCATTGCGCAGCGCGTGCTAACGATTTCGGACCCATCGCTGAAGCCATGATCGGCGGACCACCCGCTTGCACAGGTGCTGGGCCGACCTTTTCACCATCGGCCGCCGCCCCACCGTCCCAAAGTCGCTTCATTTCGTACACAGCTTCATCGAGGCGTCGGTGCCGACCAGCGAACGGCGAACCGAGCGCCTCATAATCCTGCGAACGACCTCCGACACCCACGGCCACTTCAACTCGACCGCCCGAGACCACATCCATTGACGCCAGCTCTTTGGCAACCAGAGCCGGAGCATGCCAGGGCAAGACTGCGACATTCACCAAAATTCGCACCCGCTCGGTCAGGGCTGCGGCCGCCGAACACAAGGTAAATCCATCCAAATTATGAAAAGTGATGCGCTCACCTGCTGAAATACTTGAAAATGGACCTTGATCAACGATGCGACACCAGTCCAGAAGCCGTCCTCGATCGAGCCCTGTGGCCATCTGTGGCAGCGCCACGCCGACCGTCATTCGAGGCTTTGCTTGAGTCTGTTCAGGGGGAACCATGCCCCGAGCGTAGGTCGTCACAGCCCGACAACGCCCATTGCACGCAGAATCTGACGCGGCGTCAGATTCGGGTGCTACCCTCAACTCATGCGCGAATTGCCCAAAATCATCTCGGTTGACGACCACATCACCGAACCCGCGACCGTCTGGTCAGACCGTCTTCCTTCGAAGTACGCCGACGTTGGACCCCGCATTCATCGTCTACCGGTCAAAGTCATGACCTTCGTTGGCGGAAACTTCACCGCCATCCCCGGCGAGAAGGGTGACGAAGGCCCGTTGGCCGATTGGTGGTTCTACGAAGACCTCCGTCGTCCGCTCACTCGTCTCGACACCGCGGTTGGTTTTTCACGTGACGAAGTGATCTTGGCTGGCATCACCTATGACGAGATGCGTCAAGGTAGTTACAAACTCAAAGAGCGCCTTGAAGACATGGACACCGCTGGTATCGAAGCTTCATTGTGCTTCCCGACTTTCCCACGATTCTGCGGACAGACTTTCTACGAAGCCAAAGACAAAGAACTCGCCATGTTGTGTGTACGTGCATACAACGACTGGATGGTCGAAGAATGGTGTGGCGAATCAGGCGGACGCATGTTGCCCTTGTGCATTGTTCCGTTGTGGGATCCGGTAGCTGCTGCTGCCGAAGTTCGTCGCAATGCTGCTCGCGGCGTTCACGCGGTGTGCTTCAGCGAAATTCCGACCAACCTTGGTTTGCCGAGCATCCATGACAAAGATGGTTACTGGAAGCCGTTCTTCGCTGCTTGTAACGAGACGGCCACAACAATCAACATGCATATTGGTTCTGGTTCAAAGATGCCAAGTACATCGCCTGACGCGCCGGCAGCTGTTGGTTCAACACTTACTTTCGCTAACTGCTGCTTCAGCATGGTCGACTGGCTCATGAGCGGTGTCTTCACCGAATTCCCCAATCTCAA
>JBAXIP010000094.1:0-8116 GCA_037138315.1 Actinomycetes bacterium
GTGATTTCAAGTTTCCGTCGTTCGTTGGCCGCTAAAGAATTCATCGAAGTTGAAACACCGGTGTTGCACGTTGAAGCTGGCGGCGCACATGCTCGACCGTTCGTCACCCATCACAACTCACTCGACATGCAGTTGTACTTGCGCATCGCGCTTGAACTTCACCTCAAGCGACTCATCGTTGGCGGCATGGAGCGCGTCTACGAAATTGGTCGCGTGTTCCGCAACGAAGGCATCAGTACGCGCCACAACCCCGAGTTCACCATGATGGAGCTCTACCAGGCATTCGGTGACTACAGCGAAGTCATGGCAATCTGCGAAGAACTCATTGTGCAAGCAGCGCGCGATGCCATTGGCACCACCATTGTTGGCATTGCCGATCCCGCTGGCGTCGTGCACACAGTCGACCTAGCCGAACCATGGCGTCGTGCCAGCATGATGGAACTCATCGCCGAAAAGACGGGTGTTGAAACCCATCCATCACAACCCGTCGAAACTCTTCGTGCACTCGCCGACAAGTTAGGCATGCGTTACGACAAGCGTTGGGGTTCGGGCAAGATGATCGAAGAGATCTTCGAATTCACTGCCGAGTCATCGCTCATCCGTCCCACATTTGTCACCGGTCATCCTGTCGAAATTTCGCCATTGGCTCGCGCCGATCGCAATGATCCGTTCATTACTGAACGTTTCGAATTGTTCGTCGGTGCTCGCGAACTTGCCAATGGTTACAGCGAACTCAACGATCCCGTTGAACAGCGTCTGCGTTTTGAAGAAGAGCAAGCTGCCAAAGATGCGGGCGACGCCGAACGTGGCACTGTCGACGAAGATTACTTGCGCGCTCTTGAATTTGGTTTGCCACCAACCGGTGGCCTCGGAGTCGGTATGGACCGCGTCGCCATGTTGCTTTCGGGTGTCTCATCTATCAAAGAAGTCATTTTGTTCCCCACGCTTCGCCCAGAAGCGTTTTAATTTCATCGTCAATAAGGAGTTGTTATGCCCGCAGCATGGGGTCACGCACTAGTTACTCAAGTTGATAACGGTTCCAGCAGTGATGGAACTGTTCTCGATGCTTGGTTTCACGAACTCGGTTGGGGCGAATCTGCGCCAACGTCCGATCGCTCTACTGCCGATCAACATCACGCATTGCGTGCCGTACGCGTTTCATTTGCCACAATCGTCATTGACACCGATACCGCACCAACTAACGCCATCGATGTCTATTTGCGCTTGCACTTGTTGTCGCATCGTTTGGCAAAGCCCCGCACACTCAATCTCGATGGCGCATTCGGCTTGCTCACCAATGTCGCTTGGACCAATATCGGTCCGATTTTGCCCGAAAACATTGATCAGGTGCGCTGGGAAGAACGACGCAGTGGTCACTCGCTCAACGTGCACGGGCTCGACAAGTTCCCGCGCATGACCGACTATGTTGTGCCCTCGGGTGTTCGCATCGCCGACGCCAACCGCGTGCGCCTGGGAGCTCACTTGTCTACGGGCACCACGGTGATGCACGAAGGTTTCTGCAACTTCAATGCCGGCACACTCGGTGCGTCAATGGTTGAAGGCCGCATTTCGGCCGGCGTTGTCGTCGGTGATGGCAGCGACATCGGTGGTGGCGCTTCAATCATGGGCACACTTTCAGGTGGCGGAAAAGAAGTTGTCAGTATCGGTGAACGTTGCTTGCTGGGCGCAAATGCCGGCATCGGTATCAGTCTTGGCGATGAGTGCATCGTTGAAGCTGGCTTGTACGTCACTGGTGGCTCACTCATCACGCTGCCCGATGGCGAAGTCGTCAAGGGTCGCACGTTGTCTGGTGCAAGCGGATTGTTATTCCGTCGCAACAGTGTCACGGGGGCAATTGAAGCCACGCAACGTTCGGGCAACTGGGGCGGACTCAACGCTGCTCTGCACAAAAATTAGGAGTCATCATGACTGCACTCCCCCAAGGGTTCACCAGCTTTGTCACCAACATCGGTATCAAAGACTCCAGCGATGACTTCACAGTCGTTGCTGCCAACACTGTTGTCGCCGCATCTGGTGTCTTCACGCAAAGTCGTTTCGCTGGCCCCAGTGTTTTAGTTTCACGCAAGCACATTGCCAGCCATTCGGCACGCGCAGTTGTGGTCATTTCGAAAAATGCCAATGTTGCAACGGGCGAACAAGGTCTTGCCAACGCTCTCGAAGTAGTGCAAGGTGTTGCGGCCAAACTCGGTTGCGATCCGCATGATGTGTTGATTGCCTCCACCGGAGTCATTGGTCGCCAGTACCCCATTGAGAAAGTTCGTACTGGATTGACGACTTTGCCCTTTCCGTTACCCAACAATGATGCAGTTTCGGTTGCCCGCGGCATCATGACCACCGACACCGTGCACAAGATTGCTGAAGCCACAATTGGTTCTGGCCCGGCACGAGTTGTCGGAGTTGCCAAGGGCGTCGGAATGATTGAGCCCAACATGGCGACTCTGATCACCATGGCGTTCACCGATGCCAATGTTGAAGGCGATGCACTCGATGTCGTCTGGCGTCGAGTCATTGATCGCACCTTCAATTGCGTTTCGATCGACACCGATACATCAACATCTGATACTGCGATTGTCTTGGCCAGCGGTGCTGCCGGCGCAGTCAACCTTGCCGACCTCGAAGCAGCCCTTGAACAAGTCACTCAATCGCTCACCAAACAAGTCGCACGCGATGGCGAAGGCGCTGAGACTCTCATCGAAGTCTGTGTTGATCAGGCACGCGATGGCGAACAGGCCAAGACTGTCGCTAAAGCGATTGTCAACTCACCTCTCGTGAAGACAGCCGTTCACGGTGCCGATCCCAATTGGGGTCGAGTTGCCATGGCCGTTGGCAAATGCAGTCAGTACACCGACATCGATCAGAATAAGGTCATCATTCGTTTTGGTACACAAGAGGTGTATCCCGTTGCGGTTGATGAATCTGGGCTCGAGCAACTGAGTGAATACATGCGTGGCGATGAAGTTCGCATTCATGTGTCATTACATACAGGCCAAGCAACAAGCACTGTGTGGGGTTGCGATCTCACCGATGGCTACGTGCGCATCAACGCCGACTACACGACTTAAAAGTCTTCAAAACAAGTCCGATATAAATCTTTAGTAATTCGTGTCACACTTTTTACGGGTGTGAAATAACTGGTTCTTTACTACGGTACAACAACCATGAAAAACACAACTAAAAAATTAGCTTCAACCGCATTGTTCTCACTCATTGTCTTGACAAGTTGTGGCGGTGATGACTCAAAAGGATCATCAACCCCTTCAACCGACTCAGCTCCAATGACTAGCGATGCTCCAATGACTAGCGATGCTGCGACAGATTCCATGCCCACCGAATTTGCAGGTCAAGATCTGTCAAATAGCAGTTTCATTGACATGGACTTCAAGGGCAAAGATATGACCGAAGTGAACTTGTCGGGTTCAGATTTAACAAAGTCATTTTTTGGTTCAGCAACACTGACCTCAGCAAACCTCTCGAAGGCCAACCTCACCGACACAGGCTTTTCTTTCGCTGACTTGAGCGGCGCCGACTTGAGCGGCGCGACCTTAACCAACGCCAATTTTTCAGGCGCATTATTCTCCAATGCAAACTTGGCCGATGCTCAAGGACAGGGTGCGAACTTCCGTAAGGCTCAGCTTGCTGGCGCATCGCTCATCGGCGCAAACATGACTGGTGCCAATTTCTCTGACGCGGTTTTAACTGGCGCCGATCTCACCAACGTCGACTTCACCGATGCCAATTTGACTTACGCCGATTTCACCGGTGCAAACATGACTGGCGCAATTCTCACTGGTGCAATCATCACCGGAGCCATCATCCCCGAATAATCCCTTGTGCTTCTGGTGTCGTTTTATTTGGCTATGCCGAATAAAACGACACCAGTTTCACGACATCACTTGGGTGGCATGCGGATGCCGCCATCCACGCGGATGGTCTCGGCATTCATGTAGCTATTGGTCACGCACTCGACGACCATCGAAGCCAACTCGGTGCCGTAACCCAAACGGTTCGGGAACAACACGCCGGTCTGCAACTTCTCTTTGAACTGCTCGCTGCCTTCACCTTCACCGTAGATCGGCGTGTTGATAAGACCAGGAGCAACTGTGTTGACGCGAACGCCGACTGCAGCCAAGTCACGAGCGATCGGAAGGGTCATGCCAACAACGCCACCCTTTGATGACGAGTACGCAGCCTGTCCAATCTGACCATCGAATGCAGCAACCGATGCGATGTTCACAATCGCACCGCGCTCACCATCATTCAAGGGCTCGGTCGTGCTCATTGCAGTTGCAGCCAAACGGATGCAGTCGAATGTTCCGACCAAGTTGATCGCGATGACCTTCTTGTAGGCATCGAGGCTGGCGGCCGAATCGTACGAACCGTCTTTGCCAACAGTGCGCTGGGCCCAACCGATACCAGCCGAGTTCACGAGCACGCGCAGTGGTCCCATGTCCTTGGCCATTTCGATGGCGTTAATGATGTCTTCAGTCTTGGTGACGTCGACTTTGCAGAAGGCTCCGCCAATTTCTTTGGCCAAAGCCTCGCCCTTGTCGGCCTGAAGGTCGGCGATGACGACCTTGGCTCCCTTTGCGGCGAGAAGACGAGCGGTGGCAGCTCCGATACCGGATGCCCCACCAGTGACAATTGCGCTTGCTCCGTTGATATCCATACCTGCAGGCTAGACAGCCCGACTCGATTCCGCAGAATTTAACGGCCGGGGATTGGTCCAAGACCAGAGCGCGTATCTGAGAATCGAACTGGAGTCATCGCGGTATAAACCGTTGAGCCAGATGCCAACCAACCAGTGATATCGGCCAAAACATGGGCTTGGCCATACACATAGAAACACACTTCACCATTCACCGACAGCGGCGCCACAACCGAGTTCGCAATCGTCTGTCCGCTGACGAAGTTGATATTTGACGAGTTCGGTGGAGCCGCATCACATGGATACGCGGTCACGTATCCGCCATATGCCGAAGCAGTCGTCGCATCAACAGTCACGTTCATCATGACCGCCGCCGCACCCGATGCAGGAACACCATTTGTTCCGGCAACTTGCACCTTCAGCGCCATGCCAGATCCATCGAGCGCGCCTACCTTGGCGATGGGCACACCGCCGCTACCTGAACGTGTATCAAAGACGCGAGTGGGAGCGAGCGAATTAAATCCGGAACCGCCGGCGAACCATCCATTCACGTCAGCTATCAAGTCGGCTTGTCCATATACGTAGAAACAAACTGTGCCGGTAGCCGACACTGGCACGATCACAGCGTTCGGAACGGTTTGACTTGCAACAAAGTTGAGGTTCGATGCATTCGGTCGAGATCCACATGGATAGGCCGTGACATACCCGCCATATTTTGAAGCACTCGTCCCTGTTGCCGTCACATTTAGCGAGACCGCAGAGACTGCGCCAACCGATTGACCGATTGCCGAAAGCACCGATACTTCAAGCGCAGTTCCGCTTCCATCAAGCGCGCCAACTTTTGCAACTGGCACGCCTCCGGTTCCGCTGCGCGTATCAAAAACTCGAACTGGCGTCACTGCGTTCAAACCCGACGTGGCGCCAAACCAACCATTCACATCAACAACTACGTGAGTGCCGACCGAAGAGGCAATGCACACTTTTCCAGTTGAATCGACTGGAGCAATGACCGCGTTCGGAACAATTTGATCTTTCACAAAGTTCACATTTGACGTTTCTGGCTTGGCGCTTCCACATGGCCAGACCGTCACATATCCCTCAGCCGTTGGGCCAACCGCAGTCAAGTTCAAACTCACGGCAGTCACACCCGCCAATGGAATCCCCGATACTCCAAGTACCGGCATTTGTAAGTCAACACCTGGTTCAACTTGCACAAAACATTTAGGCGACGACACCGCACCCGTTCCAAGTTCAAGAGACCGATCGCGCAACCACAAGGCGAATTCAGCTTGTCCAGTTGTATTGAGATGCACACTGTCCGAGAACCAGCGATCTCGAGGACCACACATCGTGTAACCATCCCAATCAAGAACACGAAGTTGCGGCCATCGACCAGTCGCTGCAACTAAGGCACGGTTTCCAGCAGCAAATGATGCGATCCCATTCACTTTTCGACGTTCGGACATACTCACCCAACCGACATATCTGATGCCTTTGGCCGTGAGCGCAGTCATCACCTGATCTATTTCTCCACCCAAGGTTGACTGATTGTCGTTGTAGCCGAGTTCAACAATTGCCAAGTCAGGAGTACCAGTGAGTGCATTTGCGACAGCCAACCCATCTTGAGTAGCTGGCGGGCAATTGCCAACAGTGCAGCGATATTCCTGCGTGCTATACGTATCTGAATTGAAAACTCGACGTAAGAGCGTGGGTAATTCACCAGCGCCCGCGTTGTCTGCAATGCTGGCACCAACTGAGTCTGAAATAAATGTGAAGTCATCGTTACTTGATAAATCTCGCTTGATGATGCGCGCCGAAATTGAAGGTGATGGCAAGTCGTAAGCCGATTTAATTTCAGAGGCCTTCACATACACCGACTGCGTTCCGTTATAGAACCTAAATCGCACGGCCCACGCCGGAGTTACACCATATGTTCCGACCGAAACTGAAGGATCAATTGACGTTTCAATCTTTGTAATCGTCGCTAATCCAAAGCGCGCAGCAAATGACTCAAGATCTAAAACTCGAGTCCAACGGCTGTACGGGTTGTAATCAATTTTGTCACCAGCATCATCAACTGCTGGAAAGTTAACGCCGGCAGTGCGATCACCATTTGATGATGAGAATTCGGTTGAGACTGGAACCAATGGTGTCGCAGCGCGAACTCGAATCATCAATGCTGTTTCTGACACGGCACGGTCGCTTCTCAAATCTTCAATTGCAACAATATTTGCAGTCGCCGAAGTGCGTGTTCCTGCTCCGCCATACACCTGACAATTAGTTGTGTCACAGGTCTTTGCGTACGCATAGCGCCGATTTGCTAATCCACCACCCTGCGCAAGACCGTACGAACGAGCCGCAACTGCTTGTGCCTTCAGGGCATTGATTCCGGTGCCGTTGCCACGATCGGCCCATGAAGCAGGCGACTCACGCGGCACTACCCCACGCACATACGACTCAATATCAACGTCGTTGACTGTGCGATTTTCACCAGAAGTTCCGTTTGATGCAAAAATGTTTCCACGATAATGACGCACCGCACCAGCCGCATCACAGACACCCAACAGTAAAGCGGCGGGTGTAGTTGGATCATCTGCGCCCGTCACCGAGAATGTCACCGAAGCAAGCCCAGCAGCGGTCGTTACTGTTCCAACGGAGATCCAACTCGCTAACGAGTCATTTGACGATGGACATTCGGCTGTCCCTGTCTTACCCCACACTTGGTATGTGTACTGGCCGCCTGATGACCCAACTTCGCGCGCCACCATTGATGTGAAATAGCCCTGAGGTCCGCCCATCCAATACACGTTGCCGCCTGCCGCAATCACCGCGGTCTGCAGATCATCTTGAGCTGTCAACCGAACTGACATGCGAGTTCCGGCTGGAACCGCGCCCATCGCGGTGTCGCCGTAATAGTGATCCAGAATCCAGGTCCAGTCTTTTCCGTAGATGGTCGACCAACCCACCGCTCCGTATTGGCTCAGGCCTCGTCCATGACCGTTGCCCTGACCTTCAATCACCATGGCCAGTCCAACGTTGGGGTCTCCAGGCGCCGCATGAACGGGTACCGACGGGGCCAGCCACGACATCGTCGAGGCCACAAGCATTCCGCTCACGGCGGCAAAGAGAGTCTTGCGAAAATTCTTCATGGTGTCACGAGCCCTCAAACCGTACCGATTGATCCTGTTCAAGTCCTGTCAATGGACAAGAAAGTCCTGTTCAGGGGCTATTTTTTCGTCAGCGTGGGCAGGCTTGAACCGCGATCTGATCAACCAAATCGTTCATCGGGTCGCCACTATGGCCTTTCACCCATTGAAAGTCTGGGCGCTCAGATGTCGGCAAATTTTCGTAGAACTCAATGAATGGTTTCCACAGATCGTCATTGGCCACCGGTTCTTTTTTGGCGTTGCGCCAACCGTTGGCTTTCCACTTCACCCACCAGCGATCTTT
>JBAXIP010000095.1:0-8096 GCA_037138315.1 Actinomycetes bacterium
GTAAAAACTATCGGTGGTCTGCGACCTTTGCCTGAACGTGCCCCAAGAAGGGACTGAAGTTAATGGCTCTAATTCTGTAAAAGGGTGTCCACCGAGGCGTCGCCGTCGCGGTAGCGACGCACCAATTCGGCAGTTAAGGCATCAATACGGTCAAACAACTGCCGACGAATCTCTGATTGGGTTGATTCAAAAGCCTTCAAACCCGACTCCAGGGTCTGCAAGCCCGCATCATCCAGATCGGCCATATTGTCAAAGCCCAATTGATCGCACAATGCATCAAACTCGGTGAGCAACGGATGATCGGCACTCACTTCAGTATCACGGGGCGGACGCGCCGAACCCGTACTTGGCGCTGGACCAACGCCCGAGCGAACGATTTCGGCAACCGAAACTGCACCCGTACCGTCGGCCTTGTGTCGGCGCACTGCCGTGACCAAGTCAAGACGACCTTGAGCTAATCGACGCACAAACGAAACTGCATCTTCGTGTTTACGCTGCGCATCACGTTCGGCGCGCAAATCGGGCAACGACAACGCCGCCGGATCACCAGATGGTTGATCTGGATTATTCGTTGTCGTATTCATTGGCATCCTCCAGAGACAGGTGGCAAAACCGCTACTTCATCTTTATCGCTCACGGCGGTTGAAGCAGGTACCGCTTCACCATTCAGCCAAATTCGACAAGACGGCAACAGGTTGGCGAAATTTTGTCCATAACGAGCGACCGCGTTCGCAATCACTTCATCTACCGTCGCACCGTCGACCGTGTCACTTGAAGTTCCAGCCACCTCTCGGGCTTGAGCAAAGAGACGCAGAGTTGCCACCTCGCCGAGCGTACCCGCACTACCCTCGTGGGTTGTGCCAGCAGAACATTTCAACCAACTTCGGACGCGGATCTTGGTGCTACGACATGGCCAAAGCGAATGGAATGCGACAGGTCGCTGGCAGGGCCGAGCCGATCCTCCGCTCACCGCACTCGGTCTCGAACAAGCCCAACTCGCTGGCGGCCTGATCGCCAGCGAATGCCCCACTTTTGACGTCGTCGTCACAAGCGATCTTGAACGCGCTCGAATCACCGGACAAACCATTGCCTCAGTCATCGGTTGTTCGGCCCACCGACTTGACCCACGTTGGCAAGAAAATGACGCTGGCGAATGGCAGGGCCTGACCCAAGCCGAGATTCGAACACAATGGCCTGGCTACCTTGAATCCGATCGCCGTCCGCCCAATTTTGAAACCGTTGCCTCAACCACCTCGCGCGCTCAGGCGGCGCTTGACGACATCGTTGAGCAAAATACTGGCGGATGCGTCTTGGTGATTTCACACGGCGGCGTATTACGCCTGATGCACGAGCACCTCGGCGGCGGTGAACAACGCTTTCCCAATTTGGCAGGCTCATGGTTTGAGTACACGCCCACCGATGGTTGGAAATGTGGATCACTTCTCTTTCCGTTGCAACTCATTGCCGATGAACTGCGCAACACCGGTGCAGTCGAATGAGCGACAAGACGTGCAACGACGATTCAGAAAATTCTGAACTCAAACTTTTTGACGACTCCCCGATTCAAGCCGAACCATTTCAGGTTGAAGTCGTTCGTTCAAAAAAACGTCGTCGCACCGTCAGTGCACAAATGCATGGCGATGTCTTGCGCGTTTCAATTCCGAGTTGGATGAGCAAGGCCGAAGAAGCCACCAATATCGCCGAAATGGTGCGTCGTTTCAAACGCAAAATTGCAACTCAAGAAGTTGACCTCACGGCACGCGCACGAATTCTTGCCAAGCGGTACTCGTTACATACACCGAACGATATTGAATGGGCCGAAAATCTGACATCGGTGTGGGGACTCTGCACGCCATCAACAAAGAGCATTCGCATGTCAACTCGCCTGGTTGGCTTTCCTTCCTGGGTTCTCGACTACGTCATTGTTCACGAATTAGCTCACTTACATGTGTCAGGACACGGTCCAGATTTTTGGGAAATTACGCGTCGTTATGAGAAGACCGAACGCGCGATTGGTTATCTGATCGCCAAATCTGGTGACGACGAAACGGATCTTGATTGAACGTCCACAACAAAAGTTATTTTGCCGATCGGTTTCTGGACGATACGTATTCTGAAGAGACTCGTCGCCATGTTTCAACGCTGACCATTGCGCGACTGACATCAAACGCGTGTTTTCGTTATGCCCCACCATTTCTCGCGAGCATTTCCAAAGATTTTCATATCAGTTTGTCGCGTCTTGGCTTAGCACTCATGATCACCGAAATCGCGATGGGCATCTCACCAATTCTCGGACGAGTCGTCGACCGCTTACATCGTCGAACCGCAATGGCTGGTGGACTACTTGCAATATCCGGAGCGGCGACGATTGCCGCAGCTAGTCCGTCGGTTTGGATTTTCGTACTTGGCATGTTGCTCATCGCGGTTGCCAAGTTCATTTTCGATATCGGTCTCGCGTCATGGGTCAACGACCACGTTGAGTACGAAAAGCGCGGGCGCGTTATCGGCATGACCGAAACATCATGGGCGCTCGGCCTCTTAATAGGTGTCACCGCGATGGGCCTTGTTGCTGCCGCCTCGTCGTGGCGCTGGGGTTATGCCGTAGGTGCAATCAGTGTCGCCACTATGGCAATCGTCGTGATGACTCGCCTCGATGGTCATGATGTTGCTGGCTCACAACGATCGCGCGACACCACGAAATATCCGATGCCTCGCAATGGTTACTGGATCTTCGGCGCAATGTTTTTCTTGATGGCCGCCAGCCAAACTTTGTTTGTCACTTTTGGTTCGTGGCTTGAAGATCAATTTGGTTTCACTGAAGCCGGCATCTCGGCAGTCGTATTCGGCCTTGGTGCTTTTGAACTACTCGCATCAGTAACAAGTGCACGCCGCACCGACACCTGGGGTAAAGAACGCAGCACCATCTTTGGAGCTGCACTCATTTTGCCGGCAGGACTCTTGCTCACTGTTGGTCACAACAACCAGGTCATTGGCTTGATTTTATTGGGGATCTATCTGCTTGGATTTGAATTCTCTATCGTGAGCATGTTGCCATTAGCTGCCAACCTGATTCCATCATCACCAGGTCGTGGGCTCGGCATTGTGTTAGCCGGCGGAACTTTAGGTCGCGCCAGCATGTCACTCATTGCCACCGCCGCCTACGAAAAATTCGGTATCAATGTTCCGGCATTTATGGGTGCTGTCTGTGCGGCCGGAATGATCGGGTGCATCATCGCTTACGGCCGCACTACAAAAAGCAACATCTAATTAACCGCGATAGCCGTTAGTAATCGGCAAACGACGATCTTTACCGAAAGCTTTTTCAGAGACACGCACTCCTAGCGGGCACTGGCGCCGTTTGTATTCGTTGATATCAACGAGTCGCGCAATACGTCGCACGATGTCTTCGGGATGACCTAGTTCAATAATTTCCGCAGCAGTGCAATCTTGTTCGACATACAACGCCAAGATCGGGTCAAGTACATCATAAGGCGGAAGGCTCTGATCATCACGTTGATCGGGGCGCAACTCGGCTGATGGTGGCTTAGTAAGCACCGACTCGGGGATGACCTCGCGTCCGGCACGTTGATTGACATACCGACTTAAACCAAACACATCGGTTTTCAACAAATCCTTGATGACTGCGTAGCCACCAACCGAGTCACCATAAATCGTGAAGTAGCCAACTGCGATCTCGCTCTTGTTGCCAGTTGTTAAAACCATCCAACCAAATTTGTTTGACAAGGCCATCAAAATTTGTCCGCGACAGCGACTCTGCAAGTTTTCTTCGGTGAGATCTGCGGCCTTACCTTCAAAGCTTGGGGCGAGCATTGACAAGTACGCCTCAAACACTGGCTCAATTGAAATTGTTCGACAATCAATACCAAGCGCTTCAGCCAACGCATAGGCATCGGTCTTTGAACCATCAGATGAATAACGAGATGGCATCGCCACACCATGAACATGTTTGGCACCCAAGGCTTCAACGGCAATCGCAGCAACAATTGACGAGTCAATTCCGCCCGACAGACCAATCACCACATCGGTGAACTTGTTCTTACGCACATAATCGCGCGTACCAAGAACCAGCGCCCCATACATTTCTTCGTATCGATTACTCAGCGGTGTGACTTCGCCAACCACAGTCTTGCCAATATCAATCTCAACAACACTCAAACCACTCGTGAACTGCGGAGCACGTGCGAGCAATTTTCCAGAAGCATCAAACACCATTGATGACCCATCAAAAACTAATTCGTCTTGTCCACCAACTTGGTTCACATAAACAATCGCGCATTTATTTTCGGCAGCACGCGTGCGCAACATCTCTTCGCGCGCTTGCAACTTGCCACTATGAAATGGCGAGCCATTGATATTGATGTTGAGTTGCGCGCCATCTTGCGCTTGTTGTTGCACCGGACCATCGGCACGCCAGATATCTTCACAAATTGATACCGCGCACTTCACGCCGCCAACTTCAAAAAGATGATGTGCACCAGTTCCGGGTTCGAACGTGCGCTCTTCATCAAACACGTCGTAATTCGGTAACAGGCGCTTGTGATACACGTTGCGAATCGCACCATTCGCGCACACGGCAGCTGCGTTGTAGATCACGGGTCGACCAGAGGCCACCTGATTGCCGACACCGCTGTCAACAAAACCAATCACTGCAACACACGACCCGGTCATCTTTGCCAAGTCTTCAACCACTGTTCGGTTGTCACGCACAAAGCCGGGCCTCAACACCAAGTCTTCGGGCGGATAACCCGTCACCGACAACTCGCTAAATGCCACGACATCGCAGTGAGCAGCAACGGCTTGCGCATACAGGTCGGCAATCAACGCTCGATTACCCGCCAAGTCGCCCACGGTGGGGTTCATCTGAGCCAAGCCGACGCGCAAAGTTGCCACATCTGCGAGGCTAACCGCACCGCCAGTGTGGGCGTTCGGAAGGTTTGCGGTTACCGTGACATCTGCGGTTTGAGTTCGTTGTTGCGCCGTGAACCAAAGATGGTTCACACAGCGTTCACAATTGGGCAACGACCGAGAAATGCCCCCCTGCGAACCTTTCGCTGCCCCGTACAACTAACCCGGCATCGCCGGACCAAATCCCTGGAGGACCAAGTGGCCTATCAAGCCGAATACATCTGGATCGACGGCACCGAGCCGACACCGTTGCTCCGTTCAAAGACCAAGATCTTGGCCGACGACGTCACCGCCCCTCCAGCTTGGGGTTTCGACGGTTCGTCCACCAATCAGGCATCAGGCGACAAGTCCGACTGTGCCTTGATTCCTGTCTTCACCTGTCCAGACCCCATCCGCGGCGGCGACAACATTCTCGTTTTGTGTGAAGTCACGTCGGCAACCACCGGCAAGCCCCACGCAACCAACACCCGCGCTGCGTGTGCCAAGGCTGCCAAGAAGTTCGCCGCTGAAGAAATGATCTTCGGTATCGAGCAGGAATACACCATGCTTCGTCCCGACGGTCGCCCCCTCGGCTTCCCCGTCGGTGGCGGCTTCCCCGAACCGCAGGGACCGTACTACTGCGGCGTCGGCACCGGTCGCGTCATTGGTCGCGAGATCATTGAAGAGCACACCCAGGCCTGCATGGATGCTGGCCTCATGATCGAAGGCACCAACGCCGAAGTCATGCCCGGTCAGTGGGAATTCCAGATTGGTGCCGCTGACGCACTCACCGTGGGTGACCACATGCATGTCGCTCGTTGGTTGTTGCACCGCATCGCCGAAGATTACGACGTAGTCATCTCGTTGGCCGCCAAGCCACAAAAGGGTGACTGGAACGGAGCTGGTGCTCACACCAACTTCTCGACCAAGGCCATGCGCAATGACAAGGACATGAAGGCCATCACTGCTGCATGTAACGCCATTGGCAAGAAGATCATGGAGCACGTCACCAACTACGGTCACGACATCGAAAGCCGCCTCACCGGCAAGCACGAAACCGCTCCATGGAACAAGTTCAGCTACGGCGTTTCTGACCGTGGTGCTTCAATCCGTATTCCGTTCCAGGTTGAAAAGACCGGTCGTGGCTACGCCGAAGACCGTCGTCCGAACGCCAACATGGATCCGTACACCGTGTGCCGTCTCCTTCTTGAGACAGTTTGCGGCTGAGGCCACACAACTTGCCTCGTCTGATCGAGGTGCAAGCAATCTGAACTGGGGGCTGGGGAAACCCGGCCCCCAGTTTCATTTTTTGGGTCATTTATCAAAACAGCAAAGGCAGACTGAAACTATGAACATGCTGAATCAACAGCGTGACTACGTGCTTCGCACCGTCGAAGAGCGCGGCGTCCGACTTATTCGTTTGTGGTTCACCGATGTCTTGGGCAACCTCAAGAGCTTCGCCATTAGTCCGGCCGAACTGGAAAATGCTCTTGAAGATGGCATGACCTTTGATGGTTCATCAATCGACGGTTTCTCACGCGTGCAAGAAAGTGATGTGCTCGCGATTCCCGACCCCAACACATTCGTGATGCTGCCATGGGCCGACAACAAAGCGCCCGAAGCGCGTGTGTTCTGCGATATCTACAACCTTGACGGTTCGCCATTTGGTGGCGACCCACGTCAGGTATTGCGTCGTAACTTGCAACGGGCTCAAGCAATGGGACTCGATTTCTTAATCGCTCCCGACATGGAGTTCTTCTATTTCGCTCCACCCGAAAATGGTCAGCCACCCAAGCCGCTTGATGAAGCATCATTCTTTGACCTCACAACGACCGATGTCACGGGCACATTGCGCAAAGAGACCATTCGCACCCTCGAGACCATGAGCATTCCGGTTGAGTACTCGTTCCACGAAGATGCTCCGTCGCAACACGAAATTGACTTGCGTCATACCGATGCACTCACCATGGCCGACAGCGTCATGACATTCCGTTTGGTCGTGAAAGAAGTTGCTGCAGCGCAAGGAGTGCACGCAACGTTTATGCCCAAGCCACTTGAAGGTGTGCAAGGAAGCGGAATGCACTTGCACTTATCGTTGTTCAACAACAACGGCACCGATGACAGCGATAGCAATGCCTTCTATTCACCTGATGATGCATACAACTTGTCAGACATGGCTAAGAAGTTCATGGCTGGTTTGTTGCACCACGCCAGTGAAATTACTGCGGTGACCAACCAAACAGTCAATAGTTACAAGCGTTTAGTACCTGGTTTCGAAGCGCCGGTGCACGTGTCGTGGGCACGTAACAACCGCAGTGGACTCATTCGTGTACCTGTTCCCAAAAAGGCCAACCCGTCGGCAACACGTATTGAGTATCGTTCACCCGATCCGGCTTGTAATCCGTACTTAGCGTTCTCGGTCATCTTGGCTGCCGGGTTGCGCGGTATCGAACAGAACTACGAACTGCCAGCCGAAGCCGACGCCAACTTGTTTGAAATGCATGATGGCGATCTTGACAAGTTAGGTATTGCACAATTACCGCAGTCGTTGTCTGAAGCACTCAACGTGATGGAGTCATCGACGTTGGTGCGTGAAGCTCTTGGTGAACACATCTTTGAATGGTTCTTACGTAACAAACGCTCCGAATGGCGCGGTTACAAAACGCAAGTGACCCCTTTCGAACTACAGCGCTACCTCAAGAGCATCTGAGCAAGAACATCGTCATGGATCTCATCGCAGTCTTTCCCGAGTCACCGTCGCCAGAACTGGCGCGCACTCTCGACATGGCCGGCTTTCGTTGGAAGGCTTTTGGTTCTGCCGATGCCGTGATCAAAGCCGAACCAACCGAAGGTTGGCTGGGCGCCATTGTGATGGCCGACGAAGATATGGAAGGCGCATGGGCAGTGTGTCGCGCGTTGCGCAAGCGCGACGGAATTCAAGTGCCACTCATGTTGTTAGTGACTGGTGCGCAACTTGACGATCTCACATTGCGTGACGAATTGTTTACCGACTTTTGTTTGTTGCCTTTCCACCCGCGCGAACTTGAAGCTCGACTCAAGCATGTGTTTGCTCACATGTCGTCGAGCATTAAGCCCGATGTGGTTGATTACGGTGGGCTTGCCCTCAACCTCGAGACCTACCAGGCATCAATTGACGGTCGCCCACTCGACTTGACCTACATGGAATACGA
>JBAXIP010000096.1:0-8046 GCA_037138315.1 Actinomycetes bacterium
TCCTTACCAGTTATCTCTTTCAGTAATGAAAAGAAGACTGGAATTCGACTTGACCCTCCAACCATGAGGACTTCATCAATGCTTCCAGTCCCGGCTCCGGCCATTTCTAACGTGTTCAGAACCGTGTCTCGAATATCGCTTATTTGTTGAGCAATCATTGATTCAAAATTTGCTCGACTCAACTGGAACATGAAAGGTTTTCCACCAACAGTGAGCGGTCGCTGAGCCGTTGGCATAGCTGACAGATCCTTCTTGATTTCTTCGGCCTTGTTACGCGCGTCAACAAACGCATACAGATCTTCCGTCAAATCCAAAGCGAACTTGAGGTCAATTTCATCGGCCATCTGCTCGAGAATCATCGCATCAAAATCGGCACCACCCAGTTGACGATCACCGCCAGTTGCGACAACGGTCATGCCACCATCAGATGCAATATCCATGACAGTCACATCGAAAGTTCCCCCACCTAGGTCAAAGACCAACATTCGACTCTGTTGTCCACGCTGATCAATCCCGTGGGCGATCGCCGCCGCTGTTGGTTCGTTCAGTATTCGGACTACTTCTAATCCGGCAATCTCACCAGCGAGACGAGTCGCTGCTCGTTCCGGTTCACCAAAGTAAGCCGGAACAGTGATGACGGCGCGGGTAATTTTTTGGCGCAGATGAGTAGAGGCATTTGTCGCAAGTTTCTTCAGAATGAGGCTTGAGAGTTCTTCGGGGCTCCATGTTTTTCCGTCTACTTTGAACTCTGCACCATTAGTTAAGAAGGTTCTCAGTCCCATCCCCCGTTTAAAGAGCCTCGCTGCTCGCGTCGGTTCAATCACCGAAAACTGAGTCGCACGATCGCCAACAACAATCCCGCCGCCGGGTTCGAAATACACAACTGACGGAACAATTCTCGAACCTTCTGCTCCAGCGAGGATTTCAGTTCGTCCACTTTGATCAGTCCATGCGACAACCGAATTCGTGGTTCCTAAGTCAATCCCAACTATTTCACTCATTTGCCTTTTCTCCTTTGACTGACCACAACATCCGCTTTCAAAACCACTCTTTTCATCCAGGTCAATCCGGGAGAGATCACTTGATTGACAAACAGATCGGATCCTCGGTCATCTTTCATATCAACGACACGGTGCTTCAATTCGTCGAACGCTTCTCCAACTTCCCCAAATTTTCTGAAACCTTGATTATCTAAAATTTTTGTGATTTCTTCATCAATAGATTCTTTGAGCTCATCGGGCATTGATGTGTGCAACATGCGAACCCGAAATTTGTGAATGTCTGAGGCCATCTTCCATTGGGGAAAGGAAGAACGTTCTGCTTCCAACTTTTTGAGCCGAGTGTCCATCGCTTCAAACGAACTATCGCGCGCAATCGCGGCTCGTAGGGCCGGGATCATTTTGTACATGTCGTCACGAATTTCCTGAAGCAAAGACATCTCTTCCGTCAACTCAACAAGATCTTGTTGATCATCATCATTCATGTCAAGATCGACTATCTCTTCTGACATCTCAGGCTTTCGCCATGAGAATTGGTCGTTCTGGAGTAACGAACGCATTGGTAATTGCAGCCTTTGTGAGTCGCGCTGATATTCCTGAGAGCGTGAATTCAACGAGCACGTCATCTGGATTCTGCGGATCGACCGTTGCTCGGGCTTCAATTTTTGAACGCAACGCCTTCTTGATCACAAACTCGATGATCGTGACTTCGACAAATAGAAAACTGAGTGGCGCAACAGTGACAAACAAAAACAAGGCAATAGTAAACATGAAGAGTTCAAAAAATCCAAAGCCAGTATTATCGCCTTTCATTTGCCGGTACATTCGCCCGACAACTTTAAAAGGTGCCAAGAAGCTGTACTTCGCCGCTTGAAGTCCGACCGTCCCAAATACGACTTCCCTAAATATTGCCCGATCACCCTCAACTTTGTCTTCGACGAATACTCCAGAAGGAAATCCAAACTTCGAGTTGGTCAGGCCATTGGTGTAGCCGACTACCTCACGAATCGCTGAGGAGGCGTCGATAGAGCGAAATCGAATCGGCTCTGTTTTTGCGGGACGTATTTTGGCCCCTAATCCGACCAGGACGACTATGAGACCCATCCCGACAATCAAAGGGAACAGACCAGCTATTAGAAGAGGAAAAAAATCCATTATGCGTCCCCGCTACGTTGCTCTGACGTGGGGCCGAATCCCCAATTAGGACAAATAACGATGGAGCCCAAATTTTGTGACAAATTGACTCGCGACGGTCACCCAAAAGGGGTCATTCGGAGCAATAAACACCGCTGACTAGGACTTTTGTGAGACAAGTTGTTGATCAAGCCCACTGGCGATGTTGGATCAACCACCACCCCTGACCCTGTGTGTATCTTCTCGGTTCTCACTCCGCTGCTGGGCTAAGTCACCGTTAGTTGGCGTGTCGTCGGATCGAGTTTCAGTTTCCACCCACCTTCGTGGGCGGCATGGTGATGTTGCGAACACAACGGCACCATGTTGTTGAGATCGGTTTTTCCCCCGTTTTCCCAATACTCAATGTGATGCACATTGCACATATGAAAAGCACGGTCGCATCCGTCAATTGCACAGGTTTCATATATCGCTTCTAAAACTCGACGTTGAAGAGCCGTTGCTAAACGTTTGGCGCGCCCCACATCGAGCGGAACCGACCGGCCATCAAGAACCACCGGAATCACCTCGGCTTCACACGAAAGCCGGCGCACGGTTTCGATAGGCAAATCAGACCCGTAACTGGTCCGACAGACCGTTGTTTCGTGGCGTCCATTTTGCAAAGTCGCAAGATCGACATGCACAACAAGTTCGGCTCGAACGGGTCGCTCATCGGTATCAAGACAACCGCTCACCAAGCCAATGAGTGCAAGAGCGTTGCGGTGATGATTGGGCTCAATTCCGGGGGCAACATCTACCTTGTTGTCATTGTCGCCTGTATGGAACATTGATTCAACGCGACGAGAGATCAGCGACTGCACGACTGCACCGCGTTCGGGATCAAATTGACCGCGAATATGCACCATGCCATCAAGGTCATTCCATATTTTGAGATGTGTTTCACGACGTTGACGTTCAAGCACGCCAATGCCGTCATCGGTCATGATCGATTTCGCGGTGTCGCAAGCGTGACGACCAAATTCGTCGGGAGTCATACGGCAAGCTGCGCTGGCTAAAGATTCAATCTTCTCCAGCAATAGCGCTTTGTCTTCGCCGACAATTTTGAGTGCTCGCGATAGACCATCAATATGAGCAACTGAAATATTGCCATGCCAAAGAGCTTCACCAAATAGTGGTGCCGCCTCGACTGCAGAAAAACGACTGACAACATCGCGAGCCTCACGTCGGGATAACAAGCCCTCACGTGTCAAAGTGATTTCAGGGTCAACGGTTCGCAATGTTTTCAGTTCGGCCAACAGCTCAAATCGCTCGGAGGCCAGTGCCGACTCCTGTCGCTTGATCTCACCCAGTCGGCCGAGAATTTCGTCAGACCTCACACGCCACGGCGAGGGGCTCAATGACGGACCACACGTCTCGTCTACCAATTTCATACTCACCTCCAACAGTTATTGAATTTTCAAATACACATGCGGGAAGTAATTGCCACCTTAGAAAAGGGGTGTGGCAGAGTTTCCGGCCGTCAGAAAATTTCGCCTCAGAAAATTCTTCAGGCTCACGGTGTCATGAAGAAAATGACTTGCATCCAAAACCGAAAGGAGAAATAATGACACTTGATGAAACAACTCGGTTTCGCATTACGAACAAATTCGTCAGCATCCTTGGCGAAGAAGACGCGGCCAAGTTGATGGACGCCATTCCGCCCATCGACTGGGACCGCTTCGCGACCAAAGAAGACATTGCCGCGGCCACCATTCTCACCAAGGCCGAGATGGACCTCGAGTTCGCCAATTTCCGTACCGAAGTTGCTGTGCAATTCGCAGAAGTACGCAGCCAAATGCGAACCGAGTTTGCCGACATACGCACCGAAATGCGCACTGGATTTGCAAATCTTCGTGCCGAATTTGCTCACTCAATGAGAGTGAATACTTTCACCATCATCGGCAGTCTGGCCGCACTGATGACAGTTTTTTCGTTTCTCAATCCGCTGCTGAAATAACGCGTGGCCAGTGTTCGGTTCGGTCGTAAAAGCATGCTGTCAAATAAACATTCTCTTCGTCAATCATGAAAATTGCTTCTTGATCAGCACGCCGGCCAAGGTCTCGAGCGAAATCCAAGTCAATTCCCCAAGCAATAATGCTTGGTTCAACATATTCGCCATCAGACGACGTTCCATATCCCAGCACTACCCGGCCGCCTTGATGAAGAACGTCGCGAGCAAGCCATGAATTCGTATAGTCACCTGATCGATTGACACCTTGTGGGTTCCAACCGGTCAAAACAAAAATTGGTCCAGGGAAAGGCCATTGGATGACTCCTTTTTCCCCAGTTAAAATATCAACTTTTGCCGGTGAAACTTCCGCACTCACACTTGTTGAACGGTAGTTCATCCAGCGGAATTCCTCAGGACGAATACTGTCTTCTCCCCCAAAAACCACTCGTAAAGTGGGAGCTATTGACTCAGCAAATTTCTGAATCCGATCCATGGCGGTAATCAACTCAACTCCATCAAGTGATTCTGCAACTAAATCAACTTCTGCTAAGACTTGATCTTCTACATGGAATACACGAGCTTGTTGCAAGTTCGCGTTCAGCGAATTGAGTTCTGCAAAGAGTTCTGGCGATTCGTCAACGCCATCAAGTACAACTGCAAAAACTTGGAATAGCGGGCGGTTGTCGTTGTGAAACCGACCGTAGATCGGAACTCCATGGCGACGAAGCGGATAGTCGCCATCATCGTCCCGTTCTAGGGCGACATTCCCCAGTGCTTCGCTGATCACTATACGCACATGATCAATGGCACTTTGAAACAATGTTTTGATTGGCATAACAAGAGCATTATAAATTCCACATTCAATGTGTAACGGTTCTGCAGCAAGTCCAGGGACCGTGATTGTGCACTCTTCAGAGTTTTTAAGAACCTGAATGACTTTCATTAATTGATTCACATAAAGTCGGAGTTCGAACTCCGACCCCTCATGGTCTCCTGGAATTAAAACCTGGGAATAACCAGTATCCGTGTAGTGCGCAGAAATAGTAAGACCTCGAGCGCAGCAGCCCAGAATGACGGGCATTTTCTCGCCATCTGAATTGACTGGATCAATTGGACGAGGTCTCAACGTTTGTTGCAACAATTCTCGATTGACAGTCACCGTTGCACCATTAGTGGGTCGTGACCAATCAGAGTAAGCGGCCGCATGATCGGCGATCAATCGATCAAAACTAAATTCTGCTGTTGATGAAGAAATAATCGTTCGAGGCGACTCGTCATCCATATGAATATCAACTGATTCAACTCCAATCAAGTTATGTTTGAGAGCAGCGAAAGCCATGATTGGAATGTTGAGCGTCCAGTTCTCGTGATCTGCGGCACCCGGAAAATGCAAACCTGTAGTTCCATCTGAGGCCAACCACTGACGTTGACCCTCATGAACAAAGACTCGAACATATCCGGCGGCTACAGAGTGATCGTTACCTATGAAACTCGTCAGATCTATTGCCTGAATCCATTCATCCCTTGGTATTGAAACGATCATATTTCCCCCCTCGTTGATTCATTGTTTATCAAACGAGCAGTATTCGAAAAAGTGTGTTCATACTGTTAGGCGAAAGTTAATTTTGTCCACCCCGATTTGTTCCCCGTGCACACACTGTCACGGTCACATTTGACTTGCATCGAAAACCGAAAGGCGACACAATGACATTTGATGAAACAACTCGGTTTCGCATCACGAACAAATTCGTTGGCATCCTTGGCGAAGAAGACGCGGCCAAGCTGATGGACGCCATTCCGCCCATCGACTGGGACCGCTTCGCGACCAAAGACGACATCGCCGCGGCGACCATCCTCACCAAGGCCGAGGTGGAACTCGAGTTCGCCAACTTCCGCACCGAAGTCGCCGTCCAGTTCGCCGACGTACGCACCGAAATGCGAACCGAATTCGCAGACGTACGTACCGACATGAACAACCGATTTGCTGAAGTTCAACTCAGCTTTGCCAAGGTTGACGTAAAATTTGCAGAAGCCGACGCCAAAATGCAAAAGGCTTTTCGCGCCCACACCTTGACCATAATTTCTTGCATGTTCACGTTTAATGCCCTCATGGTGAGCCTCGTGACCTGGCTGCACTAGTCAGTCCCCCTACAAATACCCAAGGCTGACAAAATCTTCCTTAACGGCCGACACCAACTTCGGCTGCGGCAATGCCCGTTCGATATCTCGCACATGTATCTGCACCAATTGCTCACGGGTCGGACTACTGAAACGCGACACCCGTGCTGCATGTTCAAACAGAATCGCATTAAACAACTTTCGAATATCACGTGCATTGCCGAATGCCTCGCCCCGCGGCAACCGCGTCACCACATCTTGCAGTGCCTCGATCACCTCTGGAGACATTCCGTACGAATTGTCAGCAAACAAGTTGAACAAGATTTCAAACAACTCGTTGTCCGAATAGTCAGGAAAATGAAGCGTCATATCAAAGCGACTACGCAACCCTGGGTTTGACGAAAGGAACCGTTCCATTTCAACTGGGTACCCCGCGACAATCACTGCAATATTTCCGCGATTGTTTTCCATAAAAGTCAAAATGGTCTCAATCGCTTCGCTGCCAAAATCTCGACCATCAGCATCCAACGAATAGGCCTCGTCAATAAAAAGCACTCCACCCAAAGCCTTCTCACAGGCCGCCAATGTTTTCAGGGCTGTTTGACCCAAGAACCCTGCGACGAGCATGCTTCGATCGGCTTCAACGACATGCCCACTCGACAACAGTCCGAGAGTCTTATACATCTGACCAATGTGACGAGCCACGGTTGTTTTGCCAGTTCCTGGATTGCCCGTGAAAACCAAATGTGGCGACACCATTGGGCTTTCCAAACCAAACTTTGCACGTTGAGCGATGACTTGTTGTTGAACAGCAAGTTGACGAATCATCGTCTTGACTGGACGAAGACCAACCAACATCTTCATCTCATCCATCACAGCCTCAAGACCTATTTGGCGAGTCTTTTCAGCCTTAGTCACAGCTTCCTGTTGATCACGAATTGCTTTCGAAATATCCGAAATCATGCGACTGTGAGCGCGAACCATCGATTCAATAATGACCTCAATTGACTCGCTAGCTAACCCACGCGCTGGAATGATGTGTTCAACCTTGGCCAGAATTTCAGTCTTGTGACCAAGCGGAACGGTGCGGACATTCATTTTTCCGATCTGCGGAAACGTCGCACGGCGAGCAACCACCTTTGCGATGTCAGCTGGCTTGACCAGACCCGAAGCCCGCCACATTTCTGATTCGATGAGCAACATCGGAGCGCGTGAGTCCCGAGACATCACCGAGACCTTCAGGAGAACCGGGGTCTCGTCCTGACTATCAAAGGATGATTGGGGGACAAATCGCATGGGGTCGGCGCGTCGCAGTGAGTTCACTGCGAGAACGTGGCCAAATTGCGCAAACTGGCTGACGAGGGTGGTTTCGAGGGTCAAATGAGTCTCCTTGGATCGGTGATTGGGAGACGCACTATACATATTTTAAAAATGGAGGCTTTTGGACGACGGTTTTCGCAAAACCCCTGCTCAGAGCGTTTTTGAGATTTCCTCCCACCCACCGCACAAAATGGTGTGGTTTGTTCGTTCCCCAAATGAACAGCCACTATTGGCCCACACGGCCCTGACCCAAAGGTGTGAATTCACAGTGAACGTTGACCAGTGCACCGCCAAGATTCGTGGTTATGTCGTTGATCTGAGCGGTAGTTCCCAACGAGGGTCGCTTGAGTTGGGCCAGCGCCTCAAGTTCGTCTTTATGAACGAGACCTATCGCGTGCGCATTTCCCAAATCGAAGGCAAACCGGAAGTCATGCTCACCATAGATATCTTCGTTGCACCGACCAAATCAGCGGCCAATGAACTCGACTG